>JAJFKF010000050.1 GCA_021773365.1 Gammaproteobacteria bacterium | reverse complement strand
CGCCCGACGTTAGTTCCTCGGGAGGGGTGTGAAGGGTATTGAAATGGCAAAAGAACGTGGCTATGCTTTTCCCCAACCAGCCATCAGGCTGGGGTTAGTGGCTCAGGGCTTCGGGGTCGAGGAACAGATGGAGGGATTCGTCCGCACGCAATAAATCTTATCGAGACCCAATACCGAGGCCGCATGTCCTGACATTGCGGTTCGCTCATTTTTCTGCTGCAGGGAGAATACGGATGCAAGCAGTTACGCGGTTTTCCTGGTTGGTTGTGAAATGCCCTCTTGAGGCGGGTTTTGTCTTAAGCGCGTTGCTTATATTTTCGCCGTCGATTTTCGCGCAAGCAGAATGCACAGCGCCGGGTTCGTCCACTGGATACGATTGCACGGACGTACTGGTAGGGGACTGGTATTACTACGTGCTCCCTGGGTATTCCTATTCACCTCTGGGTCCATTCAAATCCCAGGCTGAGGCTGTAGATAAACTGGCAGCGCGAATGGTTCAGGGAGCAGGCTGGATGGCCAGCTATTTTCAGCGCCTATACGCTTCTGCCGAAACGGCTTTCGCGCTTCATAGCCGCACTGGTGTTTCATGAAGTGAAAGCGGGTGACACTCTGGAAGACATACTCAAGGCGATCGGCCCCGTTCGATTCCGATTCCAGAGGCGCTCTATACCGAGCTGCTCGCTTATCTGCTCGAACATGGCAGGCGCGGCGCACTGTTGCGCACCACAGCCCGTGGCAGACGTATTCGTGCGAAGGATGTATGCGAGGTGGTGACCGCCGCCGCGACACGTGCCCACCTGCGTTCCGGCGTTACTGCTCGTACGCTGCGCCACAGCTTCGCCACGCACCTGATGGATCGCGGTGTCGATCTGGCGATCATCGCCTCGTTGATGGGCCATCGCAGTCCGCAGGAGACTGGTGTGTATCTGCACGTGTTGCCGCAGCGGCCCGAGGCGGCGGTTCGGACCTTGCCAATCGGAGAACGCCCGTGAAGTGGTCATACTGGATTTCCCTCTACGTGCGTACCCACTGTGTGGCGCGTGGCCTGCGGCCCCTGACCCTCGCCGCCTACGAGGATGCGCTGAAGCAGTTCAGCGAGTGGGTGCGGTTGACCTGCGCGGATCGGGCGCCCGACCAGGTGAGCGCGCGCGATGTGCTGGCGTATTTGCAGCACCTGCGCCAGGACCGCGGCAATGGAGACTCGGCGGTCAACCGCGCGCTCGTGGTGCTGCGCAGCTTCTATCGGGCCATGGTCGCCATGGGCTATCTCGATCACAGGGCCAACCCGTTGAGTGGTTTCCCCTCGATCAAGGCGGTTCCCCGCAAGCTTCCGGTCTTCCTGGCGCCCGAGCAGGTCAGCCGATTGCTGGACGAACCGAAGTCCAATACCGTGATAGGTCTGCGTGATCGGGCGCTGCTCGCCTTGCTGTACGGTACCGGGATTCGGGCCTCAGAGTGCGCATCGCTGCGCAGCGGTCAGGTCGATCTGGTTCGATTGACGATCACCGTGTGCGGCAAAGGCGGACATGAGCGCACCATTCCTTTGAACCCGCAGCTCGCTGAGGTCCTGCGAGTCTATATTCATGCCCGCGGCCCGGCATTGCCTGCCGCGCCGTTCTTCAGATCCCGCTTCGGCCGACCGCTGTGTCGCGGCGCTGTTTATGAACGCGTGCGCACCTGGGGCCAGCGCAGCCGTCTCGGCGTTCCGCTCTCACCGCATCGCATACGCCACACCTTTGCCACGCACCTGGTCCGCGCCGGCGTCGGGCTGGTGACCATCCGTGATCTGCTCGGGCATAGGCAAATCACGAGCACTCAGATCTATCTGCATGTGACTGTGGAAGACCTTCGTGCTGCCGCTGCGCGTCATCCCATTGGTGAGCTCCTCGCTACTGTTGAGCATCTGCTTCCGGCAGGGAAGCTGCCCTTTCAACGAACCACACCGTTCTTCAACAGCGGATAGGTTCGCAGCGCTCCGCTCCGGGCTGAATTCAATTCCTCGCCACCTGCAAATCGGCTGCGACCTCTCCCTATGTTCGTCGGAGGGGTGAATACCCGAAATCACGTACAACTAGGCACTTCAGCGCTGCGAAGGTAGTATCTACGGCAGATGCAGGCGCTCACTCAGACCAGGGCAAGGCGATTGTTACACCCGCGGGTTGGGCGAGGACTGCATCATGGCGGGCCCAGGACTCGAACTAAATATTCGTACGTCCTTTCGTCACCCCTGCGTTTCTCCGATCCTTTCGGACTAGATGTCTATAGAGGTCCAGGTAATTACTACAGCGACATTCCTCCAAGTTCTGGATGCCAACGCGCAATTTTTGCCGGTGACTATATCGTTGGCTGGGGGCCGTGCTCGCAATCTCCTGCACCAGCTACTTCGGGTAGTTCGTCAGAATGCTCAACGTCAGACCCGAGAATCCTTGCGGATGGTCCGATCCTTCCAAATTCCGATTTCGATTGGAAAGGATTTGCATGGGAACTCGTGCGCCCGGACTGGACTATTGTGCTTGGAGCTGCCGGCAAAGCCGGGAAATTTTGGAAAGGCTTAAACGCATACCGTAAGGGAATAAGAACCAATGGACTATCCGGGAAATCCAAGCGCTACTATGAATGGGATCACGCACACGGAGATGTAGAGGTCTACAATCGACATGGCGTTCATCTTGGAACGGCGAATCCCGCGACTGGAGAAATGATTAAGCGCCCGGTGAAAGGGCGAACGCTGGGCGAGTTATGAAACATCGAATCCGACACTGCTGCAAATCAATGGAGTATTACCTGGCCAATGGCGAAAGTGGTTTGGTATTTCTGCCTAAATTCAGGGAATACGGTATGGCTGTTCGCGATGGAGGCAGCAGTATAATCGTCATCGACTTTTGTCCTTGGTGTGGGTCTAAATTGCCGGGTAGCCTGCGGAAGGAATGGTTCGAGCGTATTGACGAACTAGGCATCGACGAAGCTAAGGACACAATACCCGCAGAACTCCTATCCGATGAGTGGTATTCAAAATAAGCTGGGAAACGTCAATAGACGAAATCAGCGTCGCACTGGGAAGTCTGAAAATTTCCAGACTTATTGGGTTGACCCGCCAGCGCTCGCAATAGCGCCTACACCGGGTTCCTTGCGCGACGGCGGGCGCCTACCGCGGAGAATGCGCCAAAGCTTTGCGCATGAGCTCTCCGCAATAGTCTGTGGAGTGTCGATATATAGAACTCAAATCCTTTCTTGAAGGCATGGGTGGACTGCACGATGCTATTGTCCATCAGTTGATTTTGATGCCGGACGCGAAAATATTACGCGTGGATATTTTTGATCTTTGTAGCAACTTTGAAGGGTTGCCCGAATATCCGGGTGCAATATCAGGCGCGATAGAATTGCAGGAAGTCGAGGAAATAAATTCCGCTGTTGATACGGATGAGAAACAACTCCGCATTTACGAATTTCTTGTAGAAGGCGAGAGCGTGAGCTGCTATCGAGCGTCGATATCGTTCTGGCCGAGTGGTCGGATTAACGTATCGTACCGCTCAGCCACCTTTCCTCAAATCAGCTTGCGTAACGCAAGGAGCCATGAAAAGTAAGTTGCGCGAATGATCAGTGAGGACCGGATGGAATTGATAGTCGATGGGATGTCCTTCGTCGGAGACGGCGCCTTGATCGCACATATACTGCTGTGCATTGTTTTGCAATTCCGCCTTCGCGATCTTGATGAAATGGCTCGGCGACTCATGGCTGTTCCGAATCGGGTTCTTCTCTCGGACGGTGCTCGCATTATGCTGCTGCGTGCGCGCTACTACTTGCCGTGGGTGAGCTATGGCGCGGATAAATCGGAACTGAATATAACTACTCGTTTGGTGGTTGTAGCGTAACCGGTAAGCCAGAGGCGTTCTTCATTCTCGCGCGTGTACCCGGACAATGCGCTCCAGGTTTATCCGCTGGAGGCAAGCGATGGAGAAGGTTCGGCGGCCGCGACGCGGCGAGAGTGTATGGCGTCAGATCCTGGCGCGTCAGCAGCAGAGTACTCTGACGGTACAGGCGTTTTGTCAGCGCGAGGGGATTGGCGTGGCGAGCTTTTACGGTTGGCGCTCGCGATTGAAATGCGGGGCTGGAGAGCGCGCGCCCGGGCGCAGGACATCGCCGGGATTTATCGATCTGGGCGATCTTGGGGATCTTCAGGCGAAGCGCGAGCGTTTTGAAGTGCGCCTGGAGCTGGGCGCGGGGATGGTGCTGAGCATCGGGCGCGGCTGATGTTCTTTGCCGAAGCGCAGATCCGGGTCCACCTGTTCGGGCAGCCGGCGGATATGCGCAAGTCTTTTGACGGCCTGCAGGCCCTGGCGCGCCACGCCATGGGCGCTGATCCGCTTGACGGGGCGCTGTATGTATTCGTCAACCGCCGCGGCTCGCAGTTAAAGTGCCTGTACTTTGATCGCAGTGGTTTTTGTATCTGGGCAAAGCGGCTGGAGTCGGGCCGGTTCATCAGCGATTGGCGTGCGGTGCGCACGCGTCAGATGGACTGGACGGGGTTGAAGCTGCTGCTGGAGGGGTTGGAAGGCAAGCGCGTACGCAAGCGCTTTGCGCTGCCTTCTGATATCGCCAAAGGCCTATAAACAAAGCACTTTCATGCGGCTCTGCGTGTTATTATCAGCCGCATGCAAAGCGCCCCCTCCATTCCCTCATCGGACCTCACCGAGACAACCCCGATGAGCGGCGCGCAACTCACCGCCCTGCTGCGCTCCCAGGCGCAGACCATTGCGAGGCAGGAGGAGCGCATCGCGGCGCTGACGCATCAACTGGACTGGTTCCGCCGTCAGATCTTCGGACAAAAGAGCGAACGCTTCGCCCCCGAACCTGATCCCTCGCAGATGCACCTGGGCGAGGTGTTTGCAGTTCCCGCGCAACCGGTGGTGGAGCGCAAGGGCATCCCCGCCCATACCCGAAAGATGACCCGGCAGGACGGCGCCCAGAGCGGGGAGGAGTTGAGGTTCTTCGATGAGTCGACAGTGCCGGTGCAGACCATCACCCTGGTGCACGCGGATGTGCAGGGCCTCTCACCGGATCAGTACGAAGTCATCGGCGAGAAGGTGACCTACCGGATCGCACAGCGCCCCGGCGGGGGTGCTGGAGGGCAGCCGGGCCGATGTCAGCTTCGCTGCAGGCCTCCTGGTGGACAAGTTTGCCTGGCACATCCCCTTGTATCGCCAGCATCAGCGCCTCGCCGCCGCCGGCATCCGGGTCAGTCGGCCCTGGTTGACGCAAATCGCCCAGGGTGTGATCAGCCTGCTCACTCCGATCCACGAGGCCCA
The DNA here is from genome assembly GCA_021773365.1 of Gammaproteobacteria bacterium. Taxonomy (GTDB): domain Bacteria; phylum Pseudomonadota; class Gammaproteobacteria; order Steroidobacterales; family Steroidobacteraceae; genus JAJFKF01. The sequence goes on along the minus strand of JAJFKF010000050.1, from coordinate 45,441 downwards.
GTTCGCCTCGATCCGCGCAAGCCGCGTCAAGGCCATGGATGAGACCCCGATCAAGGCCGGGCGTTGCGGTCACGGCAAGATGCACACCGGGTATTTCTGGCCGATCTACGGCGAGCACGACGAGGTGTGTTTCCCCTTCCACCCCTCACGCTCGGCGCAATTTGTGCGCCAGGCGCTGGGGATCAGGCCGGCCACCGATGCGGTGTTGTTGACCGACGGCTATGCCGCCTATGCACAGTACGCCGGGAAGACGGGGATCCATCACGCCCTATGCTGGGCGCATGGCCGCCGAACGTTCTTTGATGCGTTGACGGCCGAGCCCCTCGGCGCCACCGAGGCGCTGGAGCAAATCAAGGCGCTGTACGCCGTCGAGGAGGAAATCCGCGAGCGCAAACTCGCAGGCGATGCCAAGCAATTGCATCGACTGACGCACAGCAAACCGCGGGTGGAGCTGTTCTTCGAGTGGGTCGATCGACAACTTCAGCGCCAGGGCTTCACTCCGGGCAATCCGTTCATCAAGGCGCTGAACTATGTGCGCGAGCGGCGCGCGGGTCTGGAGATCTTCCTTACCGATCCTGAGGTGCCCATCGACACCAACCACCTGGAGCGAGCCCTGCGCGTGGTGCCCATGGGCAGAAAGTCATGGCTGTTCTGCTGGACGGAGCTGGGCGCCAAACAGGTTGGCATCATCCAGAGTCTGATCGTGACCTGCAGGCTGCACGGCGTCGATCCCCATACCTACCTGGTCGACGTGATGCAGCGGATCAGCGAACACCCTGCCAGCCGCGTCGCCGAACTGACCCCGCGCCTGTGGAAACAGCTCTTCGCCGCCAATCCCCTGCGCTCCGACATCCACAACTTCCCGGTCTGATCAATTACGCCGCGTAGTTACCGGTTACCCCAGAAGGACATTTCACGATAAACCAGAATAATCGCGTGACTGCTTGCATCCGCATTCTCCCTGCCGCAGAAAAGTGATCGAACCGCAATGTCGGGACATGCGGCCTCGGAATTGGGTCTGGTAATGATTTATTGCGTGCGGACGAATCCTTCCATCTGTTCCTAGACCTCAAAGCCCTGGGCGACTAACCCCAGCCTGATGGCTGGTTGGGGAAAAGCATAGCCACGTTCTTTTGCCATTTCAATACCCTTCACACCCCTCCCGAGGAACTAACGTCGGGCGCAACTGCGTTGCTTCAGCTGCCTCCCAGCCGACCCAAGAGATCAACAAACATCCGCGGCGTGCGCGTCCCGCGGACGCCGCGCAAAACCTTCGATGAGTCACAGCAATCTCCACGCTATCTATTTGTAGCTCGGAACCGCAGTTGACAATACTTTCAGCAAAGGTGCTACGTGCATAAGGACCAGAGGTCGCGATTGACTCGGATCCTTGCAAGCCGAAGTCACAAACTCAATGTCATCCAATAAATCTCCAACGTCCAACTGCTTCGGTTGAGATTCCATGTTGTACAGCTGTTCATCGGGAACCTCCCAGTACAAACCAAGAGGAACATCAACAGCTTTCATTCCAAGATCACGTTCAATGTAGTCAAGAATGCGATTCGTGACTTGGCGCAAAACATCAATTTCTACTGAAGTACCCAATGCCGCCCCATTTCTCACTAAACAGTCTTGGGGTATATCGTGACGGCATCCGGGGGTGCCGGATCGCCCACACGACTACTCAATATTGTTATAAGTACGGCAAGTATCAAGAAGATGCCTACACTTAACCCTACCCGTATCGGAGCGGCGAGCTTGAAAGCCAGGAAAAATACAATGACACCGGCAGCTGCACTCATCAGATATGAAATCATCATTGGCATTTCCCACATTGTTTCTTAACCAACGGATTTTTCGCCAATCGTTTGTATATATTGCGAGCTCTGCCTTGAGCATCCCTTCAATTCCAATCATAGCTCGGAGATACCCATGCTTCCGCGGGAAGCCTATCTATCGGGTGAGCTTACGACGCTTCTCGACATAGAATAAATATAGAATTCTTAGAGACAAGAAAATAAGCACGCACGAGAATGGAAGGAGCGGCTCGAATGCAAACGAGAATATAAACGCTTGACTGTTGTTGATCGCATCTAATTGGCTATGTGGGCTGAGAAAGATTACCGCCATTGTTGATACCCACCATCCAGCTATCCACAATGGGTAACAAAGTGCTGCCAAGATGAATGCTCCTGTGACGAAGGGCCGATTTATATTGGATTTTCCAAGAGTGGCAGCGCCTAGCGTAGAGATTGCCAGCAAGGGAACAGTCGCTTGAAAAACAATGATCACGCGATCAAGTGACGTAAGAATATTCCAGCCATACAAATAGAGCCACGAAACAAATACAACTATTCCGCACGTAAAAAATATTGTCGCGCGAGCCACCAGCTATCCTCCTGGCCGCAATCGGCGCACCGAATCAACGCCTCGGTCTTCTGCATTGCGAAGAAGCTTGTCCCATTTATATGCTGACGTACAGTTTCCGCAGTTATCCTCTAGCTTCCCCAATTGTCGTCTAAGTATTGATAGCGCGTTCTCAGCCTCTGTTCTTGAGTAAGACTGAGATGTTGAGCCAACGTTAGAAAGGAATGTTTTTTCAAGTTCGGGGTCGAATCGCATGTATTTGCATCGTTCTGAGATGGTATCTATGTCAACGTCGCCAGACTTCCCAGGGAACGGCCATCCAAAGAGACGTCTTCCGCGTCGCGCATTTGCCGGGGCTTTGCGAGAAAGGAGGCGCTCCATAAATTCAACTGTGCAGCTTTTGAAGCTAAAACGATACCGCCACTGATATGCGTTAGCGCGTGGGTTAAAGATTTCGTATCCAGTTACATTGAATAGCCCAAGTGGATCTATTGAATCAACGGGATTGTTCCTTACATAGCTATATGTATTAATGCCGCCTGCCAACCCAATCGGATCACTCTGCAAGTAAGTTGCCGACCAAGGTTCATAGTACCGATGATGATTGTAGTGCGCCCAGGTCTCGACATCAAAGTACTGCCCCGGGAATCGCAATTGGTAGCTGAACAGGGTGCTGTCCCCGTCCGGATCCTCATTGGCCGCAGTTCCCCCGAACGGATTGCTGTCCCAGCGCCAGACAATGACATTGTCGCTCGGCCGGGAGATGCGCCGCGGTGTATTTAGATGATCGGAATGCACGTAGTAAATACTGACCCCGCCACCGTTGGGCCGCAGCGTCGCGACCGGAATGTCGCCCATCCAGACCGTCTCCTGGATCATATTCCCAGAGCCATCGTACTCGCCGAGCAGGCGTCCGCCCTCGTCGTAGACGAAGTAGACCACCCCCAGCGGCGTGGATTTTCGCACGCGCTGGGCAAAGGCATTGTATTCATAGTCAAAATTGATCGAGGCGTAGCTGATATTGACCAGCCGCCCGGCATCATCGTAGGTGCCGGTGGTGGTGTAGTTGCGTACGATCTGCACCACGTTGCCGGCTACATCGTGACTCAGGGAGCCCCACACCCAACCGGTGGAGGACTGCAACCGATTGTTGCTGCCCGAGACATTGAATGTAGAGCTGTACGTGCCGCCCTGGGTGAGGCGGTTGCCGTTGGCCGAGTAGGTCCAGGTCTCGGTCAGCGGGATGCTGGTGGCCTCAGTGAGGCGGTCCAGAGCGTCATAGTCATAGCTCCAGGTCAGGTTGGCATTGCCGGTATCGACAATGTCGGTGATGCGGAACGCGTCATCGTATTTTCTATAGCCTGTCAGGCGCCAGGCTCGGGGCAGGAGCGCCGTAGTAGTCGGACGCGTTGGGACGGCTATCCCTGAGAGACGGCTGCTGCTGCACTGCAGCCGAAGTTCATCAAATCCGGTTTCATTCGTTATAGTCCCCGGCGGGCTCCTGCGGCCAACGGGAACATACTTTGAATCCGACAGAAACAGCCGATGCACCAGCGATCGGGGGTGAGGAGCCTGAGGACCGCGCTTCGGCCGTATCGCAGCTGTTTCTCAACCACAACCGCACCCTGGTCAGGTTCCTGCACTCGCGCCTGCGCGATGAGCAGGAGGCCAAGGAAATCGCCCAGGAGGCGTACGTGAAGATCCTGCAGCTGGAGGCGCCCGGCGGCCTGAGTTTTCTGCGCGCCTATCTGTTCCGTGTGGCCGAGAACCTGGCGATCGACCGCATCCGCCAGCGGCGGATCCGGGCGCGGCTGGACGGGCTGGACACTTTTGATGACTTTCTGAAAGATCCCGCGATCGAACGGGCCGCGATCGCGCGCGAGGAACTGACGCTGCTGCGCCAGGCGGTGGCGGAGCTGCCGCCGAAGTATCAACAGGCCTTTCGCCTGGTCAAGCTTGAAGACCGCCCTTGCGAGGAGGTGGCGCCGGCCATGGGCCTGTCCATACGCATGGTGCGCAGGTACATCAGTCGCGCATTGATTTATGTGCAGCTGCGCCGCGAGGGGATTGGCGCCGACGCGGCCTGGAGCAGGATCAACTCATGACAGTCGAAGAACGAATCGCCGGCGATGCACAGCTGCAATGCCTGGAGCAGGCCGGGGAATGGATCGTGCGTCTGAGCGCCGATACCCTCGCGGCTGAGGAGATCGCGGAATGGGTGCAGTGGTGCGAGGCGCAGCCGGAGAACCTGGCGGCGTTCGAGCGCCTGCAAGGGGGCTGGTATGCACTGGATGCGCTCAAGATTCCTGTGCCGGTCCAGGCGCCCGCGAAGGTTCGCGCGCGCCGTATAGGCCGTATAGGCTGGAGCGCGGCTGCCGGACTGACGGTGCTCTCCCTTGCCGCGTATCAGCTGTGGTGGAACGAACAGCCGGTGCAGAATAAGGTCGCGGCCGCGGACATCAACCGCAGCGCCACGCTGCCGGACGGATCGTCCATGGTGCTCAGCGCCAGGACTTCGGTCACCGTCGATTACACCGGCACGCACCGGCACCTGAACCTGTCCAGGGGCGAGGCCTACTTCGAGGTGCAGCATGATGAAGTCAGGCCGTTTGTCGTGCGCGCCGGAGAGGTCAGCGTTACCGCGATCGGCACGGCGTTCGATGTGCGGCACGAGGACAGCCGCATCATCGTGACGGTGGCGGATGGAATCGTTGACGTCGCAGGCAGCGGCTCTTCCAGCGGCGCAGCCAACCGATGGCGGGTGGCCGCGGGCTACCAGGTCGCCTATTCCAGCCGCGAACGTACGGCCACCATCGCCCTGGTCGACACCAACGCAATTCTGAAGTGGCGCGAAGGTCAGCTCGCCTATCTGTGGGAGCCGCTGGGTACGGTGGTCGAGGACATCAATCGCTATTCGACGCGCAGGGTGGTGCTGCAGGACGAACAGCTGGCCGCACTCCGTTACACCGGCAACGTCATTCCGGAATCCATCGAGGACTGGGTGGCGGCGCTCGCGGGCATCTATCCCGTCCGCTCTGTCATCCTGCCCAACGGCGACATCGCCCTGGAGTCCGTCGGCGCCACCAAACCGCCCACTCAGCGCTAGTGCGGGTTCACCAATTCCCCGCTCATTCGTTTAGGCGCTACCTGTAGTGAGAGGGGTCACATGCAATGTTCATCGAACGCCCTGTGAAATCCGGAGTGCGGATCTGCGCCACCGCCATGCTGCTGTTGCTGGGCGCCGCGAGCGCTGCCGCGGCCGGCGCCATGGATCTGAACCGGCAGGTGGAATTCAACATTCCACCGCAGAAACTGTCGACCGCATTGCTGCAGTTCGCGCAGCAGGCAAAGATCCAGCTGGTGCTGGGTGAAGACCTTGGCGACCGCACCACCGGCGAGGTTTCCGGGGTGCTGAAGATCGGCGATGCATTATCCAGCCTGCTGGGCGCCTCCGGGCTGAGTTACAAAATCGTCAGTGACACTGCCATCACGGTTGCGTATCCGGGGCCTTCTTCTCCACACGCGCCGGCCTCGTCAATGGTCGAAAGGGAAACCGACTGGACATTGGCGATGAGCGTGGCTCAGACCGAGGAAACCCCGGTGCGCGCGACCGCTGGGGCGCAGGAGCAGGATCCCGAGCAAACTGCGGCCGAAGCGGCTGGCGCCGACCAGCGGGAAATCGTTGTCACCGGCTCGCATATCAAGCGCAGCAGCGCCGAGGCCCAGGGCCCGGCGCCGGTCACCATCCTCACCCGCGAGCAGATGGAGCGTGAAGGTTTCACCACCGCCTATGAAGCGCTCTATACGCTGACCCAGCAGACCGGCGCCGGACTGCAGACCCAGTTTCAACCCAACGGCGCGACTGCAAACGCGACCAACGTCGACCTGCGTGGCCTTGGACCCGGCCGTGTGCTGATCCTGTTCAACGGCCGTCGCGCGGCAGACTATCCGCTGCCCTTCAATGGCCAGAGCAACATCGTCAACCTGAGCGCCATCCCCACCGCCGCGCTTGACCGCATCGAGGTGCTGGCCAGCGGCGCTTCGGCTATCTACGGTTCGGACGCGGTCTCGGGCGTTATCAACTTTGTCATGCGGGATCACTTCGATGGGACTGCGATCAATGCACGCATTGGCGGCACCACCGAGGGCGGTGGCAGCACCCGGCGCCTGCAGCTGACCGGCGGTCTCGATCACGGCGCCTTCAATGCCGTGTATGCGCTGGAATACTTCGAGCGTGATCCGATCTGGGCGCTGGACCGCAGCGCGTTCGACTCCAACGATGACGCGCCTCCCGGCTTTCCGGTTGCCGACGATTTTGTGGCTGGCCTGATTGCGCTCTTTCCCGCAGTGTCTTTAATCGATCCCACGGCGGTGGCGTGCAGCCGGTTCGGGCGGGATGTGAGGCTCAGCCCACTCGGCGGCCTGGGGAACATCTGCAGCAGCCGCGATCTGCAGGCCCAGCGCACCATCCGCCATGAGACCGAAGACAAATCCGGCTTTTTCAACGGCAGGTACGATTTCGGCAACAACCTGCAGCTGTTTGGCACGGCGAGCGTCTGGCAGTCCGACAGCCGGTTCCATACCCAGCTGGGCCCGAACACTCTTTTCGAGAGCCCACTCCTTCTCGATGTCACCCCGGGCGTACCTCAGGATCTGGGTGGGATGGCCGGCGGTCAGTACCTGCAGGTCCTGCGCTTCTTCCAGATCAACGAAATGCCCGATCCGGACCTGATGTTTGATGAACGGGCATGGGATGCCGTGCTCGGGCTGCGTGGCACGGCCTTCGGCGGTCGCTTCGACTGGGAGGTGGCCTACCACCATTCCAGCTACGACGTCGTGCGCGATCAGCGTACGCCGCTGACGCAGGAGATCTTCGATTTCTACTTCGGCCCGCTGCTCGGCACCGATCCGCTGCTCGGTGTCCCGATGTACCAGGTGCGTCGCGACCGGGTGCTGCGGGCGCTCACGCCGGATGAGTTCCGTTCGATCACTTCGCTCAATCACACGGAAGCGGATTCCTCCAACGACCAGGTGAATGCGGTGTTCACCGGCGAGGCGTTCAACCTCCCGGCCGGTCCGGTCCAGTTCGCCGGCGTGCTGGAGTGGGGCACCCAGGACTACCAGATCAATCTCGATCCGCGCCTGACCGCGGGGGAGTTCTATGGCCTCACGGAATATCCCGGACAAGGCGAACGCGATCGCTACGCGGTGGGCATGGAGCTGGCCTTGCCTGTGCTCGAGAACGTGCGTCTGACACTGGCCAGCCGCTACGACGGATACGACGACATCACCGCGGTGGACGATGCCGTCACCTACAACGCGGGGCTCGAGTACCGTCCGATCACCAACCTCCTGCTGCGCGGCACCTACGCCACTTCGTTCCGCGCTCCGGACATGCATTTCGTCTTCGCCGCGCCCAGCTCCAATTTCGCCACGCCTTCCGATTTCCTGCGCTGCCGGCGGGATTTCGGGCTCACCAGCACCACCCTCAACCAATGCGTTGGCCTGATCCCGCCCGTCATCATCCCCTCGCATCGCCAGGGCAACCCCGGATTGAAGGAGGAAACGGGCAGGTCCTGGACCGCGGGGGTGGCGTGGAGTTTTCTCGATGGGATCGATATCTCCATCGACTATTTCGACATCCGCCTCGACAATATCGTCAACGATGTGAGTTTCGACTTCATCCTGCGCACCGAAGCCGATTGCAGGATTGGCAGCACCCTCGCAGGCGAAACGGTCAATCCGAATTCCGCACTGTGCCAGTTTGCCTACTCCCAGGTCAGCCGCAACCCGCTGGTCGGCCCGCTGATGCCCAATGTCCCCGGGTCGGACAGCCTGATCGAAGTGAGTACCGGGCCGATCAACCGCGCGCTGCAGAACGTGCGCGGCCTCGACTCGGCGCTGAACTATCGGCTCAATACCGCACAGTTCGGCACTTTCCGCGTCAATCTGTCCTGGTCGCATGTCCTGGAACAGGAGCGCCAGGAGTTCGCCGTTGATCCGGTGGATTCCTATCGCGACGATCCGGAGAATCAGGACCTGCGCAGCCGGATGCGTGGCAGTGTGGGCTGGAGCAAGGGTGGCTGGACTCACACGCTGTTCGGTGATTATCGTGGCTCGCGGCCGACGTTCGACAATCTGAGTCGGACCCGGACGTACATCACCTACAACTTCTCCACGTCCTATCAACCGACGGAGAATCTGCGCTTCGGTCTGGTCGTCGATAACCTGTTCGACGAGGATCCGAAGATCGATCCCACCTTCTCCAGCTATCCGTTCTTCCGCCAGTCGAACGTCAACCCGGTGGGTCGCGAGGTCTTCTTCGACATTGGGTACTCGTTCAGGTAATTCAGAACTCGTGTGGTGCGCCGGCGCCTGCAGGCGCCGGCGCAACGTCATCCCCTCTTCGGGCGACCGCCCGATCCAGGCAAGAGAAACAGAGTATGCAGATACGGCTGAAGCAGGTGAGCGCTGCGATGCAGGGCGTCGTGCTGGCGATGATGTGTGCCTCGTGTACAGACAAGGAAACGCAGATACCGCCGCAGCAGGCCGAACCCCAGGCGGTTCAGTCCGCAGAGAGCGGCGCCGCTCCGATCGACTTCGCCGCTCTGGACCGGCTGGTAGGAGAGGCGCAGTTCGTCATTCTCGGCGAGGACTCGCACCGCATGCCGGCGATACATCGGCTGGTGGGCATCATCTTCCGCCACCTCGTGGAGGAGAAGGGCTTCCGCAACTTCGTCTTCGAGGCGCAGTGGGGGCTGGAGGACGCCATGAATGGATTCCTGGCCTCCAGCCGCGCCAAACCCAGCGAGGAGGAAACCTTCCTTCTGAATGCGTTCTTTTCCGAGCCGATCCTCGATCTGCTGCTGTGGGCGCGCGAATACAACGCGGCGCATCCCGGGGATCCGATGCGCTTTACCGGCTACCAGCCCGAACAGCCCGTCACCGACGCAGTGGCGTTGCGGGCTTTGGCCGCGCAGGCGCCCGCCCTCGATCACTCGTTGCTGGAATCCGCGCTGGGCGCATGCGACCTGGCCGCGGGCCAGTACGCCGACGATCAGGCGCTGCTCGCTGCCCAGGGCAGGCGCCGTCAGAAAGATGGCTCCGCCTATGCTCCGCAGGCACGCGCCGGCTGCCTTGCCGCCCTCGACGAGCTCGAGCGGGTGATTGAAACCGAGCGCGAGACCCTCGAACGTCAAAGTTCACGCGCCGCGGTAACAGAGGCGCAGCTGCACGTACTCAGCATACGTACCTTTGTCGGCAGGCTCAGCCCGGCCGGAGATGACCTGGTGCGGCTGTTTCAGGAAGGCGCTGCAACCGAGGGACTCGATGCCAGCCTGACCAGGGCTTACTTCTACGGCGACAAGGCGCGTTTCGAGATCTTCGAGGGCCTGCGGCAGATGCGCGACGGCGGCGGGAAGACCTTCCTGTGGATGCACAACGGCCATGCCGCGCGCAGGACGGTGGACGTGGTGCACAGCGGGCACCGAGCGCATTTCGTCCCGCTCGGCGCGCGGTTCGCACAGCGCTACGGCAAGGCGCTCGTCGCCATCGCCACCATTGTTCCCTGCGAGGACTGCGATGAACCGGCGGGCTCGCTGGAGCCCGCCTTCGCGCGGCGCTTCGGCGACCGCACGGCGGTGGTGGATTTCAGCGACCCGGCGGCGGTCGCGGACCTTCCCCTCCATACTCCCGGCATACTGTTCGCGCAGTACCACCGCAAGCCGGTCACCGCCCAGCTCGAGAACATCGTGCTGGATGAGCAGTTCGACGGTGTGATCTATCTACCGAATGCCGAAACGCTGCCGTGAAACCCGCTTTTGCGCTTGTTTTTGCCTTCCTCGCGATAAACGCTGCGCTGGCGCCAGCCCGCACCAGCGCGGCTGAGCCGGGAACGATCGCGTTACGCGCGGCGCGAATGCTCAATCCCATGAGCGGCGAAGTGACCGGCGATGCGACCGTGGTTGTCGAAGGCGAAAAGATCATCGCGGCGGGGGCCGACGTTCCCGTTCCAGTCGGTGCGAAGATCATCGACCTCGGTGACATGATCCTGCTTCCGGGGCTGATAGACTGTCACGTCCACCTGCAGCAGAACCTCGAGCCCGGCGAGGACGAGAATGAGGGCGCCGTGTATACCGCTGCAACCAGGAGTCCGGCGCAGAGCGCGCTGCTCGGCGTCGCCATGGGGCGCGAGGTTCTCGAGGCGGGAATCACCAGCGTACGCGAACTTGGTAATCCCGGCGGGACCGGCGATGTCGCGCTGCGCGAGGCGATCGAGGCCGGATGGATCGTCGGTCCGCGCATCTTCGCCGCAACCCGCGTCCTCGCCCCCACCGGTGGTCAGTCGAACGGTCTGGTGCCGGAGGCGCATGCGCTGATCGAGCAGCGTTACCGTGTCGTCAAGGGCGCGGAAGACGCCCGTCAGGCAGTGCGCGAGGCGTTCTATGACGGGGCCGATCTCATCAAGGTGGTCGTCAATGCCGGACCGCGCGTGCTCTCGCAAGCGGAAGTGGATGCCATCGTCGATGAAGCGCATCGTGTCGGACGAAAGGTCACGTCGCATGCGACGACGGAACTTTCCACGCGTATCGCTGCTGCAGCCGGGGTCGACTCGATCGAACACGGCTACATCATACCGGACGACGCGCTGCAAATGATGGCGCGGAAGGGAATCTATCTGGTCGCAACCGACTACCCGGCGGATTTCTACATGGCTATCTTCGCCGCCGACACCCGCACCCCCGAAGATCGCGAGCGGCTCCGCAGCAGCGTTCAGCAATATGTCGACTCCATCCAGGCGCGATTGCAACGCGCGTTGCGGCTCGGCGTACGCATTGCTTTCGGTTCAGATGAATACTTCAACATCCCGGGTCAGACGCGCGGCGAAACAAGCCTTCTATGCCTGCAGGCTTATCAGGCCGCCGGAATGTCCCCGCTGGAGGTGATCCGCGCTGCAACGGTCAATGCGGCGGATCTCCTGGGTGAGCAGGATCGTCTCGGCACGATCGCAGCCGGCAAGCTCGCCGACATCATCGCGGTCGCCGGCGATCCGCTGACGGACGTCACGGATATGCAGCGGGTGCGGTTTGTAATGAAGAACGGGCAGATCGTCCGTAATGATGCCGCCAGGGAGGCGAAACCGTGACACGAGAAGCCGATAGCGCCCTGGCTGATGAACGTTATGCTGGACACCCGATCCGACAGTGTGATTTGCCTGCCGTGCGGCGAGGCGTCGCCGTGGTGAACATTGGCTGCAGAGCAATATCCCGGTCGGGCTGCCGCGCCTTGATTGCGCTGCTGATCCTGGCACAGCCTGCCGGCGCGGCAACGGCGCAGATCGAGTTTGAGAAGTTCACCCTGTCGAACGGTTTGCAAGTGATCCTGCATGTCGACCGCAAGCTGCCTGTCGTGCACGTCAACCAGTGGTTTCATGTCGGCTCCAAGGACGAGCAGGCGGGGCGCACCGGCTTCGCGCACCTGTTCGAGCACATGATGTTCCAGGGATCGAAGAACGCTCCGGACGAATACTTCGCCTATGTCGGCAACGCGGGCGCCAACCTCATGGCGGGCGGCGTCAACGGCACCACTGATGCGGACCGCACCAACTATTTCGCCACCGTGCCCTCCGCCAGCCTCGAATACCTGCTGTGGCTCGAGGCCGATCGCCTGGCGACGCTTCCTGCGGCGCTGACGCAGCTCAAGCTCGACAACCAGCGCGAGGTGGTCAGGAACGAGCGCCGGCAGTCCTTCGAGAATCAGCCCTACGGACGTGCCTTCAAGCTGATCCTGGAGAACCTCTATCCTGCCGGGCATCCGTACTCCTGGCACGTCATCGGCAGCCACGAGGACCTGAACGCTGCCTCGCTGGAGGATGTGCGGGCATTCTTCGATATCTACTACGCGCCGAACAATCTTTCGCTCGCCATCACCGGTGACTTCGATCCGGCGCAGGCGCGGGTTCTGGTCGAGAAGTATTTCGGCGGTATCGCGCCCGGTCCGGTGCTGGAGCGTCCCCGGCGTTGGGTGCCGCAACTCGACGGCGAAAAGATCATTGCAGCCAGCGATCGGGTGCCGCAGGCGCGCACGTACATGGCATGGCCGGCGCCCGCCTTCTTCGAGGCCGGCGAGGCGGAGCTGAAACTTGCCTCCGCCATCCTGACCGACGGGTTGTCCTCGCGGCTCAAGAAAACGCTGGTCTATGATCGCCAGCTGGCCGTGGATGTCGGCTCGTTACACAGCTCGGGGGAGATCTCCGGACTGTTTGCGGTGATCGTCACGGCGCGCCCGGGTGTCTCCCTGACGCAGCTGGAGCAGATCGTCACGGATGAAATCGCGCGCCTGGCGAACGAGGGGCCGAGCGCAGGGGAACTCGAGCGGGTGAAGGCCAGGTTCGAATACGAGTTCGTATCGGCCCTGGAGGGCATCGGCGGTTTCGGCGGCAAGGCCGACCGCCTGAACAGCTACAACACCTACCTGGGCGATCCAGGCCGGTTCGAGGACGATCTGGCGCGGTTTCGCCGCGCCGGCGCTGACGGGGTGCGTGATGCTGTCGGGCGCTGGCTGAACACGCGCAGTCGTCTGCTGGTGCGATTCCATCCCGAAGCCTCGGGCCGCCCCTCCGCAGTGGCGCTGGATCGCTCCCGGCCGCCGTCCCTTGGCGCGGACAAACCTTTCATGGCGCCCGAAGTGAAAACCGCCAGGCTGGAGAATGGACTGGAGATCTTTGTCGTCGAACGCAGGGCGCTGCCGAAGGTCGCCGTGACATTGACGACGCGGGCAGGCGCGGTGGCCGACCCGGCCGGCCGGGACGGCCTGGCGCAGTTGACGGCCGCAACCATGGACCTGGGAACGACGACAAGGCAGGCGCTTGAAATCGAAACGGCGCTCGGCGATCTCGGCGCCGCGCTCTCAGGCTCCGCCGGACGCGAGGCGGCGCAACTTTCCTTGCAGGTGCTCACGGATCATCTATCCGCGGCCTTTTCCATCTTCGCCGATGTGGCGCTCAATCCGGCGTTCCCCGAAGCGCAGATCGCCCGCGAAAAGAAGCTCCATCTCGACCGTCTCGCCCAGCAGGCGGGCAACCCCGGCGCGGTGGCGGCGCGCGTCGGCAACATGCTGCTGTATGGTCCGGATCATCCCTACGGCCGGCCGGCCGATGGTTTGCAGGGCACGATCGAGTCCATTACCCGCGCCGATATCGCCCGCTTTCATGCTGCCCGGTGGAAGCCGGCGAGTTCGGCGCTGATCTTCGCCGGGGATATCACGCTGGAGCAGGCCACCGCGCTGGCCCGGCGGCATTTCGGCTCCTGGCCGGGCGGCGCCGCGCCGGTGGTGACGATCCCGGCGCCGCGACCGGCCGGCGCCGGTGGTGTTTTCGTCGTGGACCGGCAGGACGCGGCGCAAACGCACGTTGCACAGTTGATTCCGGGTCCTGCGCGCGCGGCGCAGGACTACTACGCCTTCAGTCTCGCCAATGCGGTCTGGGGCGGGGGCCTGCAGGCGCGGCTCATGCTCAATCTGCGCGAGGACAAGGGGTACTCCTACGGCATCTACTCCTTCCCGACCTTCCATGGCGAGGCCACCGCCTGGGGCGCCGCGGGTGGTGTGCAGACCGACAAAACCGGCGAATCGATTGCCGAGATCAACGCCGAACTGGCGGATATCGGCGGCCGCAGGCCGGTGACGGCGGAGGAGCTTGCGCAGGCCAAAGCCAATCGCGTGCGCGGCTACGCACAGGAGTTTCAGACGTTGGGCCGGGTCGTCGGCCAGATATCCCGGTTATGGGAGCTCGGCCTGCCCATGACGGAGTTGCAGCGATTCACGGAACAGACCCGGGGCGTCACGCTTGCCGCAGCCAACCAGGCTATGCAGATATACGCTGTTCCCGGCAAAGCGACGCTCTTGCTCGTCGGCGACTACGTGAAGATCGCCGATGGCCTGAGTGAGCTGGGTCTGCAGATCACCTTGCTTGACACCGAAGGCAAGACGATACCGGACGGCGCATCCGCAACAACGAGGTAGGAAGGGAGCAGCGTGAACAGGCCTACGGTGCCGGGCTTTGGATATGTGAGTTGCGGAGCCCGCCGGCGACGTTGTTGACTATAGCCTTCAATACTGGTGTCATTCAGCCGCTGCAACCGGCTCAATCCCGCTCGTGTGCGTACCGGCGGATCGTCTTGCGATCCACTCCCGTACGCCGCCCGATCTCCCGGTGCGGCGTGCTGCTTTTCAGCAGCGTTTCTATCGTCGTGCGTAAATGTGACTTCAAGACGTTCACTCCTCGCGCTCCCTTCCGGTCTGAAAGGGGGCGCAGCGTAAACGTCCGCCGTGCTACGGCCGGGAGCCGGTGGCTCCTACACGGCCAGGAGGTGGGGGATTTTCAGGTGGCCACAGGTGGGGGAATTTGGGTGGCCGCCAGGGGAGTTGACTCCAACCATAACGCTCGTACTGTCGATTGCATGTATAGCGATTCTTGCTGCAGTGTGGTATGCCGCACTATGATTCGGCATTACTTGCAGAAGGCGGCTGTCTTCCGGGCGCACAGCAGAAAACCTGCTGCGTAAAACATTCCCTACGGCGCCCGGACCACAATTTCCCGGCCAAGCCTCTCGACGAGCAGGTCGGATTCCCGGGACAGCAGGGCTGCCAGGGACTCCGGATCGTCGGCATCGAAGATGCCGGCGAAGCGGTACGTCTGCGGCGGAACATTGATCAGGCGCAGGCGCGGCGCGCGGTTGTAGCGGTTGAATTCCAGGGCCATCTCTTCCAGCGGCGCATCATTGAAGATCAGGCGTCGTTCGCGCCAGGCCATCGCCTGTTCCACCGCCGGATGCGGATCGAGCGTAATGCTGCCGTCCGCGCGGATGTCGGCTTCTTCACCGGCCTTCAGGGTCAGGGTGCCGGAGTCCGGCACTGTGCCGTTTCCGGGGGCGGTCAGCCGCACCCGCCCTTCCAGGACCGACACGCGTGTGATGCCGTCGTGACGCGCATAGACGTTGAACTGTGTGCCGATGACCCGCACCACGCCGGCCGGCGTGCGCACGCGGAAGGGACGCTGAGCGTCGGGCATCACCTTGAAGATCGCCTCGCCACGGCGCAGTTCGACGTCGCGCCGTTCGGCGTCGATGCGCCATCGCAGCTGTGAGTCGGTGTTCAGCATGACAACCGAGGAGTCCGCCAGGGCAATGGTGCGTTGCTCGCCTACGCCGGTGGAGAAAGTCTCGAACCGCGCCTGCATGACCATCCACGCACCCAGTGTCAGCAGCACGGTGGCGGCCGCGATCCAGGTGGTTCTGGTCCTGAGACTGCGATGAGCGCCGGGACGCTGGCGCCAGGGCTGCGCGCGCGCGCGCGCGGGTAAAGACGTGGGCGGCGTGGTGACACGCGCCACCAATGTGTCCAGATTTTCCCGCAACGCTGGCGGAACTCCGCCGACGGCTTCGTCTACCGCGGCCACTTCGAGAAACTCCTGCACATGTCGGCGCGATTCGCCCAGCCATGCGATGAAGGCGGTGCGGTCGGCGGGTGCGGGGGCTTTCATGATCTCGAACCATTCGGAGGCCCGCAGCGTCAGCAGCTCGTCGATCCGTGATTGCACTTTCATGGCGCCGCTCCTTCTTCCTGGTGGCGTCTGAGCAGCGTCTTCAGTCGTGCGCGCGCCTCGCAGACATACACCATCACGCTGCCCTCGGTGAGTTGCAGCCGCGCGGCGGCCTGTTTCACTGACAGACCTTCCCACTTGGTCAACAAAAAGGCCGCGCGGTGGACGTCGGGCAGCTGATCCAGCGCCGTGCGCAGTTCCTGTTCCAGTCCCAGCCGTTCGGCCGGATCGGGTGAGGGATCGCACAGTGTCTCCGATAGGGCATCGGAGGTCCGGGAATCGTAGGTGACGGGGTTTCGCCCCTGTGCCAGCCGCGCATCGACTACGGCGTTGGCCGCGATGCCGAACAGATAAGCCTGTGGATTTTGCACCTTGCCCGAGCCCTCGCCGCGCAGAAAGCGTTCGAAGATTTCCTGTGTCAGATCGGCCGCGTCGGCGGGGCGGCGCAGCCGGCGCAGCAGGTAGCGGTACAGCTGCGGCGAGTAGCGGTCGAACACGCCCCTGAGGCGCACGGTGGCGCCGGGAGAGAGTATCGAAGACTCGCGCTGGGTCACTGCATAGCTCCTGATGATTATCCAAGACGCTATCGGCGCGAAAACCTTAACGCCGCGAAGTGAACAATTAAGGTTTTTGCCCGCAAAGCGTCTTGTGGGCTACTGGCGCCCGCGAGGGTAGCGTAAAAGGGGATGGTTATGACGAGGTTGCAAGGCGTACTGATATCGGCCTGCCTGGGGCTGCTGGCCTGGGGTGCCCTGGCTGCCGCCGCCAATGGAAAGGTGACGGCGCTGAACATCGAGGCGCAGTCGGTGCGTACGGCGCTGCAGCAATTCGGCGCGCAGACGGGCCTGCAGGTCTCCATGCGCCTGAGCGGCAAGGCCGCCGATGATGTGAAGGTCTCGGCGCTGTCGGGGAATTACACTGCCGAGGAAGGCCTGCGCCGGCTGCTGTCGAACACCGGGCTGACCTTCGAGTTCGTCAACGAGCGGATGGTGGCGATACGGCCGATGGAGAAGAGCACGGCCGCCGGAATGCCCGCCGACCAGATGCGCCTGGCAGCGGCCGGCGCGCAGGACAAGAAGCAGGCAGCGGCGCAGGAACAGGAAGGACCTCAGGTGGTAGTGCAGGGCGAGCGCGAGAAGCCCCGGCCCTTTGTCGATGGTAACCTGGATATCGGGCGCACCATGGATGACGCGCAGCCCTACTACATTTTCGATTCCGAGACCATCGAAGCCTCGGGCGCCATCAACGTGGAGGATTTTCTCAAGCAGCGCCTGACGATGAATACCGTCGTACGTTCCAACTCGCAGTACTCCTCCGGCGTTCAATCCGCCTCCTATGGCAATGCCAGCCAGATCAATTTGCGTGGGCTGGGGCAGGACAAGACGCTCATCCTGGTTAATGGCCGCCGGCTGGCGAATATCGTGCGCGGCGACTCCACCGTCGACGCACAGGCAGACCTCAACGGCATTCCCCTGAGCGCCATCGACCGCATCGAGGTCCTGCCGTCCTCCGCTTCGGGCATCTACGGCGGCAGCGCCATCGGCGGGGTGGTGAATGTCATCCTGAAGCAGTCTTATCGTGGCGGTGAGCTGCGCTTTTCCTACGACAATGTATGGGATGGTGACGCGCCGCGCCGCACTGCCTCCGTCAACTACGGCTTCGGCCTGGAGGGCGGGCGGACCAGCGTCATGCTGAACGCCTCCTGGTCGGATGCCAAGCCTATGCTGCTGCGTGATCGCGCCGACATCCTGCGCGCCAATATGGAGCGGATCCAGCAGAATTCACCGGATTACATCCTGTTCCGCGACCCATGGCAGGGTGCGGAAGCCAATCTGGCGGCCAATTCCGCCTCCCTGCCCAGCCTGACGCTGGACGGCGGTATTCCCTTCAATTCGCGCATCAGTCACATCCCCGCGGGCCTGTCGCCGGATGCCAGCAAGGCCGAGTTGACCGCGGCGCTGGTGGCCAATGCCGGGCAATGGAACCTGGAATTGCCGCTGAGCACCCGCGGGCCCAATGGCCTGCTGTACCCATTGGGTGCGACGCCCCGGACGCGATCGCTGAGAGGCGAGGTCCGGCGGGAGATGCTGCCCTGGCTGGACGCCTATGTCGAACTCTCCTACAACGAGAACATCAGCAACGGCCTCTTCAACCCTATCCCGCTGATGACCGTACCTGCCTCGGCGCCGAGCAATCCATTCGAGGAGGCTGTCAGTCTGCAGATCACCGATTCATTCGCGTCGGCGACCCGCAACAGCTCGGTGACCCGGCGTCTGGCCGCCGGTTTCGTCGCGCGGCTGCCCGCTGAGTGGACGGGTCTGCTCGATTTCGGCTGGTCGGAAAGCCGCTACGACTTCAGCTATTACAGCACCGACAACGTCGCGATCACGGCCGGATTGAATGCGGACGAGAGCGCGCCCAATTACATCAACCCCTTCTTCGACATGGCGCTTTATCCATTCGACTGGTCGCCCTATCTGGGACCGAACCAGTACAGCGGCAAGAGCACGCTCTACAGTCTGGCACTTCGAGGCTCGGGCGCGCTGCCCGCGCTGCCGTGGGGGCGGCCCCGTTTGGCCGTGGGCCTGGAGCACAACGACACCCGGGTTCCGCGGAACGAGTTTGCGACCGAGTACAATCTCTCTCCGACCCGGAACTATACGAGTATCAGCTATGCCCGTGATCAGGTATCCAACAGCCTGTATGCTGAACTCAGCGCGCCGCTGATCAGGCAGGGCTGGCTGCCGGGCATCGAGAAGCTGGAAATGCAGCTTGCCGGTCGCTACGAGCGGCTGAAATCGAGCGCCGGCACCTCGGGAGAAATCCATCTCTATTTCCTGAATCCGCCGTTGGTGATCTACAACGGGCTGACCGACAATGGCGAGCCCTTTTCCGACCACACCACCTACTCTTCATCCAACCACACCCTGGGATTGCTGTATCAGCCGGTGAAGGAGCTGACCTTGCGTGTATCTCTCGCCACCGCCTTCCTGCCGCCCAGGCCGGAGCAGCTGACGAGAAGCCCCAATCGGGTCGGCAGCCAGACCACGATTACCGATCCCACCATCCTCGATGTAATGGGTAATCCCGCCACATACCGCGTCGATACCATCACCGGCGGGAATCCGGACCTCGTGCCAGCCAGTTCGAAAAGCACCAATGCGGGCTTCATCTGGCAGCCCCGGTGGGCCGTCCTGCAGGGCCTGCGCTTCAATCTCGAGTACTACAGGATTGAGCAGTTCAACTACATCGCCAGTCTGGGCGCGCAGACATTGATTGACCTGGAGAGTTTTTATCCGGACCGCGTGGTGCGTTTCGACACCGGCATGATTGACGTGGTGGACCGCAGCTCGATGAATCTCTACCGGCAGGAATCCTCCGGCTGGGACATCGGTGTCAGCCATCAGCTCCGGACCGACCGGGGCACGTTCGGCTTTCGCGCCAGCGCTACCCGGATGGACACGGATATAACCCAGTACACGCTGGACACCCCCGGGTACAACTCCATCGGCTTCCCCTCCGAGGGTGGCGGTCTCAGGTACAAGGGGAATGCCTCGCTGTCCTGGCAATCCCGCGGCCTGTCTGCGGAATGGACGGCGACCTACTGCCATTCCTACAAAACAGCTGGCGCGATAGGCGGCCCCAGGGCCACGCGAGGCCAGTCTGGTTCCGCTATTGCTGCGCAGGGTGGAGACACCATCCCGTCGCAGATGTATCACGATCTGTTTCTGGCCTATCACTTTGGGGAAGGCGCGCCGGGCGTGGGCTTTGTTCAGGGGTTGCTCGACGGCGTGACCGTTCAGATGAACGTACGTAATGTCTTCAACAAGGTGCCGCCCTTCGATGTCCAGTACGATGGCCTGTACCTGAGTCCGTTTGGCGACGTCCGCCTGCGCTCGTTCGCCCTGAGTGTCTCCAAGGATTTCTGAGTGCGCCACGGAGAATCTGGTATTCCGCTGGAGGATTCGTCGACCAGAATGATCACCTTGCCCGCGTAGCGCGTGCTCCCGGGCTGTAGAGACACCGTGACAAAACGGGCGAATGCTGTTTCGGTTTCCACCAGCAGCGAGCCGAGGGCGAAGATCACGAAATCCGTCAGAAGCGCTTGGTCAATTTCAGGTAGAACATTCTCCCGCGCGGATCAGCCAGGTTGGCATTCATTTCAGGAATGCTGTGAGGTTGACCGGTTGTAAGGTTATCGACGCTGTACTCAGGATGACTGTCCAGCACATTCAGAATATTCAGCGCCACGGCCGAATTCTGCAACCAGCCTGGCACTGAAACGCCCTGGCTTCGCTCCAGGTCATAAGAGAACAGCAGGTCCGTCAGCACGGCTGCCTTTCCGGTTCGACGGAGAATACTGCCGCTCCTTAGTCCGGTGCTGACAGTCCTGCTCGCCGTGCTGATATCCAGGTTCACCGCCAGCCCTCCGCGGTACCACCCCAGATTCGTGCTGTAGCGGTAAGCTGGTATCACACGATGCGATTCAAAACCCACATTCGCCACTTCGTTGATCGGCTCATCGCCGGCCAGCAGTATCCGCTCGTACTTGCTCGTGTATCCGACGTTGGCTGTCAGCACGAGGTGACCCAGTTCCGTTTCCCGGTCGTAACGCAGTCGATAGTCCACACCCTCCACATCCACCGATGCGTAGTTGATGGCGCGGTAATCTCGTATCAGCCAGCCGTTCTCTGCGTCGCGAGTCAGGTTCGGGTAGTACGCCACGTAATCGGAGCCGGCGAAGTACTGCACAACCGGCGCAGCCCCGATCCGATTGGTGTAGTCGGTGCGGTGCCAGGTGGCGCTCAGCGTAAAGCCCGGCAGGACATCCGGTCTGATTTCCACGCCAGCGGCCAGCGATGAAGCCGTCTCCGGCTGCAGATCCGGATTGCCGCCGAAAATGGTAATGCCCAGGTAGTCGACCTCGCCGGTGGGTACGCCATTCTCGTCGATGAGATTCACCGGCTGGCCGTTTGGATAGGTGACAGGCGAGATCTGCGGATAGTTTGTATAGCTCGGCGGAATGAGTCCTTCGCGCGGCGTAGGCACCACATATGAGGTGGCCTGGTTGATTTTGAAGGTCGCTTGATCCACCGGACGCCAGATCAATCCCAGCGACCAGATCGTGTCACCGCCGTAGTGGTCGTAGGAGTCATAGCGTGCCGCGCCGGTCAGGGTAAGAGCCTGAGCCCCAGCGACCGCGTTCGCGGCCCCGATCACGGGCACCAGTAACTCCGCGTATGCAGATTGCTGCACCCTGCCGGATTCCACGGCATCAAAGCCGCTGACCGGCAGACTGATATTCGACATCAGATCGGTTTGTCCGACCCGGATTTCCGAGCCGGTCTCCAGTGTCTCCTCACGCCATTCGACACCAGCGGCCATATACATATCACCGCCGGGAAGCCGGAACAGCGATCCGCTGACGCCGATCTCTGCGGAGCTCTCCAGGTTGATCGCCAGAACGTTTTGCGCCTGCGGCTCGACCAGGCCGGCCAGCAGCTGCGGCGAATTCACCGCGTCGATGTCTCCCGCGAACAGATTCAGGCCTGCATCCACCAGCTCCGTGAGCCGCAGATCGATGACTCTGCCCTGCTGCTGGTACTGCTGCAACAGCGCCGGCGTGAAGTAGACCCCGGGAATGGGGTTGTTGAAGTAGCGGGACTTGATCCGGTCACGCGACTGCCCGGCCGCCACGCTCCAGCGCCAGTCCCTACCGATGCCGCCGTCCAGCGCCAGATTCCAGCGCGACACCTGCTGGTCGGTTTGGTAGTGCCGGTCCGGCAGACTCGGAATACTCCAGTAGATCGATGTCGTGGCCTCAAACGGGTTGGCGGGGCCGGTTGCCGGCATACTTCCCTGGAAGTAGAAGGCCCCATTGGCAGCATAGGTGTCGCGCTGCGAGTAGTACAGCGAGCCGGTCAGACTTACCTCATCGCCCAACCAAGGCAATGCCTGATCGAATCCCAACTGCAATGAACTACGCTTTTGAGCCGGGATCAGACTGATACCCTCACTCGCATCCAGGTCGTAGATGAACGAGCTGTCGAAAGTCGAGATATCGGCCACCGACAGGCTGCTGCCATCCTGGCCGCCGGGCGCTACCGCATAATTGAAGCGCTGAACGCCAGGCGAGCTGGAAGTCAGTCCCAGACCGGCCAGTTGCGAGGGCAGGTAGTTCTGGCCGTTGTACCGATAGAACAGGGGAAAGCCCTGCAGCATTGCCGGTGCCTGGTAGAAACTGCGGGCAATGCGCTCCGGCCGCTCGGCGCCGTCCAGATTGCTGCGCTGAAAGTGCTCGAAGGTTGCGCGAACCCGGCCACCGCCCCAGCCCGTGCCACCGGACACTGTCACAATCTGCTCATCGAACCCTCCCTGTTCCGGGGTCGCGTACTCGTAGGCAGCTTCGACCCCGTCATAGTCCTTCTTCAGAATGACGTTCACCACCCCACCGACTGCATCGGAACCGTAGATCGACGAGGCACCGTCAAGCAGTATCTCCACGCGTTCAACGGCGCTCAGGGGAACTCCGCTGATATCCGAGATCCCGCCGAATACGCCCGACTTGCCGATGCGGCGCCCATCGACAAGAATCAGCGAGGACTCGCTGCCGAGACCGCGCAGGTTGACGCTGGAGCCGCCGGTGATATTCAGTGCACCATTGAACGATGCGCCACTGCCGGCAATCGCCGCGCCGATCTCAGTGGCGCCGAACATGTTCTGTGGCAGCTGGCGCAGAACGCCCTCCAGAGTGCTTTGCCCTGTGGCGCGCAGATCCTCTGCGTCCAGTACCAGCACGTTCGCGGCCAACTGACTGGGTGCCCCGGCAAGACGGCTGCCGGTGACGACGATCTCCTTGGACTTCTCGTCCTTTGAGACACCATCCGCCTGCTGGCTTTCACCAACTGGCCGGCCGTCATCCGCATCGGCCGCTACCTGCTGCATGCCCTGGGTCGCATCGGCTGCCGTGCGCGCAACTCGCAATAGTCCGCTTCCCGCGTTACGGGGATCGTCGCCGGGCAGCGAAGCAGCGTCGGAAGTCGTTTCCGGCCCCGACTTCAGTGCGCGAATGGCAATTGTCCGCTCGTCAAGGTACTCATAGCGCAGACCAGTGTTGGACAGCAGGCGCGCCAGCGCATCGTCGGCGGTAAACGTTCCCGCCAGGTGCGGCGCCTTGAGATCACGCCCGAGATCTGCGTCGTAGAACACCATGGCAAGATCAACCTGCTTGCCGAATTCCGCCAGAGCGTCACCTAGCGGCTGGGCGGAGATGTCGATTGCGATAAGGCGGGCTGCTGACGGCTGCTGAGCCATTGCCCTTCCTCCCATGTCAGATAGCGCCAGGGCGAGGCAGAGCAGGAGTTGAAGTCTTCGTTTCATGGCCGATCCCCATTATCCGGCCGTTGCGGCCGCTAGTGTCATAGATGATCTTCACCTCGATTTGGAGGACAGGCTGTACTCTGCCGCTAGAATGTGTCCCCCAAAATGGTCGCCCGACGATCTGGGTATATGTGAAATCCACAATCGATCAACACAATATGTCCGGTGAAGACAACGAACCGGAAGCAGGCCGGCTGAAGACCTTGTCGCAGCATGCACCGGCGTTGTACCGCTTCCTGACCCGGCGTCTGCGCAACAGTGTTGAAGTAGACGACATGGTGCAGTACGTGTACCTGCGATTCCTGCAAAGCCCACAACGGGAGCTGGTGCGCAATATCGAAGGCTATCTGTTTCGCATCGCGGCCAATGTCGTCAACGAGTTCGCACTGCACCATCGGCGCGAAATTGTGACCTACAACTCTGAGACTGCGGATGCCCAAGGTGAACGACGCACGGATCTGAACATCTGGCACGATGACCTCGCCGACAAGTTCGGGGCCGAGCAGCAGATACTGCGGGTTCTTGCCCAAGTGCCGGCCACCTATCGAGCGGTTCTGGCGCTGTGGCTATGGGAAGACCTGCCGCAAGAGCAAATCGCCGCGCGTCTGGGTCTGTCGCCGCAGAGCGTAAAAAAGTATATCGCCCGGGGTCTGGCCTACTGCCGGCAGGCCAACTGGACTTCATAGTGAAACCTGCGGATGAGAATACTATGAATACTCACCGTTCCGACAATCTGGGCCTGGCAACCGACGCCGCCGAATGGGTGCTGCGGCGGATCGACGACCGCTCTCCGGAATGCAGCGCGGATTTTCTGCGCTGGCTAAAGGAATCCCCGCGCCATATCGACGAATTCATGCTGGCCTCAACTACCTATGCCGCGCTGCGTGGAAGTAACATTTCCCGGACACTCGAAATCGATTCGCTGCTGCAGACAACGCCATCGAATATAGTCCCCCTGACGACACCAGGCGGTGAGAACGGCGACAATTCCAGGGATCCGGCAGGCACCGCAGCAGATGCTGTGAGTGTCACAACAGTTTGCGAGCCCGCAGATCCTGCACTTCCCAGCCAGAGCTCGGGGTACAGTGCAGCGAAACATCAAGCCCCGCTTGTTGCTGTTGCTGCTGCGTCTGCGGCGCTCGCTTTTGGATTGTGGGTCCTTTGGACGTACTTGCCAGGAGCCGATAGCTTCGCAACCGGCGTCGGCGAGCAGCGTGTCGTCCGCCTTCAGGACGGCTCGCTGCTGCATCTCAACACGCGTTCGCGTGTCGATGTGCAGTTCTCCGGGCAATCGCGTGAATTGCGGCTGGTGCGGGGCGAAGCGTTGTTTACGGTTGCCCGCGATGCCCTGCGCCCATTCCGGGTACTGACTTCGAACGCAGTAGTTCAGGCAATCGGCACCCAGTTCAACGTATACGAACGCGGAGACCAGACCAAGGTCGCGGTCATCGAAGGGCAGGTACGCGTTACAACCCGCCCGGACGATAGACCGGCGGTGCCATCTGTGAGTGAGGCGGGCGGTTCGGGATCGGAGTTGCCCACCGCTGATGGGGACACCGCGGCGCCTGCGCTGCTTGCAGTGGGCGAACAAGCCGACATTACCCGCAGCAGGATCGTCAAGAGCACCATACCCGATGTCAGCACTGCCGTTGCGTGGCGGCAACGACGACTGGTATTCCGCGCCGTGCCGCTTGTCGAAGTGGCGCAGGAGTTCAATCGCTACAACGAACTGCAGATCCGTATCGAATCCGGCGCACTGGGCCAGCGGCTTATCTGGGGCGTGTTTCTGGCCGATGAGCCTCAAATGCTGATCAAATTTCTGGCGCAGGACGATTCTCTGGAGATTCAAAGCGTCAAGAATCGGCTGATCGTGCGTTCGCGTTGAGCGCCTCACGATGCAGCTGTAGCACCCGCTTTCGCGCAGAAAGATCCACTGACCGTGAACACTGCGCACCGCTCATGATCTCCTGAAAACATTCGCTTCGCTTTGTCAGAGAATACAGCGTCAGGTCGATCCCGCCTGATCTGTTACTCCACAGAAGCGACCGGCTGATCTCGGAGAAGGGGATAGAGTCACTGGAACCGCTGATACGCCGAGAGCTGAGGCTTGATCCCGCCGCATCGGCAGGGTCGGACTAGCGGACGTCACCGTACAGGCGTCGTAATTGTTCGGCGGTGATTTTCGCGCCAAAGATCTGCCTTAGCGCGACTTCGAGCACTTCATCGCGGCCTTCGCCAATGCCGGCGACGGTGGGCGTGACCGGGACATCCGGAACGATGCCGATCCGCTGGGTGGGTGTCTTGTCCGGATAGAACACGCCGATGCCGCTGATCGCGCTGCCCAGTCCGCCGGGCAGCACGAACCGCGACAGGTTCCCGTCGGCGCCGGTGGTGGCGCTGCCAACGACCACTGCCTGCGGCGCGACCCGCAGGGCCATGGCCGTATATTCGGCCATGCTCATGGAAAGTTCGTCGACCAGAATGATCACCTTGCCCACGTAGCGCGTGCTCCCGGGCTGTACAGATACCGTACTGGCCCAGTGGAAGGCGCCGGGATTTGAAATATCGGCCGTGACAAAACGGGCGAATGCTGTTTCGGTTTCCACCAGCAGCGAGCCGAGTGCGAAGACCACGAAGTCCGATGGATAGTTTCGAATATCGATGATGAGTCCGTCGGTTCCTGCGGCCGCACGCACATAGTCCGCCACCTTCGAGGCCATGACGGTGGAGAGTTTGAGATAGGCCGCACGCTCGGACAGCAGCCGGAAGGTCGCGCCGGGCAGATCGTTGCTGGCGACGTAGCTGGCATCGACTGCTTTTGCCGGTACACGGTGGGCCTTTATCCTGGCTGTTTTCCCTGCACGCCGAATACCCATGTGCATCGTCCCGCATTCACCACGTGTCATGTAGCGGGCGATGTCGCGCAGGCGTACGGCTTCATTGGAGGCTGCGTAGTACGGTGCCCATTCATCAATCAACTCATCCAGGGCCGTGCCATCAATCGATTCGATGACATCGCCGCGCTGCAGGGCATTCCATCCGTCGAATTCCGGGGCAATGCGACTGACCACTGCCTCGCGTCCGATGAAGCGAATCCCGACAGGCAGCTGGCATTCGCCCACCGGTGGCCTGACGTGCAGGGAACTCCACAAGTTGGAATGCGAATCATGTGCTCTGGCGATCAATGCCATGAGTTCGCGCTGATAAGTGTCCTTCGAGTCAGCCAGTGCGATTCCGGGGATAAACGCTGCCAGCGTGCCGTCCCAGTCCTCATCCATGACATTGCGGTAAGGGAACCAGTACTCGATGATGTTCCAGAAGCGATACAGCGCAAGCAACTGCAACCCCGCGTCTGGAAAGCGGATGTCCGCATAGGCCAGTTCATTCCTGAACAGCGGATTGCCGACGTTGCGTTTGATGCTGACGTAGAATTGCTCGCCGGGTATGCGGGCGCGATAAACGGCGCGCAACGTGCGACTGAGCGCGGTGCCCAGGCTGGCCTCGTCATTCAGCCACTGCAGGCGCGGGCGCAGGTACAGATCCGTCTCGCTCAGATCAGCGCACGGGTCGCACTCGGCGATTTCACCCAACTCGGCGATCCACAGCAGGATTGCCGTATTGGCCTCGGCGCGGTTGGCGGCGGCCAGCACTGCCGGCAGAGCGTCAAACAGGTCGTAGTCCCACTGCCGGTTTCCCGATACCACTTGCGGATGGTGGTACTTCAGAAATCCCCAGATCTTGCCGAGCCTCGTCAGGCTCTCGATCTGCACTGCACTCAAGTCGTGGAGCATCAGTCCCGAGCCGCCGTCGAATCGGTGCTCCTCTCCTTCTGCTCCTTCCACAGTCCCCTGTCCCTCCATGCCGGGCATCGCCTCATGTGCCAGGGCGACGCCAGTGAATGTGGAAGACAGCAATATCGACAGCAGACATACGACGCCTGTTTTTTTCAAACCGGAAGACTCCTCGTTAGACGGCAGGGCACGCTGAGTGCCACTGCCGTATCAGTGGTTGCCGAAGAGGTTTGCTGGCGCTACCAGCTCTTGGTCAGATTTACGCTGAGCAGCCTGCCCAGGGGGCTGGCCACCGAGGCATCGAATCCGTAGTCGGTATCGACGAAAGGAGGATCCTCGTCAAGCAGGTTGGCCGCACGGATGCCAATGGCGACGCCGCTCATGAATCCGGCCGGCGATTGAATCCGATAGGTTGCGCCGGCATCTACCGTTGTCCAGGAATTGATGCGGCGGCTCACGCCGACATCATCATAGGCATTGGTGTAGTTGACACTGCCGTCCACCACCCAGGCGCCGCGCTCCCAGTACGCCGTTGAGCGCATTACCAGCTTCGGTGGCGCGCCGCGGGTATTGACCTGTTCGGTAAAGTCCACGCCAGCGATAAACTGTTGCTCATAGCTGATGTTGTATACCCCGCTCACCGCGAACTCGAACAATCCGGCATCGGTATTCAGACGGCTGCGGCCCTCGAAGTCGAACCCCCGCGTGCGCAGCGCCGCGATATTGCGGAAACGCGCATCGATGAACATGTTCGGCGGATAGGATACGCAATCCACATACATATCCGCGCAGTACCGCTCCAGGAGCTCCGCCGGTGGCGAGCGATCGATGATGCCGGTTTCGTTATAGATCGGAATGGCCAGTACATCGCCCCCGGAAGACAGCAGGCGGTAGGGTACCGACAGAATCTTGTTGTCGTAGTCGATCTCGTGATAGCGCAGCGACAGCTGCAGTCCCGGGGCCACCGCCTCCGGTGTAAGCTGGAAACCCACAGACCAGGTATCAGCGGTCTCTTGCTGCAGGCTGGGGTTGTTGCCCAACGCCAAAATGACATTGGAAACACCGGATCCATCCAGCGCCAGCGGATCGTTGATCGAATAGGCGAAGGCATTGATGATTTCATCGAGAAGCACGACCGGTGGCGCGCGGAATGAAGTGCCCCAGGTGCCGGATATCGACAGCCAGTCATTGGGCTGGAAGTGCAGTCCGAACTTCGGATTAAAGGTGTTGCCGAAGTCACTGTAGTCCTCGTAGCGCCCGGCCAGCGACGCGCGCAACAATGTACCCCTGGAACCTGAGCGGGCGATCAAAGGCAGATTGACCTCCGCAAACAGCGACGATACATCGCGATCCAGCTCATCGGCGCTTTGCTCGATACCCGCCAGTGCGCTGAGCAGCGACTCGGTTCGATATTCCGCACCGACTGCTGCGGTCACCGTACCAGCAGGAAGGGCAAACAAATTCCCGTCCGCAACCGCCCGATAGCTCCAGTTCACGTACTCCGGCTCGTTCATCTGCGGTGGCAGGATGATCGAGGCTATGGTCTCGGGATTGTTGAACGACCCGTCGCCAAAAGGATTGAAGGCGGTTGCCGGATTGGAGTCAGCCAGCGCGGCACTCAGGTTGGCGAAGTTCGTGCCGAAGTTCCGGCTCCAGCTTGAGGACTTTTCTGAACCATAAGTGACCGAGCCGCTCAGGCCCCAGGAGGCCGACAGGTCCAGTCGCACGTTACCGCTCAGAGACAATGTGTCGGTGTCCCCCACGGTCACACGGCGAAAATCACGACCGAAGTCATACAGAATACGCAGTGGCTCACCGGTGCCAAAGGCATCGACATAGAACGCATTGCTGGAGGGCACCGTCAACACGGAGGTCACCGACGTACCCAGATAATCGGTGGAACGCCGCGTGTACCGGCCATCGGCCGAAACCTGCCAGCGCGCATTGATCTCATGGGCAACCGAAAAGAACGCGCTGTGGCTTTCCTGCTGCGGCGCCAGCGACGTATCGCCGGCTGCGAATCCTAGATTGGCGACACCGGGCATCAGGTCCGCGACGGTCAGACTGGAGCCGTCCTGGCTGGCGGGAATGCCGAAGGCCACCGCGGTGAAGCTTCCGGGAATCAGGATATTGCCCGGATTGCTGCGTGTGGTGCGGCGATCCGAGCCGCCAAACGGACGCTTGTCTCCCTGGCCAGCGTAGCCCCGCTCCTCGGCGGCCAGTTCGGTGCGCTCATAGTACTGATAGCCGAACAAAAGATTTCCGCCACGCCATCCGCGACCCAGCGACTGCGAGAACTGCACTTCCTCCGAGTCCGAGCGCGCGCTGGCAAAGCGCGCCTGGCTTTCCGCGCCGAAATACTCCTTGCGCAGAATAATATTCACCACGCCGCCGATGGCCTCCGATCCATAGATGGCCGAGGCGCCATCGGGCATGATCTCGATACGCTCCACGGCGCTGGCGGGAATGCTCGACAGGTCCGTGAATTGCCCTTCGGCACTGCGCGGCTGACGCTGGCCGTTGATCAGCACCAGTGTGGCGCCGGTGCCCAACCCGCGCAGATTGACGCCCTGAGTGCGGGTGAAATTGCCGATGCTGGAGAACACCTCCAGCGAATTGCCGCCGTAATTCTGCGGCACGGTTTCCATGAAGTCCTGAATAGTGGCATAACCACTGCGCTCGATCTGTTCGCGGTCAAATACAATCAACGGCGCCCCTACCGGCGCCTGTCCGCGAATGCTGGTGCCGGTAACCACCAGCTCATTGGTTGCCGATTTCTCGCCGCGCGCATCAGCGGCAGTTTTCTGCTCTTCGTCGGACTCCGCCGCACCTGGCCGGCGTGTGATGGCATCTGCGCCAGCCATCTCGGAGCGCGAAAGCCGTACCATGCCCGCGGAGCCGTCATCGCGGGCCGCGCTGCTTTGCGCCCTGGCCGCCGCGCTCGCCATCGGCACGATCCGGATGGTGTTCTCATCGACGTAGACCGCCTGCAGCTTTGTGCCCGCCAGCAGATGCGCGAGGGCATCATCGGCGGTGAGTTCAGCTTTCAGGGACGGCGATCGAATACCTTCCACGGCTGGCGGGTCGAAATAGATGTTCAGGCCCGCCTGGATGGCAAAGGCGTTTAGCGCCTTGGCCAGCGGCTGCGAGGAAAGATCGAACCTCGATTTGGTTTGCAAGTCAGCGGCCATGGTGGAAAACCCCAGCAGCAGGACCGCAAAAGTGAACGAGAAAGTGAACAATGATCTCAGCGAAGTTGAGCTTGGCATGGATAAACTTCCCGGCTGTCCGTTGCGCGTGCGTCTGTTAACGATACCCTTACGCCACTAGACGCAATGGCGGCACAAAATTCCCATCTGCCGCCCTACGGCGCGGAACTACGCTCCAATATGATGTCATCGCCATGGCGTACCGCGCGCAGTTGATGCGATGCGGCCACCGCCTGTGCAAAGCTCGACATGTCGCCGATCCGGAAAACCCCGCCCACCGGAACATCGCCGAGCTGCGGAGCCGCAATGCGAATCCTGCCGCTGCCATAGCGGTTGAACTCAGCCACCGCCTCGCGCAGCGAGGTATTCTCGAAAACAAGCTGGCCGCGCTGCCAGGCAGTCACTTTCTCGATCGGCGGGGAATCCAGCAGTGCATTTCCCGCCGCATCGAAGCGCAACCGCTGGCCAGTGCTCAGCATCCTGGGCGCCTCGGGCAGCTGCCTGGGCGTATCAACTGCCAGTCGGCCTTCGATGAGCGTGACCGATACGGCATCGTTCTCGTGACGCACGACAAAAGTGGTGCCGATTGCGGTGATTGTCCGCTCGCCAGCAATCACAACGAACGGCCGTGCCTGTCGCCGGGTGACGTCGAAGAAGGCCTCGCCGCTTTTCAGCACCACCGTACGCGCATGCTCGTCATACCGGACCTGCAGCCGGGTATTGGTATTCAGCTCCACGCGCGTGCCGTCATCCAGGGTTACTGAGCGCTGCTCCCCCACCGCCGTACTCAGCGCGCGGCCGTCAAAGTAAATGACGGCGGCCACCAGCACGGCGCAGGCCATGCCCGCGGCCAGCAACACCGGACGGAGGAACCTGCCGCGTTCGCCCGCCGCACCGGAATGGCGTGCTGACATCGGCAGCTCGGCGGGCAATGCAGAGGTCTCATGCCAGACATCGGTGGCGATCTCGAACTCGGCCGCGTGCACCGGGCTTTCCGCCAGCCACCGCTTACAGCCCTGCTCGATGTGGGCATTGCGATCCGGTCCATGCAGGCGCGCCACCCACGAAGCGGCTTCTGCCCTGACCTGCTTGCGGTCGACGTTCATTCCGCTTCCCTCGCATCCATCAGTGCAAGCACGGCATGGGCAATATGTTTTTCAATCGTGCTCTTGGAGATACCCATATGCGCGCCGATCTCCGCGTAGCTGTAGCCGGAACGATGCGCGAAATAGATCTCACGGGTGCGTGGATTCACTGCATTCAATGTGGCCCTGATCTTGTCCAGCCGCTGCTGGGTCTCGATGATCTCGTCCGAAGACGGGCCTGCGTCCAGCAGCGGAATGCTGGCTTCTAACTGCTCGACGGAACCGTCCACATACAGATGACGGTGGTCCCTGCGATGCCGGTCTATGGAAAGGTTGCGTACGGTGCGGACAACAAAGGCCTCCCGGTTCTTTACCTCGCCGGACTGACAATATTCATGCAACCTGAGCAGGGCCTCCTGAATGAGGTCCTCCGCTTCCTCCCGCGATCGCCCGCCGCGCCACAGAACTTTCTTCAGGCGCTTCTCAAGCCGACGATAACTGGAAACCGACCAGATCATGGCGGAACGATGACATGCCCGCGCCTGCAGTGCCAGCCGGTTTGATGCACTTATACCGGCGGATGGGATTTCCCCCGACCTGATGCGTCTACTTATTAATGTCTGTCGTTTGCTGCAGATCGTGATCCGATGGAATCAGGCTGAGCACAGCGATATCGGCAGGAATTTCCGTCTGCCGGGCGCAATGACCGACCGGTCCTTCACCTCCCCCCCATCACCACTTCCTCAGGCGCATTCACGAAATACCCCTGAATGAACTCGATTCCCAGCTGCCACAGCACCGCCATGGTGTTGGCGTCCTCTACCTGCTCGCCGATGGTCTCGATCTTCTTCTCATGCGCCACCTCGGCCAGCGCGCGCACTTTCTGCTGCAGCCCCTGATCGTTTGCCAAGCCCTGCATCAGGGAACCGTCGATCTTGATGAACTGCACCGGCAGGCTGGCCAGCAGCGCCAGCGGATCGCGGCCGGCGCCGAAGTGTTCCAGTGCGGCGCGGAAACCCAGCGACTGCAGCGTGGCGATCAGTTCGCGGGTCTGGTTGAGGTACTGCGTGGCGGTGTCTTCGGTGACCTGGAAGCAGATGCGGCCCGGTTCGATCTTGATGGCCTTGAGCTGGTTCTGCAGCCAGATGCTCAGCGACTTGTCGAGCACGGTGTCTTTGGACAGGCGCACGAACACGCAGGCGGGCTTGCGCGCCGCGCAGAAGGACATGGAGGCGCCGATGACCCAGCGGTCGATGTTCTTCATCAGGTCGTTGCGCTCGGCGGCGGCGATGAATTCAGACGGCAGCACTTCCTTGCCGCCCTCGTCGATCATGCGCACCAGCACGTCGTACATGCCCTTTTCCTCGCCCTGCAGGCTGGCGATGGGTTGCTGCACCAGGCGGAAGCGATTTTCCATCAGAGCCGTCTTGATGTGCTTTACCCACACCTTGTCATAGGCCTGGGCGCGGGTGTCGGCATCGGCCTTGTCCAGGACGGCGACGCGGCTACCGCCCTGGCTGCGCGCATTTTTGTTGGCCGTGGTGGCATCGCCCAGCGGGCCGGCGATGTCGGTGCTGCCGCTGGATACCACGCTCAGACCCACCGAACAGGTGGCGGAGAAGGATTTGTCTCCGGCCTGGAAGATGTGTTTGGCGATCTTCACCGTGAACTGTTCGCCCCAGGCTTCCACGTCACGCTCGTTGCCGCGCTGGAGCAGCACGATGAATACGTTGCCGGCCAGACGTCCGGCGATGTCCTTTGGTCCGAGCTGTTCACGCAGCTGTTCGGCCAGGCCGGCGAGGAAGTCCTCGCATTTGAGAATGCCGACGTCGCTCTGGATGTGGGCGAATTTGTCGGGTTTGATGACAGCCAGGTAGCGCACGCCGCCCTTGGCCGGCTCGGCCAGCTGCGCCTTGATGTCCTCGAGAAAGTATTTCCAGTGCAGCAGGCCGGTGGTGGCGTCGCGCCGCACGGCGTCCTTCAGTTCCTGGGCCAGGCCTTCGCCGCCCCGGTCGCGCCGGGAGGGCACGCAGATGCGCACGCAGGGGTCGCCGTCGAATTCTGCCTTGTTGATCTCCAGCTCCAGCGCCAGATCGGAGCCGTCGGTGAGCGAGGCGTGTACGCGCAGGATGTGGTCCGACCACTTGCCCTGGATGCAGGCCACCAGTGCACCCTTCAGCGCGGCATGGCTGTCGCCTTCGAACAGGTCCATCAGCGGCTGTCCGATGAGAGCGTCTTCCTCTGAATAGCCGAACAGCTCCATCCATGCGGGGTTGGTGCTGACGATGATGCCTTCGGCGACATGCGAGATGGCGTCGGCGGAGCCGGTCATGAAGGCCTGCAGCTGCTGCTTGGTTTCGCGGGCCGACTGCAGCGTGGCGTTCAGCGCCCGGTCGAGGCGAAAGGCGCGCAGTTCCCGCGCGACCACTGCCTGCAGACGGACGCGGTCACCCAGCGAGACGACATCCTGCGCGCCCATCTGCATGGCGCTGGCGATGGCGGCTTCGTCCACCGCTTCGCGGGCCACCACCACCGGAACGGCGGGGGCGAACTGGTTGCGGATCTTCATCACCGAGCCCAGGTCGCCAATCTGTTCGTCGACGAACAGCAGCAGCATTTCGGGGTTGATTTGCGTGAGACCGTCGCCGAGGTCGCGTAGATCGGAAATCCAGCTGCAATGTGCGGGGTGCCCGGCCTTGCGCAGTGTGGCGTTGACCGCCTCCACGTGATCCTGGCTGCTGGTCATCACGATCATGGGCACTGCGCCGTGGGGTGCCAAATCCTTATCTCCTCAGGTTCGATGCGAGGCGGGATTGTAGCCCATACCGGGGGCAGCGGCGGGGGCGCGCGTGGAGGCTGGCGGTTCTGCCGGCCGCCCGCTGCGGTTCTACCATGCAACAGGGGTTTTGTAGGGCGCGCCAGCCTGCTCACGCACCAGGCGCGGGACCAGGTAGCCGGACAGGCGGGCGGCCATGGTGCGCATCAGGTCGGCGGCAACCCCGGCTTCAACGTCGAAATGCGCGGCGCCGCGGACCGGGTCCAGCAGGTGCAGGTAGTAGGGCAGCACGCCGGCGGTGAACAGTTTCTCGCTGAGGGTGATCAGGGCGTCGGCCTCGTCGTTGACGCGCCGGAGCAGCACGCTTTGATTGAGCAGCGTCGCGCCGCAGGCCGTCAGCCCGGCCAGCGCCTGTTCAACGCGGGCGTCGATTTCATTGGCGTGGTTGGCGTGAATGACGATGGCAACACGCCAGGGCAGGGCGCGCAGCCATTGCTGGAAGGACTTGTCGATGCGCTCCGGCAGCACGATGGGATAGCGGGTGTGGATGCGCAAACGGCGTACATGAGGAATGGTCTGCAGGCCGTCGGTGAGGGCGCGCAGCTTGTGGTCGGCCAGGGACAGCGGATCGCCGCCGCTGAGAATGACTTCGTGGATATCGTCGTCCGCGGCAATGGCCTGCAGCGCCGGTTGCCAGTTTGCGGCGGCGGCCAGATGCTCACTGTAGGGAAACTCACGGCGGAAACAGTAGCGGCAGTGCACCGCGCAGGCGCCGGTGGTGACCAGCAGCGCGCGGCCGGTGTACTTGTGCAGCAGCCCCGCGCCCTGTGTGCTGGCCAGGTCGCCCACCGGGTCGGCCACGTAGCCGGGTATTGCTTGCAGTTCTGCGTGCAGGGGCAGCACCTGCAGCAGCAGCGGATCGGCGGGATCGCCCTTGCGCATGCGGGCAACAAAGCCGCGGGGCGTTTTGAGTCCAAAGATCGCCGCCGCCTGGCGCGCCGGTTCCAGCCATTGCGGGCCCAGGTCGAGCATGCGCAGCAGTTCGGCCGGGTCGGTAACGGCCTGGCGCAGCAGTGCCTGCCAGCCTGGCGGTGGCGCGCCGGAGGAAGACAGGCGATTGTGGTCAGTGGGGGAGCTTGCGGCTATCATGCACGCCCTTTTTTCATTGCCCTCCTGCGGGCGCCCCATTCTGCCATGGCCAACTACAGCACCAATGAATTCCGCTCGGGACTGAAGATTCTGCTGGACGGCGACCCCTATGCCATCGTGGAGAATGAGTTCGTCAAGCCGGGCAAGGGACAGGCCTTCAATCGCGTGAAAATCCGCAACCTCAAGAGCGGGCGGGTGATCGAGCGCACCTTCAAGTCCGGTGACACGGCTGAAGGGGCCGACGTGGTCGATGTCGACATGCAGTTCCTCTACAGCGACGGGGATTTCTGGCATTTCATGAATCCGGAAAGC
This sequence comes from Gammaproteobacteria bacterium, assembly GCA_021773365.1. Taxonomy (GTDB): domain Bacteria; phylum Pseudomonadota; class Gammaproteobacteria; order Steroidobacterales; family Steroidobacteraceae; genus JAJFKF01. The sequence continues at coordinate 9,772 of JAJFKF010000050.1, read as the reverse complement.
TTCGAGCAGTACACGGCGAGCAAGGCCGCGGTGGCTGATGGCGCGCAGTGGCTGAAGGACGGCACGGTCTGCATCGTCACGCTGTGGAACGACGAACCGCTGCTGATCGCGCCGCCGGCGCACGTTGAGCTGACCATCGTGGAAACCGATCCGGGCATCCGCGGCGATACGGCCACCGGCGGGCAGAAGCCAGCCAAGCTGGAAACCGGCGCCGTGGTGCGCGTGCCGCTGTTCATCAACCAGGGCGAGGTGATTCGCGTGGATACCCGCACCGGTCAGTACGTCTCCCGCGCCAAACAATAACCTCGCCCGGGCTTTGCCTGCCCGCGTTCGCGGGGCGAGGGTTGCTCGACTCAGCAGCGCTCGATCGGAAACGCCAGCACCTCATCGATGGTGCGTACGCCGGCCGCGAGCATGACCACCCGATCGAAACCCAGCGCGATTCCCGCGCAATCCGGCAGCCCCGCTGTCAGCGCGCCCAGCAGGCGCTCGTCCACCGGCGGTTCAGACAGGCCACGCGCACGCCGCTGCTGCAGGTCCTGCCCGAATCTTGCGCGCTGCTCGCGTGCATCGGCCAGTTCGTGGAAGCCGTTGGCCAGCTCCACTCCCTGCAGATAGATCTCGAAGCGCTCGGCCACTGACGGGTCGTCCGGTTTCAGTCGCGCCAGCGCGGCCTGCGAGGCCGGATAGTCATATATAAAGGAGAGCTGTCCCTGTCCCAGTCGTGGGCCGACGACCGTGGACATCAGCAGGTCGAGACAGGCGTCGCGCTCATCAGGCGTCGGCGAGGGCAGGGGGATTTCATGTGCGCGCGCGCACGCCAGCAGGTCCGCGACCGGCGCGGTGAGCGGATCAATTTGAGTGTGCCGCAGAAAAGCTTCGCGGTACGTCAGGCGCTGCGCAGTGCCGAGCTGGCGTTCGATCAGCAGTGCATCGAGCAGGCTGCTGGCATCGTTCATCAGCGCGTTGGCATCGAATCCCGCGCGGTACCACTCCACCATGGTGAATTCAGGGTTGTGCTGCGTGCCCCGTTCGGCGTCGCGGAACACCGGCGCGATCTGGTAGATATCGCCGCTGCCGGCGGCCAGCAGGCGCTTCATGGCGTACTCGGGCGAGGTCTGCAGGTAGAACTCACCGTGTCCGGCCACCCGCGTACGCAGCGAGGCCAGGTGCACGTCCGTGACCGTCGCCCGTGACAGCATCGGCGTCTGCACCTCCATCACGCCGGCCGCCGCAAAATACTCGCGCACACGCCGCAGCAGTTCGGCGCGCAGCTGCAGGGTCGCCTGCGTGGCGGAGGGCGGCCAGTCGCCCGGTGCGCTCATGGAGCGTCGCCACCCGCGGCAATGGAGTTGCCCATGCGCACCTTGGCGCCGGCCACCAGTTCCGGTTGCCACTGCACGCGCCCGCGTTCAAACAGCACGATCACCGTCGAACCCATATTGAAACGTCCCAGCTCCTCGCCCCGCGCCAGCTGCACCGGCGACGATGGCAGCGGTAGCTGTGTGACGCGACGCCGCCGTGCCGGCGTGACATCCCCCGCCCACACGGTCGACATGCTGCCGACAAACAATGCGCCGACCAGGATCACCGCAAAATATCCCGGCTCCCCGTCGAACACGCACACCACCCGCTCATTGCGCGCGAACAGCCGCGGCAGCCGCTGCACCGTGGCTGGATTCACGCTGAACAGCCGCCCCGGGATGTAATGAGAGGACACCAGTTTTCCGGCCGCCGGCATGTGAATGCGATGGTAGTCATGCGGCGCCAGATACAGCGTGGCGAAGGCGCCATCGTGAAAGCGCGCGGCCAGCGCCGTATCCGTGCCGAGCAGTTCAGTCAGCGTGTAGTCATGCCCCTTGGCCTGGAGCAGGCGCTGGTCGTGAATCAGGCCCGCTTCGCTCACCGTGCCATCCACCGGACTGACGATGCGAGCGGCCTGCACGTCCACCGGACGCGCCTCGGGCCGCAGCGCGCGGGTGAAGAAATCGTTGAAACTGGCATACGCGCCGGGATCGGGTTGCGCCGCCTCGCCCATGTTCACCGCGTAGTGGCGCAGGAAGCTGCGGATCAGCAGGTTCTTCCACGGTCGCAGCCGGCTGCGCGTGGCCCACCACACGATGCGCGACAGCAGGTGGTGCGGCAGCACATGCTGCAAGCGAACGAAGGTGTTGAACGGTGCCGGTTGCAGTGAGGGCGGAGTGCTCATGAGTCTGTGGTACGCAATGCTATGCTGGCGGGGGAATGACGAGCGAAAGATGATAACCAAAGCCAAGCGGAAAAAGCCGCAAAGTACGCGCCACGTCGCGCCGGCATCGCCCCTGACGGTGGCGCAGCTGATGGAGCAGGGCGTGCATCGCTTCACGCATGCGCACCTCTTCTATGGTCACGGCACCGACAATGCCCGCGACGAGGCTGCGGCACTGGTCTTCCACGCGCTGAACCTCGACCATGCCGAGGCGCCGGAAATCTATGCGCGTCCGGTCAGCGCCCGCGAGCAGGCGCGGGCGGAGAAGCTGTTCGAGCGCCGCGTGAGCGAACGCATCCCCGCCGTATATCTCACCGGCCAGACCTGGTTCGCCGGCCTGCCTTTCAGCGTCGATCCCCGCGTGCTTATTCCCCGCTCGCCGATCGCGGAGCTGATCGAGCGCCGTTTCGAGCCCTGGATGGATCCCGAACGCGTGCGCAGCATCCTCGACGTGGGTACCGGCTCGGGCTGTATTGCCATCGCCTGTGCCCGCTATCTGCCGCGGTCACGCGTAACGGCCCTGGACATCAGTACGGCTGCCCTGCAGGTCGCACGGCGCAATATCCGCGCGCACAGATTGATCGGCCGGGTGCAGGTGCTCAAGTCGGATTATTTTTCGGCCGTGTCGGGCCGCCGGTACGATATCATCGTCAGCAACCCGCCCTACGTGGGCGCGCGGGAACTGAAATCGCTCCCCGCGGAATACCGCCACGAGCCAAAGCTCGCCCTGGCGGCAGGCCCGCGCGGTCTCGATGCGGTTGATGTCCTCCTGCGCGAATCCGCGCAGCACCTCAGGCCCGGTGGCCTGCTGGTGGTGGAGGTGGGCAACACCCAGCCGGAAGTGCAGCGGCGCTATCCCCAGCTGCCGCTGACCTGGCTGGAATTCGAGCGTGGCGGTGGCGGCGTATTTTTGCTGAAGGCGGAGGATCTGCCTTCGTGAATCAGTACGGACTCAACTGACTCTGAAGACTGGAACATGTCCGGCAACACCATCGGCAAACTGTTCACCGTCACCACCTTCGGTGAAAGCCACGGCCCCGCCCTGGGCTGCATCGTCGACGGCTGCCCGCCCGGCCTGGAACTGACCGAGGCCGACATCCAGCCCGACCTGGAACGCCGTCGCTCGGGTACCTCGCACTTCACCAGCCAGCGCCGCGAACCCGACCGCGTACGCATTCTCTCCGGCGTCTTCGAAGGCCGCACCACCGGCACGCCCATCGGCCTGCTGGTCGAGAACGCCGACCAGCGCTCGCGCGACTACGAGAAGATCAAGGACCGCTTCCGCCCCGGTCACGCCGACTACACCTACCAACAAAAATACGGCTTCCGCGACTACCGCGGTGGTGGCCGCTCCTCGGCGCGCGAGACGGTCATGCGCGTGGCCGCCGCGGCCATCGCACGCAAGTACCTGCGTGAACGTCTGGGTGTGCAGATCAGCGGCTACGTCTCGCAGATCGGCGAACTGATTCTGGAACCGAAGGACCCGCCTTCCGCCTACGACAATCCTTTCTTCTGCCCCGACCCCGCGCGCCTGGAAGAGCTGGAGGCGCTGATATGGAAGCTGCGCGAACAGGGCGATTCCATTGGCGCGCGCGTGACCGTCACGGCCGCGGGTGTGCCGCCGGGCCTGGGCGAGCCGGTATTCGACAAACTGGATGCGGACATCGCCCACGCGATGATGGGCATCAACGCGGTGAAGGGCGTGGAGATCGGCGCGGGATTCACGTCCGTGACACAGCGGGGCAGCGAGCATCGCGACGCATTGACGCCTGCGGGTTTCACCTCCAACAGAGCGGGTGGCACGCTCGGAGGAATTTCGTCCGGGCAGGACATCGTGGTGCATCTGGCTTTCAAGCCGACGTCCAGTATTCAGGTGCCGGGGGATACGGTCGACGTTGAAGGTGCGGCGGTGCAGGTGGTGACCACCGGGCGACATGATCCGTGCGTGGGGTTGCGGGCAACGCCGATTGCGGAGGCGATGCTGGCGATTGTGTTGATGGATCATTACCTGCGGCAGCGGGGGCAGAACGGTGATGTGGTGTCGGGTACGCCGGTGATTGCCGGATAGGGCACTGCTGTTCGCTGCTCTGCTCTGCTCTGCTCTGCTCTGTGCCGGGTCGGGCCATCGGCCGCGGGTGGGGCGTGTTTTCCGCGGCGCGGGCTCTCCACCGGGGTCGCGGTGCGGGTCCGCCGCCGGTGCCATCGGCATGGGGGTAACGGGAATGGATATTCACTGCCTTCGATAGATGCTCACGCTGCGGCGGCTTTGTGCCTTCGACGTTGGGGTGCCCGCGCCGCGGAGAAACACACCCCACCCACGTCCGCTGGCCCGCCCCGCCCACCGCCGCCGGATGTTCCAGAGCCGTATCTTCGGCTTCTTCGGAATGACAGCGGGCAGTGTTCCCCACTGCGGCGCCAGTGACGAGCGGTCGGGGGGTGGTTCGCGCGGCGGCGTGGCCGCCCATCGTCGAAGGCACAAAGCCGCCGCAGCGTGAGCATCTATCGAAGGCAGTGCATATCAGCTGCTGCTGACCGCATGCTTATGGCACCGGCGGCGGACCCGCACCGCGATGCCGGTGGTGAAGCCACGCCGCCGCCAACCACCCCCCGGGCGATCGGCGCTGGCGCCCCATCTACCGGTACCACCACCCCGGAACACCCGTCATGACTCCACCCCCCGATTCCTGTAATGTTGCGCACCCTTTTCCCCAAGCCCGGAGTGATTGTTTGTGAGTAGCGGTGTCAGGATTGCAGTCATCGGCGCCACCGGTGCCGTCGGCAAGGAAAGTCTGGAGATTCTTGAGGAGCGCAAGTTCCCGCTTGCCCACCTGCGCCTGTTCGCTTCCAAACGTTCCGCCGGCCAGAGCATGAAGTGCCTGGGCCGCAGCTGGAAGGTGGAAGAGCTCACCCCGGACGCTGACTTCAGCGGCATCGACATCGCCTTCATCTCCGCCACCGACGACATCAGCCGTGAATACGGACCGCGGCTGGCCGCGGCGGGCGCCACCGTCATCGATGACAGCTCGGTGTTTCGCATGGACCCGCAGGTGCCACTGGTGGTGCCCGAGGTCAATCCCGAATCCGCACACCAGGCGCAGCGGGGCATCATCTCAATTCCGAACTGCACCACCACCCCTCTGGTGATGGCGCTCAAGCCCCTGCATGAAGCGGCCACGCTGCGGCGCGTGGTGGTGACCACCTTCCAGTCCGTTTCCGGTACCGGTGCGGCCGCCATGGAAGAACTGATGGCACAGACCCGGGCGCTGTTCCTGTTCAAGGAACCTGAAGTGAAGGTCTACCCTTATCAGATCGCCTTCAACCTCCTGCCGCAGATCGGCTCCTTCTCCGAGGACGGTGACTGCTCTGAGGAGATCAAGATCGTCAACGAGAGCCGCAAGATCCTCGACCTGCCGCAGCTGCGTATCACTGCCACCACGGTGCGGGTGCCGGTCATGCGCTGCCATTGCGAGTCGGTGAACATCGAAACCGAGAAGCCGTTGCATCCGGACCACGCCCGGGAGCTGCTGTCGGCCGCCGACGGGGTGGCGGTGCAGGACGAGCCGTCGGCCGGGCTCTACCCCATGCCGCTGCCGTCCACCGGGAAAGATGAGGTGTTTGTGGGGCGGGTGCGTGCCGACGCCTCGGTGCCCCATGGACTCAATCTGTGGCTGTCCTCCGATAATCTGCGTAAGGGCGCGGCGCTCAATGCCGTGCAGATCGCGCAGATATTGGTCAAGGCACACTAATCCGCTATAGTCCGCCCCTGATCAGGGGGACTGTGAGCAAACTCGCACAAGCTGCTGTACCAAGTGGAATTCCAGATCCACGTGCCGCTCTTAAGGGAGCTGCCATGACGGGAAAAATGAAGCGCCTTATGAGCCGATACCTGCTGGGTCTTTGCCTGTCGGTCTGTCCGGCAGCGGTGTTCGCCCTCGGACTGGGCGAAATCCATCTCCATTCAGCGCTGAATCAGCCGCTATCAGCCGAGGTCGAGCTGCTCGGTGCAACGGCTGACGAACTGCGTTCGCTCAATGCTGGCATGGCCAGCCGCGAAACTTTCGCCCGCTACGGTATCGAGCCCTCCCGCCTGCATTCCAGCCTGCGTTTTACCGTGGGTCGGGACGGGACGGGGCGCGATGTCCTGAAGATCACCTCCACCGAGGCCATCAACGACCCCTTTCTTACGCTCCTGGTTGAGGTGAGCTGGGCGCGCGGACGCTTGCTGCGCGAGTACACCATGCTGCTTGATCCGCCGGTGTACATGCCCGGCGAGCAGGGCAGCAGCGCACCGGTGGCAGCGCCACGCAGTGAGCCAGCAGCGACTCAGCGCCCCGCGGAAAGGCCTGCTGCTGCTGCGCCACCGGCTTCGGCGCCGGCACCGGCGACATCGCAGCCCATGGCGCCCTCGGGTGCATTCAGCTACACCGTCCAGCGGAACGACACGCTGTGGCAGATCGCCAGTCAGCACACCTCGGGCTCGCCGCGCGAAATCAATCGGATGATGGTGGCGCTGTATCGCGCCAACCCCGAGGCTTTTAATAGAAATATCAATGAATTACACGCGGGAGCGATCCTGCGCATTCCCGCCGGGTCCGAGATGGACGCCATTGGCTCCGGTGAGGCCGTGGCGGAGGTTCGCCGCCAGTATGCCGAGTGGCGTGAATCTCGCGGTGAGACGGCGGCGCAGACCGCGGATGAGTCAGCACGCCTGCGCCTGGTAGCGCCGAGCGCATCCGGGGAAGGCGCGGCTGCTGCTCCCGCCGGATCGGAGGCATTGAACGAGAAGGTACGGACGCTGGAGCAGCAGCTGGCTGAATCCCGCCGCATGCTGGATCTGAAGAACGCCGAGTTGGCGAGGTTGCAGGAACGGCTGGGTGAAACATCGCAGCAGCCTCCGCCGCAGACGCTGCCCGAACTGCAGGGCGAGACCCCGGCAGAAGCGCCGGCTCCGTCCGGCGTCGATACAGCGGTGGAGCAAGCTGAGGGTGAAGCACAGGCGCAGCCGGTGGAGCAGGCACCGCCCGTTGCCGAGTCTGAGGCGCCCGCCGAGAGCACTCCGACATCGGAAACCGGCGCCTCGATTCTCGATTGGCTGATCCAGAACTGGTATTTCGCCGTTGGCGGCCTGCTGCTGCTGGGCTTGGTGATTTTCGGTTTCCTGCGGCGGCGCGACGCACCGGACTTCGAGGCACTCGGTCGTCTGGCGCAGGCCGAAGAGGACGATGAGCACGCCGAGCCGAGCATCGGCGAGGCCTCCACGTCGAGCACCGCGAGGCTGCGCACGATCAAGCGCGAAGAGAATTTCCTGGTCGAGGAAAGCGGTGAGCATCCCCAGGTGGAGGATTCGCCAGCATCGCGCAAGCCGCAGACCGTTCCGGCCTCGGATTTTCTTTCCTCGTCCGCGCCGGCCGACAAGACCGCTGACGACACACTGAGTTCGGAAACCGCCATCAATCTCGACCAGGGTGATCCGCTGGCAGAGGCGGATTTCCACATGGCCTATGGCTTGTACGATCAGGCCGCCGACCTGGTCAGCATGGCCATCGAGCGCCAGCCCGACCGGCGCGACCTGAAACTGAAGCTTCTGGAAATCTACTTTGTCTGGGGCAACAAGGACTCCTTCCTGGAAAGCGCGCGGCAGCTGCAGGATGGCAGCCAGCAGGCTCCAGGGGAGTGGGACAAGATCGTCATCATGGGCAAGCAGATTGCCCCGGAAGATCCGCTGTTCGCCCAGGCCGGCGGCGGCGCGCCGTCCTCCGAAGTGGATCTCGATCTGCAGGGCGGGGACCACCGCCTAGACCTGGACATCCTCGAGGGTGGCAACGACAGCGTGGATCTGGACTTCGGCGAGGCCGGACCGTCGAAATCCACCGAGACCACCGGCGAGGTGGCAGACCTCAAAGGCAGCTCCGGTATCGACTTCGTCTTTGACGAGGATGCAGCCAAGCCTGACACCAGTGCCACCACGCGCGAAATGGCAGCGCGCACCATGGAAACGCCGACGGTCGAGATGGAAGCCGTCAGCGAGGCCGATGCGGGTGAGGACACCGGCACGGGCCCGGGCGATGTGCCGACGGTGGAGTCCCCCGCGTTGCGCGACAAGGCCTCTTCGACGATCAAGGAAAAGATCGACTCGGCGCAGTTCCGCCCAAGTGTGCACAGTTCCGACCAGACCGCCGAGCTGGCCATCGATGATCTCGGGCTGGACGTGGATGCGCTGGGCGGCGATTCGGCCGAACTTGAGGCGCTGGAGGAGACCGATCACCCGGCTGATGCGGCGACCATGCTCGCCGGCCTGGATGAAACCTCGCGGCGCACCCTGGAAGAAGCCGGTATGGAACGCCAGGCGCAGGACGATGAGGATGCAACGCAGGCGGCCACCCGCGTCAGCCCCGAGCAAAGCCCGACCACCGGCACCTGGATTCTTGACGAGGACGACCAGGCCGCAACCATGACCTCGCCTGATGTGGGCGGCAACGATGCCACCACGCGTGTGCCCAGTCCGGGGAAGAAATCGGACAATGACGCCACCGCGGAGCTGAAGACCGTGGGCGGTGAGACCATGGATATGGATCTCGACAATTTCGAGGCGGCGCTGGCTTCCGATACGGCCAAGCATCCACAGCGGGGCGCCTCGGCGGAGGATCGCTTCTCCAGTGATGTGTTCAGCGGTTCGAAGGACCTCACCGATACCGACATCGATCTCGATGTCAGCGAGGCACGCCGCAACCACGACCAGGACCAGACCCAGACCGAGCGCATCTCGGCTGAGGACATGGATCTGCCGGAGCTTGAGCCGGTGACCATGAGCGAGGTGGGCACCAAGCTCGACCTGGCCCGTGCCTACATGGACATGGGTGACCCGGAAGGTGCGCGCAACATCCTCGATGAGGTGTTGCAGGAAGGCTCGGCGACACAGAAGCAGGAAGCCCAGCGCCTGATCGACTCGCTGCCGGGCTGACAACCCCGGTTCCCGGCGCTGCTGGCGCAGCTGCCCACCCGGAGTTCGCTGCCGTGAGCGAGGCCATGAAAAGAATAGCCGTCTGCCTTGAGTACGACGGGACGGCCTACTCCGGCTGGCAGAGCCAGCTCAGCAGCCCCTCCATCCAGGCCGTGGCCGAGAGCGCGTTCAGCGTCGTGGCCGATCAACCCGTCCGCCTGGTTTGCGCGGGCCGCACCGACACCGGGGTGCATGCCATCGGCCAGGTGGTGCATTTCGAGACTACGGCGGTACGCACCTCCCGCGCATGGACCTTTGGCGCCAATACCCGCCTGCCCAACGATGTCAGCGTCCTGTGGGCCCAGGAGGTCCCCAGGGACTTCCATGCCCGCTACAGCGCTGTCTCGCGCGCCTACCGTTACATCATCCTGCAGCGCGTCAGCCGCCCCGCCTTGCAGCGCCGCAAGGTCTGCTGGCTCTACAAGCCACTGGATCCGGCCGCCATGCAGGCCGCGGCCGATCATCTCGTCGGCACGCATGATTTCTCCGCCTTCCGTTCCTCGCAGTGCCAGTCGCGCACCCCC
>JAJFKF010000049.1 GCA_021773365.1 Gammaproteobacteria bacterium | reverse complement strand
CCGGCGACAACTCGAATACCGCCAGCTCAGTCTCACCGGATACGGTGACCCGCGAGCGCCGGCCACGCTGGCGCAACCGGTCGACCGCCAGATTCGCGGCCGTCTTGAACAGGAAAGCCCGGAGGTAGCTGACGGTTTCGGGATGACCCAGCCGAAGGACCTGCACATAGGCCTCCTGCGCGATTTCCCGGGCCTCCTGCTCCGAGCCCAGCCGCGCGGCCACAAAACGCAGCAAGGCACTGTTGTGCTCGCGGAAAAGTCTTTCGATATCAGGCACTTCTGCAGAATCAGCCGGCCGGTGAGCCGACGGTGCACTGGAAATGGCTTCGTGAGTGGGTCGCACGGGCACCGATCTGAATTGACAACGTACTGCCCATTAGACGACGGCACCGGCGAAAGCGGTACTGCTGGACCCAACATGGGAAGTCGTGAAATGGTGGGCGGCACTGGGATCGAACCAGTGACTCCTGCCGTGTGAAGGCAGTGCTCTACCGCTGAGCTAGCCGCCCCGGAAAGGGCGCGCATATTACCATCGTGTTCTTCTCGGAGGTAGGCTCGACGTCGAGAGCGGGTGCACACGCCATAGTCGCCGATTTCCTCAAGATCCGCTGCCGCCTGCGGCGTCAGATATGCGCGCATCTCAGCCGCCCCCCTGCTCTCGTCTCGTCTCGTCCCTTCCCTATCCTTAAGTCATTCTGGTGTATTTGCGTTCAAGGCGATCAAGAACCTCGGTTGCCGGCCTGGGCTTCCCGCTTTTCCGACCCTTGCCGATCTCGCCCCGCAGCGCATCGAGCGCCGCCTGCCGGCGCTGCTCGTTCTCCTCCAGCATTCGCAGGGCATCGCGCAGCACCTCGCTCGCGCTCGAATAGCGGCCGCCCTCCACCTGCTTCCTGATGAAGGTCTCGAAATGTTCGCCAATTGTGTAGCTTGAAGGCATGGTCGGGCACCTCTCGTGCGCCGTTTATATCATTTAATATCATTAACTGATACACGGGAATCGCCCCCAAGTGCCTCTTTCATTGGCGCATATCTGCCAATGCACTACTGGCAATCAAAGCTAATCGGACTACAACGTCCCCGGCGGCGGCCCACCCATCGGCTGGCCGTTCACTGTCAGCGCGCCGTCGCGAAATTCAATGCGCGATTCCAGCCGCTCGCCATTGCGACGCACATACCCCTGCTCGGTCAGCATGGCCACCTGGGCCTGCAGGCCCTGCAGCTGTGCCAGTCCGGGTGACGGCGCCACGGTGCCATCGGCGGCCATCGCTGCCTCGGACGGGCCCGCACCCCAGTCCTTCCGCAGTAGACTTTCGCTCACCCAGATGTCCATCGTGGCGTCCAGCTTGGGCAACAGGGCTGCCGCACCCTGCATGATGTCGCTGCGCTCGAAATCCTTCAGCCGCACGCGACCGGCCAGGTTCGCACCGCCCTCCGGCAGGGTGAAGGCGATGCGGTCGACCACCAGCTCCGGCTCATGGTCTAAAAGAGTCGGTGCGTGCTGAATCATGACGCCGGCCAGACCGATCATGGCCAGCGAATCGCCGGTCATCCCCGCCACATACAGGTCCTGCATTTTCTCGACCAGCTCCGCGTAGGTGGGTCCGTGCAGGTGGCGCAGCGACAGGTCGTAGTGCAGATCGCGCAGATCCACCGCCTGCATCGACACCGACCCCACGCCCATTTTCAGGATCATGTCGATGTACTCATCATCGGCGCGCCTGAAGTCGAAGTCGTAGCGCAGGTCCTTCATCGAGCCACCGCCGTTCCCGAATCCGGAGCCGCTGATGCCGGCCACGGTGAACGATCCGGTGCCGGTGTACAGTTTCCCGAACGCGCGCTCCATGTCCGCTTCCATGCGCATTTCACCAATACTGAAGACCTTGTCACTCCCGTCGTCGCCGCCTGCCCGCATGCCGGGCATGGTGGCCACGCCGCTGAAGCGGTCCAGCCCGCGGGAAAACTCGAAGCGGCCCTGCAGACCCTGCCAGGCCAGCTGCTCGCGGGTATCGGCGTCGACATACTCGAAGGCCGGACCCTCAACGGTCACCCAGCCGCCGCCGGTAAAGCCCAGATGCGTGACCATCTGCACCGGCGTGTCAGTCCCAATGCTCTGCAGCATCTGCTGGCGGGTGTCCTCGCCGAGCACGAATTCAGTCTCGACCCGGGCCAGCCCCACGCTGGAAAACCCCGGCAGCGGTCCATGGAGAATGTGATTGCGCACGGTGAAGCGCGGCGGCTCCTCCCCATCGAATGCAATGACTTCGTGGACCTCGGCCTGCTCGAGAATGCCGCGGAACAGGTCCATGTTGAATTCATAGACCACCTCCTCGGTGGAGGCGAACAGCCCGCCCTGCACACGCCGCTCGGCCACCTTGAGTAGCGGGAAGTCGCCTGCGAGGCCTTCGCTGTGTGCCTGCAACTGCTTGCGTGCCAGGTGGCCGCTGAGCCAGCTCAGGCCGAGGAAGGCGACGGCCAGTCCGGCGACGATGGCCACGAGGATGGGGGTCTTGCGATTCATTGCTCTTGTCTCCCTGTGCGTGCTGAAGATGGCACTCTACAAGGCTTCCCCCCTGCACGCATACTGTGCGAGGGTGGCCATGGTGGCCAGGGCGGCTGGAATTCCGTAGCGGGGAAATCATGACCTTATCGACAAGGAATGGCCTGTACGACTCCGCGTTCGAGCGCGACAGCTGCGGCTTCGGGCTGATTGCGCACATGGACGACGTGCCCAGTCACTGGCTGGTACGCACCGCCATCATCTCTCTCACCCGCCTCACCCACCGCGGCGCCATCGCCGCCGATGGCAAGACCGGGGACGGCTGCGGGCTGCTGCTCAAGCACCCCACGGCATTCCTGCGCGCCGTGGGAACCGAGGCTGGCCTGAAGCTTGCCCCGCGCTTTGCTGTCGGCGCCGTGTTCCTCGATACCCGCGAGACGACGGCCGCCGCCGCGCGCGCCGAGCTGGCCGTGCAACTGCGGCGCGAGGAGCTGGAGGTGGCCGGCTGGCGCGTGGTGCCCACCGATCCGCAGGCCTGCGGCGAGCAGGCCCTCCACACCCTGCCGCGCATCGAGCAGGTGTTCGTCAACTGCAGGCTGGACCTCGACGAGGCCTCCTTCAACCGCCGGCTCTTCATGGCGCGCCGCCGCACCGAGAAGGCCCTGGCATCGTCCGACCAGGCGTTCTACATCCCGTCGCTGTCGGCCAGCACGCTGGTCTACAAGTCCATGGTCATGCCGCAGCACCTGGCGCAGTTCTACCCCGACCTGGCCGATGAGCGTCTGACCACCTCGGTGGCGGTCTTTCACCAGCGCTTCTCCACCAACACATTGCCGCAGTGGCGCCTGGCGCACCCGTACCGCTTTCTGGCGCACAACGGCGAGATCAACACCATCCAGGGCAATCGCAGCTGGGCGGTGGCGCGCGGGCCGCTGCTGCGCTCGCCCATGCTGCCGGACCTCGGCGAGATCATGCCGCTGGTTTCACTCAGCGGCTCGGACTCACAAACGCTGGACAACATGCTGGAAGTGCTGCTGATGGGCGGACTGGACGTGCCGCAGGCCATGCGCATGCTTATTCCTCCAGCCTGGCAGGGCGTGGACGGGATCGATCCGGATCTGCGCGCCTTCTACGAGTACTACGCCACGCACATGGAACCCTGGGACGGACCTGCCGGCATCGTGCTTACCGACGGGCGCTACGCTGCCTGCACACTGGATCGCAACGGTCTGCGCCCGGCGCGCTTCACCATCACCGCCGACCGGCACTTCACCATTGCCTCGGAAAGCGGGGTGTGGGATCACCCCACCGCCGAGGTGGTACGCAAGGGGCGACTGGGTCCAGGCGAAATGCTGGCAGTGGACCTGTCCACCGGGCAGCTGCTGGAAACCCGTCAGATCGACGAGCTGCTGAAGAGCCGCCATCCCTACAAGGCCTGGCTGAAGCAAGGCGTGCGGCACCTGGAATCGGACCTGATCGATCCGCGGCTGGCAGCCGAGCCCATGGATCCCGACATGCTGGCGCGCTACCAGAAGATGTTCAACATCAGCGCCGAGGAACGCGACGAGATCATCCGCGTGCTGGCCGAGGATGAGAGTGAGGCAGTGGGCTCGATGGGCGACGATACGCCCCTGCCGGTGATGTCCGACAGGGTGCGCTCGCTGTACGACTACTTCCGTCAGCAGTTCGCGCAGGTCACCAATCCGCCCATCGATTCGCTGCGCGAGTCCATCGTCATGTCGCAGCAGACGCAGATCGGCCCGGAGTGCAACATCTTCATGCCGGCGCCCGAGCATGCCCGCCAGGTGGTATTGAACTCACCGGTACTGTCACAGCGAAAATTGCGCCAGCTGGTGAGCCCGGAGATGGGGCTCACCCATGAATACATTGATCTGCAGTACCTGCCAGGCGAACCCGGAAGTGAATCGCTGAAGCAGGCCCTGCTGCGCATCTGCGATCAGGCCGAACAGGCCGTACGCGATGGCACGCTCATCCTGCTGCTGTCGGACCGCTACCTGCAGCCCGGCCATCTTCCCGTGCATGCCCTGCTCGCCACCGGCGCCGTACACCATCACCTGGTGCAGGCCGGTCTGCGCTGCCGCTGCAATCTCATCGTCGAGACCGGCACTGCGCGCGATGCACATCACTTCGCCTGCCTCATCGGCTACGGCGCCACGGCCGTGTATCCGTACATGGCCTACCAGACCCTGTTCGACATGATGCGCAAGGGACAGATGAAAATGGACGCGCCCACGCGTCTGCAGTTCGGCCGCAGCTACCGGCGCGGCGTGCGCAAGGGCCTGTTCAAGATCATGTCGAAGATGGGCATCACCACCATTGCCGGCTACCGCAGCGCGCAGCTGTTTGAAATCGTCGGGCTCAATGATGAAGTGGTCTCGCTGTGCTTCTCCGGCACCGTCAGCCGCATACAGGGTGCGGGGCTCGATGATCTCGAGGCCGATGCCCGCCTGCTCACCGCGCGCGCCTGGGACGAGGATGCCCCGCTGGAACAGGGCGGCCTGCTCAAGTACGTACACGGCGGCGAGTACCACATGTACAACCCGGATGTGGTGCTTACGCTCCAGTCCGCCGTGGTCACCGGCGACTACACGCGCTACAAACAATTCGCCGGCCTGGTCAACGACCGGCCACCCTCCTGCCTGCGCGATCTGCTGGCGCTGCAGCCTGCGGACGCAGCCATCCCGCTTGCAGAGGTGGAGCCGGCCGAAGACATACTCAAACGCTTCGACTGCGCCGGCATGTCGCTGGGCGCATTGTCGCCCGAGGCACACGAAGCACTGGCCATTGCCATGAACCGCCTTGGCGGCCGCTCCAACAGCGGCGAGGGCGGCGAGGACCCGGCGCGCCACGGCACCGAGAAAAGCTCACGCATCAAACAAATCGCCTCCGGGCGCTTCGGCGTCACGCCGGAGTATCTGGTCAACGCCGATGTGCTGCAGATCAAGATCGCCCAGGGGGCCAAACCCGGTGAGGGCGGGCAGCTCCCCGGCCACAAGGTCAACGAAACCATTGCCACACTGCGTTTTGCGCGCCCCGGCGTGGGCCTGATCTCCCCGCCGCCACACCATGACATCTATTCCATCGAGGATCTGGCGCAGCTGATTTTTGATCTGAAGCAGGTCAATCCACAGGCGCTGGTGTCGGTGAAGCTGGTGGCCGAGCCGGGCGTGGGCACGGTGGCCGCCGGCGTCACCAAGGCCTATGCGGATCTGATCACCATCTCCGGCTATGACGGCGGCACCGGCGCCAGTCCGTTGAGCTCCATCAAGTACGCCGGCACACCCTGGGAACTGGGCCTGGCGGAAACCCACCAGACCCTGCGCGCCAACGATATGCGCCACCGGGTGCGCCTGCAGGCCGACGGCGGACTGAAAACCGGTCTCGATGTCATCAAGGCGGCCATCCTGGGGGCGGAAAGCTTTGGCTTCGGCACCGCGCCGCTGGTGGCGCTGGGCTGCAAGTACCTGCGTATCTGTCATCTGAACAACTGCGCCACCGGCGTGGCCACCCAGCACAAGGTGCTGCGCTCGAAGTACTTCATCGGCCAGCCGGAAATGGTGATGAACTACTTCCGTTTTCTGGCCGAGGAATGCCGGGAACTCATGGCGACCCTGGGCGTGCGACGGCTGGAGGAACTCATCGGCCACACTGAATATCTGCACATCATCCAGGGACACACCGCCAGGCAGATGAAACTCGACCTGCGCCCCCTGCTGTCCACGGACGGAATTGCCGCCGACAAGGCTCAGTATTGCCTCGAGGAACACAACGACCCCTTCGACAAGGGCACGCTGGCCGAACGCATGGTGCACGACACACGCGCGGCCATCGACAACAAAGGCGGCGGCACCTTCGAATATGAAATTTCCAATTTCAACCGCTCCATCGGCGCGCGGCTTTCGGGCGAAATCGCGCGCCGCTGGGGGAATTACGGCATGGCCGCGGCGCCGATCGAGCTGCGACTGCGCGGCACGGCCGGGCAGAGCTTTGGCGTATGGAACGCCGGCGGGCTGCATCTCCACCTGGAAGGCGACGCCAACGACTACGTCGGCAAGGGCATGGCGGGCGGGCGCATCGTGCTCAGGCCGCCCGCGGACGCAACATACATCGCCCGCGATACCCCCATCATGGGCAATACCTGCCTGTACGGCGCCACCGGCGGCGAACTGTTCGCGGCCGGCCAGGCCGGTGAGCGCTTCGCGGTGCGCAACTCCGGCGCACTGGCCGTGGTCGAGGGCGCTGGCGATCATTGCTGCGAGTACATGACCGGCGGTGTGGTGTGCGTGCTCGGTCGCACCGGCTACAACTTCGGCGCCGGCTTCACCGGCGGTTTCGCCTACGTGCTCGACCTGGAGCGCGATTTTGTCGATCGCTACAACCATGAGCTGATCGACATCAACCGCATTGCCGTGGAGGGCATGGAGGCGCATCTGCAGCATCTGCGCACGCTGATCGAACAGCACATCGCCGCCACGGACAGCGTGTGGGCGGCGGAAATCTCAAATGACTTTCGCAGTTACATGGGCAAGTTCTGGTTGGTTAAACCGAAGGCGGCGGCCATTGATGATCTGATTGAGAACTTGCGGCGGGCGGCTTAGGGGACAATGAAGGTGTCTTTCAGACTCTCCCATG
>JAJFKF010000048.1 GCA_021773365.1 Gammaproteobacteria bacterium | reverse complement strand
AGGGTTTTCGGGGACGCCGTGAATCCATCCCTGGAGGCTCTGGGTTCGGCATCCTGCCTCACACAGCCCCGAAAACCCTACCCGAACCGCAGACCCGGCCTGAAGTCTTTTGGAGTGTCCCGCTCAGGCAATCCTTGACGGCAGTGCGTGCGCGCAGTGTACGCTTCACCGGTACACTTCAAATATCGATTCGGCGCTGGGATAAGCTGATGATTTATAAATATAAATCGTGTTCATGGGTGTGCCCCCGCAGTTCCATCAATCAAGCGGCCTTTGCCGGATGCCTCCTGATACTCCTGGCCGCTCCCGCCATCGGCGAGCCTGTGGAGGAGGCCGAGAGCTCCAAAATCAGCGCTGACGACTACGAGTTGCAGGTATCACGGGCGCGGCCGGACTGGGCTCATTACTTTTCCGATGCCGCAGTGGAAGGCACTATCGTCGTCAGCGATGAGCGAGAAAGAAGCACCTGGGTTTATGACGAGGCCCGCGCGCAGCGGCGCTACATTCCAGCTTCGACGTTCAAGATTCCGCATACGCTGTTTGCTCTGGATGCCGGCATAGTGCGCGATGAGTTTCAGGTTTTTTCCTGGGACAGGAACCGGCATGGAATCGAGTCGTGGAACGGCGACCAGAACCTGCGATCGGCCATGCGTAACTCCGTCGTATGGGTATACCAATATCTTGCTCGCGAGCTGGGCGAGGGACGCGAACTCGAGTACCTGAAACGCATCGGGTATGGCAATACGGACGCTTCGGGCGGCATTGACCGGTTCTGGCTCGACGGCGGACTGAGGATATCGACCTACGAGCAGATTGCTTTCCTGAAACGGCTTTATCGCAATGAATTGCCATTCCGCGTTGAACACCAGCGGCTCGTCAAGGACTTGATGATCGTGGAGGCAGGTCCTGACTGGATCCTGCGCGCGAAGACCGGCTGGGGCGCGCGGATGAAACCCCAGGTCGGCTGGTGGGTGGGCTGGGTGGAGCGCGCGCAGGGGGCTGTCTTCTTTGCGCTGAACATCGACATGCTCGATGGTGGTGCTGACGCATACAAGCGCCAGGCCATCGTACGCGCCATTCTCAAGTCCGTTGACGCGCTCCCAGTAGATTAGTTTTCCGAGGATTCCAGAGACACTGGCCGCCATTGACGCTGCCTGGAAACGAACCGGCCAATCCAGGCCCATTCATCGGGTGTTCCTGGGTCAGGCGCTGGAAAATCTGTACCGTGACATCAGACGGCAATCAGCGCTGCTGACCATTCTGTCCGCCATCGCCCTGTGCATTGCCGCTCTCGGCCTGTTCACGCTTTCCGCCTTTGCTACGCGGCAGCGCCTGCTGGAAATCAGCGTGCGCAAGGCTCTCGCGCTGCTCACCGTGTCGGCCCATACGCTGGCGGCCACGCGCACCCGCCCGCCCGGTCGATGGACTGCGCGGGCGATGAGCGGTAACAAACATAACTGACTAAAGGCAATGGCACTTACTTAAGCGGAACATTCCAAAGGACTTCAGGCCGGGTCAGCGGTTCGGGCAGGGTTTTCGGGGCTGTGTGAGGCAGGATGCCGAACCCAGAGCCTCCAGGGACGGATTTACGGCGTCCCCGAAAACCCTGCCCGAACCGCTGACCCGGCCCGGTATGGCCTCGAATGTCGGACAACCTGCTTAAGTAAGTGCCATTCTGACTAAAGGCAGTCTGGTGCCCGGGGCCGGAATCGAACCGGCACGGCCTTGCGGCCGAGGGATTTTAAGTCCCTTGCGTCTACCAATTCCGCCACCCGGGCCGATGGGGGCGCGATTCTAGCCTAGTGACCTGCACAGTCGGCGACCCTACACTGCGCGGCAGGCCCGCGAAGCCGTATCATGTGAAATCTGATATAAGCATCATAACTATATGTATATATTAATTTTTATACACCCTAGAGGGGTGCGCAATTGGACTGGCTGATCCGGTGACGAACGCGGGGCTGGCAGGAAATGGCTTGCAGCTGTGGCGCGGCGAGCGCCACGTGCTGCGCGGCGTGTCCTTTGCGGTGCAGGCCGGACAGGCCCTGCACGTGTGCGGGCCCAATGGCGCCGGCAAGACCACGCTGCTGCGCGTCGCCTGCGGCCTGCTGCATCCGGAGGAGGGCTCGGTGAGCTGGAATGGTGCCGACATTCGGGCCAGCGGCAGCGGCTTTCTGGCCTCGCTGGCCTATCTCGGTCACGAACCGGCACTCAAAGGTGACCTCACGGCGGCGGAAAATCTCGCTTTCGACATCGGCCTGCGCCATGCGGTGGACGCCCCGCAGGTGGCGGCAACGCTGGCGGATCTGGGAGTGGCCGACTGCGCCGACCTGCCGTGCCGCGTACTCTCGGCCGGACAACGACGACGCGTGGCTCTCAGTCGCATCCTGCTCACTGGGGCACAGTTGTGGATTCTCGATGAGCCGTTCACCAATCTGGATGCCGCCAGCTGCGAACGGATTTCCGCTGCGCTGGCGCAGCACCTCGCACGCGGCGGCCTGGCACTGGTCGCCGCCCACCAGGGTCTGAATCTGCAGGCCGGCAGTGTGGCGCGACTGGAGTTGCAATGAGTACACCCGTGCAAGCCCGCACGGGTGCAATGGCGGCGGCATGGCTGCTGTTTCGCCGCGACATGCGCCTGGCGATGCGGCGCTGGGAGCAGATTGCCGATCCGCTGGTGTTCTTTTTGATGATCACCACGCTGTTCCCGCTGGCGCTGAGTCCGGAACTCTCACTGCTGCGGAACGTCGCACCTGGTGTGCTGTGGGTGGCCGCGCTGCTATCCTCCCTGCTGGCTGCTGACACGCTGCTGAAATCCGACGCTGCCGACGGCACGCTGGAACAATGCATACTGTCGGGGCAGCCGCTGACCCTGCTGCTGCTGGCCAAGACCCTGGCGCACTGGGTGCTGAGCGGACTGCCACTGGTGCTGGTTGCGCCGCTGGTAGCCGTTGCACTTGGGGTTCCAGCCACGGCGCTTGGAGTGGTGATGGCAGGTTTGCTCATGGGCACGATGACCTTGAGTCTGCTCGGCGCGATTGGCGCGGCGCTGACGCTGGGACTGCGACGCGGCCATCTGCTGCTGTCCTTGCTGGTGTTGCCGCTGGCCATGCCGTTACTCATCTTCGGCGCGCGCTCCACGGAGCTGGCCATTGCGGGTGAGAATGCGTCCGGGCCGTTGTACCTGGTGGCCGCGCTGATGGTGCTGGCACTGACCCTGGCGCCGCTGACCACCGCAGCCGCGGCGCGGATCGGTGTCGAATGACGGGAGCAATCCTTTAGATGAAGTGGACCTGGTTTCACAAACTGGCCTCGCCGCCGCACTTCTACCGTCTGGCTGGAAGGCTCACGCCATGGTTCGGCTGGAGCGCGCTCATCGTGATTAGTGCGGCCCTGTATGGCGGCCTGGTACTGGCGCCGCCGGACTACCAGCAGGGGGACGGCTTTCGCATCGTCTATGTGCACGCGCCGGCAGCCTGGATGTCGCTGTTCACGTACGTGGTGATGGCCGTTGCCGCGGCGGTCGGACTGATCTGGCGGATCAAGCTGGCGCATGCCGTCGCGGCAAGCTGCGCGCCAATCGGCGCCTCTTTCACGCTGATCGCGCTGGTCAGCGGTTCGCTGTGGGGGGTGCCGATGTGGGGTACCTGGTGGGTATGGGATGCGCGACTGACCTCGGAACTTATCCTGCTGTTTTTGTATCTCGGCTACATGGCGCTGCGATCTTCCATTGACGATGTGCAGCGGGCCGACCGTGCCGGAGCGATACTGGCCATTGTCGGCGTGATCAATGTGCCCATCATTCATTACTCGGTGGAGTGGTGGAACAGCCTGCACCAGACCTCCACCGTGATGCGTGGCGATGGGCCGGCCATGCCGGCGTCCATGCTCACGCCATTGCTGATGATGTTTGTGGGTTTCAAGCTGTATTTTGGCGCAGTGTTGCTCACCCGTGTGCGCGGGGAAGTCCTGCGGCGCGAGCGCAATGCGGCCTGGATTGGTGAGGTACTGCAAAAATGACTCTGTCGTCGTTCCTGCATATGGGTGGCTACGCCGCCTTCGTATGGCCGGCCTACCTGTTCACGTTGGCCTTGCTGGTCCTCAATGTATTTACGGCGCGCGGCACCCACCGCCGGGCACTGACCGAGGCCCGTCGGCGACTGCGCAATGCGGAGCCGCAACGATGACTCCACGGCGCAAACGTTTGCTGATCGTCCTGGCCATTGTCGTCGGCGTTGGCACTGCCAGCGCGCTGGCATTGCAGGCCCTGCGCGAGAATGTGTCCCTGTTCTACGATCCCTCGCAGGTCGTCGCCGGCGAGGCCCCCGCGGACCGTCCTTTTCGCATCGGCGGCATGGTGGTGGAGGGCAGCCGGCAGCGCGACCCGGGGAGTCTGCAAGAGCATTTCGTCGTGACTGATTTTCAGCACAGCGTGTCGGTGTCCTATACAGGTGTATTGCCGGATCTGTTTCGCGAAGGACAGGGCGTGGTGGCACGCGGTCGCATGGGCGCGAAAGGCGTGTTCGTGGCCGAAGAGGTGCTGGCCAAGCACGATGAAAAATACATGCCGCCGGAAGTGGCGGATTCGCTGAAGGCGCCCCTGCCCGAGAACGGGGGTACCTATCAATGATTCCTGAACTCGGACATTTCGCATTGATCCTGGCGCTGTGCCTGGCATTGCTGCAGGCCGGCTTCGCGCTGGCCGGCGCACACTGGCAGCGTGCGGAATGGATGGCAGTGGTCCGGCCAGCCGTTGCTGGTCAGTTTGTTTTTGTCGCGTTGTCCTTCGCCTGCCTCACCACGTCGTTCGTGCAGAACGATTTCTCCGTGCTGTATGTGGCGCAGAACTCCAACTCCGCGCTACCCACCTTCTTTCGCGTCGCTGCCGTATGGGGTGCGCACGAAGGATCACTGCTGCTATGGATCCTGATCCTGACGGTATGGTCGCTGGCAGTGGCTGCATTCAGCCGCTCCCTGCCGGCAACCTTCGCCAGCCGCGTGTTGGGGGTGCTGGGCGTGGTCAGCGCCGGCTTCATGACCTTCACGCTGTTCACCTCCAATCCGTTCGCGCGACTGATGCCGGCCGCGATGGATGGCAATGACCTGAATCCGATCCTGCAGGACTTCGCGCTCGCCATTCATCCGCCCATTCTCTACCTGGGCTACGTCGGCTTTTCCGTCGCCTTCGCCTTTGCCTGCGCTGCCATGCTGGAAGGGAAACTGGATCGGGTGTGGGCGCGCTGGACGCGGCCGTGGACGGTGATGGCCTGGCTGTTCCTCACCGTGGGCATCGCGCTGGGCAGCTGGTGGGCCTACTACGAGTTGGGCTGGGGCGGGTGGTGGTTCTGGGATCCGGTGGAAAACGCCTCGTTCATGCCCTGGCTGGTGGGCACGGCGCTGATTCATTCGCTGGCGGTCACCGAGAAGCGCGACCTGTTCAGAAGCTGGACGCTGCTGCTGGCAATCTGCGCCTTTTCGCTGAGCCTGCTCGGCACTTTCCTGGTGCGCTCCGGCGTGCTGATCTCGGTACACGCATTCGCCTCCGACCCCAAACGCGGTGTGTTCATTCTCCTGTTCCTGCTGCTGTGTATCGGCGGATCGTTGACGCTGTACGCATTGCGGGCGCCACGCCTGCGGTCACAGGCCGGCTTTGAGCTGTGGTCGCGCGAATCCTTTCTGCTGTTTAACAACATTCTGCTGGTCAGCGCCGCGGCGCTCATTCTCTGGGGCACGCTGTATCCACTGTTCATGGATACCTTCAGGCTGGAAAAAGTCTCCGTCGGGCCGCCGTGGTTCACGCTGGTGTTCGTCACCTGCATGCTGCCGTTGCTGTCGTTGCTCGGCGTTGGCATGCATGCAGCCTGGAAGCGGGCGCGCCTGCAGCAGGTCAGCCGTCCGCTTATCGTCGCCGCGCTGGTGAGCATCGCACTGGCAATCGGCTGGGCAATGCTGATGTTTGACCGCACCACGCTGCTGACCGTGGTTGGCATGTCCCTGGGTCTGTGGCTGCTGTACTCGGCGCTGCGCGAACCGGTCTTGCGCGTTCTGCGCCGGCAGAGCCTGTCCGCCGCGGTGCTGGGTATGTCTCTGGCACATCTGGGCGTCGGGGTCTTTGCAGTCGGCGCGACAATGGTGGAAGCCTACAAGATCGAAAAAGACCTGGCGCTGGCGCCTGGAGAGACGGCCGAGGTTGCCGGCTACAGCTTTACCCTGGACAGCCTGCGCGATGTTCAGGGACCGAACTACACGGCGCTGGAAGGTCAGGTAACCGTGCGCCGCGCGGATCGGGAAGTGGCGGTACTGTTCCCGCAGAAGCGCATCTACCGCGTGCAGACCAACGCGATGACAGAAGCGGGTATCGATGTGGGCTGGACGCGCGATCTGTTTGTGGCGCTGGGCGACAGTCTGGGCGATAACAAATGGAGCATGCGCATCCAGTACAAACCAATGATCCGCTACATCTGGCTCGGCGCGCTGCTGATGGCGCTGGGCGGACTGGTGGCGGTCGGTGACCGACGCTACCGGCGGGCCGAGCGCAGCGCAACGGCGCAGGGCAGGGCGGCAGAGCAGCCCGCGCAATGACCCGATACCGCTTCCTGTTGCCTGTGGGGATATTTGCCGCGCTGGCGGTGTTCCTCTATGTCGGCCTGGGACAAAATCCCGGCCAGATTCCCTCGCCGTTGCTGGAGAAACCTGCGCCAACTTTCAGCCTGCCCAGCGTTGCCGATCCCCAGCGGCAGGTCTCGA
This sequence comes from Gammaproteobacteria bacterium, assembly GCA_021773365.1. Classification (GTDB taxonomy): domain Bacteria; phylum Pseudomonadota; class Gammaproteobacteria; order Steroidobacterales; family Steroidobacteraceae; genus JAJFKF01. The sequence goes on along the minus strand of JAJFKF010000048.1, from coordinate 3,092 downwards.
CCGCTGATTTCTCCGGCAGTCCTTACGTGCTGAACGTGTGGGCCACCTGGTGCGTGGGCTGTCGCCAGGAGCATGAAACACTGCTGGCCATCGCGCGCAGCGGCGCGGTGCCGCTGGTGGGGCTGGCGTGGAAAGACGAGCGAGTGCTGGTACAGAGCTGGCTGGATCAGCTGGGCAATCCCTACACCGCGGTAGCCTTCGACGCCGATGGTCGCGTGGCCATCGACTGGGGTGTATACGGCGCGCCCGAGACCTTCCTGGTCGGAGCCGACGGCCGCATTCTCTACAAACATATTGCGCCAATGACGCTGGCGGCATGGGAACGGGAGTTTCTGCCGCGCATTCGTCAGGCCGGGGCGGGCAGTCCATGATTCGCCGCTGGCAGATACTGCTGTCGACCGCCCTGTGCGCCGTGATGCTCTCCGCGGGCGCCATCGATACGCTGCCGGAGTTCAAGGATCCGCAACTGCAGCAGCGCTACGAACGCCTTATCCACGAGCTCCGCTGCCTGCAATGTCAGAACAACTCAATCGCCGACTCGCCGGTCGGCCTGGCCGGCGACCTTCGTCGCAGCGTGCATGATCTGCTGAGCGAGGGAAAGACAGACGATCAGATCATGAACTTCATGACCAGCCGCTACGGCGATTTCATACTGTACCGCCCGCCCTTTGCCCCGCGAACCTGGCTGCTGTGGCTGGCGCCGGTGCTGCTGCTCGGCGCAGGCGCTTTTATTGCCTGGCGCGTTGTTGCCGGCCGCACCCGGCTGGTGGACAGTGATACCGAAGAGTTCGGCGAGGATTCAGATACCCGATGAGTACCAGCTTTGTTGTTATCGTTGCGCTGATGGCCCTTGCCGCGCTTGCTGCCATTCTCTGGCCCTATCTTGCGCACGCGCCACGGGGACAGAGATTGCCGGCGGTACTGCTGACCATCGCCGGCATCCCGTTACTGGCCGGCGGCCTGTACGCCACCTTGAGTGAATGGAACTGGAACGCAACGACGGACAGTGGCGAAGTACCTGCCGCCGTGCAGAAAATGATTGAGGGCCTGGAAGCGCGCTTGCAGGCTGAGCCGCGCGATCTGGACGGCTGGCTGATGCTGGGGCGCTCCTACTTTGAGTTGAATCGCTTCGCGCAGGCCACCGAGGCCTATCAGCGCGCCTACACGCTCAGTCGCGGCGGCAATGTTGAAGCTGTGCTCGGTCTCGGCGAGGCCATGGCCTTTGATGACCAGACTACGCTCACCGGTCCGGCCGCAGAATTGTTCGAGCAGGGGCTGGAGCTGGAGCCGCAGCACCCCAAGGCCCTGTGGTACTCGGGACTGGTTGCTCATCAGCAGGGCAACCTTGCGCTGGCGCGCGAACGCTGGTCGGCGCTGGCGGCACTGAATCCACCGCCGGAGGTCAAGGAGCTGCTGCAAACCAAACTGATGGAGATCGACGTTCAACTCGCGGCCAGCGGTGAAGCGCCGGCAGGCAGACAGGTCGCCGCTACAGGCGGTGTGGTAAGGGTCCGGGTATCCATAGCACCTGAGCTGGCCGGCAAGATTGCTGCGGATGCGCCACTGTTCGTCCTCGCACGGGCAGTTGGGACAAGCGGCGGGCCGCCTGTTGCTGTCAAGCGGTTGAGCGCCGGGCAGCTGCCGCTGCTGGTGGAATTGACAGATCAGGACGCCATGATCGCCGGCCGTGGCCTTTCCGGCATGGATAAGGTGACCGTAGTCGCACGCATCGCGCTCGGTGGAACACCACAGGCGCGCAGTGGAGATTTTCAGGGTGAACTTGAAATTGCCGTTGGCGGCGAAGTTGTGGAGCTTTCCATCGACTCCATAGTCCCCTGAATCTTTGTTTGAGGATTACTCACCCGCTGGATGAAACTCACGATACGGTCAAGCGCCGGCAGCCTGAAACGCGCCAGCGAAGAAAAAGCCATCACGGTATCGGCATGACCGCGATGCGGATAGAGCAACTTGCTCACCGGCACGCCGGCCTCATTGAGCGCCGCCTGGAACCGGTCAGCATGTGCGGCAACCACGATGTCATCGTCGGCCCCATGGATGAGGAGCGTAGGTGGCGCCTGTGAACTGACGTGCAGGTCCGGCTGCCAGTCCGGTGGCGTATACGGCGCCGCGAATATCTGCCGCAGAAGATCGGAATCAGGGATGAGATGATAGGGCCCGGACAAACCCACCAGCCCGACGATCGATTCCGGACGCCCGCCCGCCCGTCGCAGATAGCTTTGCTCCATCGCCAGCAAGGCAGCCTGGTGCGCGCCGGCCGAATGACCCATCAGCACGATGTGTTCCGTATCGCCGCCATATTCCCCGACATGTGCCTGCACCCAGGCCACAGCGCTGGCGCCGTCGTCGACAAATTGCGGAAATTTCACCTGCGGAAAGACGCGGTAGTCGGGCAGCACCGCCACGAAGCCGTTTTCGGCCAGCGTAGTGCCGACGAAGCGATACAGGGATTTATCACCCTTGGTCCAGCCACCGCCATACCAGAAGACCACCACCGGAAACGGCTGCGAATTCGGAGCAGGCGAACCGGGGACATAGACATCAAGGCGCTGACGCGGGCCATCACCATAAGGAATGTCGATCGTGCGTTGTACGGCCGTGAAGTGGCTGGGTGCGTTTGCCAGCGAGAAGAGCACGGCACTGCAGCCGCTCAGCAATAGACCGCTGGCAATGATGAGCAGCGATGCAGCCGCAGGTTGTCTGCAGACCCGTTGGCCGATCCTTAGTGTGGGCAGCACGTCAGCTCTTATCGATATAACGGTCGTGGAGAATGGAGGGTAACTTAGTTGCTGGTTCGTCAGCCCATTCATTAGTTACCATAATATATATTATGCGAACTGGGTGGGCGATGTTTCACTTTAGAGACCCAAGGACGGAATCTCTGTTTCTGTAGGACTTTAGGTGGCGACTGCCGCCCCCTAGGGACCGCTAATTAGTCGCTGTCGCGAAATTCCGGCCCGAGGATGATCACAAAGCCGTCGACCATGGCCAGCTGGGCGAGGGGATTGTTTTTTACCATGCGCTCGGTGGAGAACTCCGGATTGAAGTATTCGAGCTTGAACATATCGCGGATC
>JAJFKF010000047.1 GCA_021773365.1 Gammaproteobacteria bacterium | reverse complement strand
GCGTTCGACTGTCATGACGCGCGCGCAACTCTTGCGTCACTTGCTCCAGCGACAGATTGCGGCTTTTCAGCAGCAATAGCAGGTGATACACAAGGTCCGCACTTTCGCCAACGATACGCGAATCATCAGCGCCCACTGCTGCCAGTGCCACTTCTACGCCTTCTTCACCGATCTTCTGTGCGATGCGCTCCGGCCCGGCGGCAAACAGCCGCGCAGTGTAGCTGTTCTGCGGATTTTCCGCGATCCGGTGTCCGATTATGGTCTGCAGTTCGGTGAGGAAAGCAGTGTCTTCCGCCGCAATCGCCGGTCTGGCCGCGAAGCAGGTGGGGGTGCCGCGGTGGCAAGTGGGTCCGGCCGGGATGGCCAGTATCAGCAAAGTATCGTTGTCACAGTCGGGCGTGATGCTCTCGACCTGAAGGTAGTTTCCCGAAGTCTCTCCTTTCTGCCACAGACACTTGCGGCTGCGGCTGTAGAACTCGGCGCGGCCACTTTCCATCGTGCGCTCCAATGCCTCTCGATTCATGTAGGCCAGCATAAGTACGGCGCCGGTTTGAGCGTGCTGAACGATGGCGGGGAGGAGGCCATCGGTTTTGTTCCAGTCTAGTTTGTCAATGTCTGTCAGTTGCATGATGCACTCATGGGTCGGGGCCGGCGGGCAGGGAAAATAATGGATATTTTCTCCGCCGCGCCAGCTGCAGTTGAGTTCAGGTGCGAACTTCGATCTGGCGGTGGCGAAGATGCTGTTTAAGATCGGCTATCTCAATGGCATTGCCATGAAACACACTGGCCGCCAGGGCGCCGTCGACATGGGCCATGCTGAAGACCTCGGCGAAGTGTTCCATGGTGCCGGCGCCGCCGGAGGCGATGAGCGGGACCGTGCAGATGGCGCGCACCGCCTGCAGCTGTGCGATGTCGTAGCCGCTGCGCACCCCGTCGTTGGCCATGCAGTTCAGGACGATCTCGCCGGCGCCGCGCCGCTGTACCTCGCGCACCCAGTCCAGGGTGTTACGCGTGGTGTCGCGACTGCGGTTCGGGTCGCCGGTGTATTGTTGCACGCGATAGCCAGCGGGTGTGGTGAGCGTGTCGATGCCGGCGACCACGCACTGGGCGCCGAAGCGCTCGCTGAGCTGGTCGATGAGTTCGGGGTTGGCCAGCGCGGGTGAGTTCACCGAGATTTTCTCCGCGCCGGCGTTGAGTACCGCCTCGGCATCGGCTACGGAACGGATGCCACCGGCTACGCAGAAGGGGATGTCGAGTAAACGGGCAATGCGGTTGATCCAGCTGCGATCCACTGAGCGGCCTTCCGGGCTGGCTGTGATGTCATAGAAGACCAGTTCGTCGGCGCCGGCCTCACGGTAGTGTGCTGCGAGTTCCAGAATGTCGCCGACATCACGGTGATCGCGGAAGCGTACCCCCTTGACGACGCGTCCGTCACGGACATCCAGGCAGGGAATTATGCGTTTAGCAAGAATGGCTGCAGCTCCGGTGGGGTGAAACGGTTCTCCAGCAGCGCGCGGCCGCTGATGGCGGCTGCGACGCCGGTGGCGGCCAGCGCTTTCAGATCGGCGGCGTCGCGGACTCCGCCGGAAGCTTGCCATTCAATCTCGGGGAATCGCTGCACCGCCTGCTCGTACAGCTGGAGGTTCGGTCCCGACAGCGCACCGTCGCGTGCCACATCGGTGCATAGCACATGTCTGAGGCCCGCATCGGCGTAGGTCTCCATGGCCTCCCAGAGGATCAATGCGGACTGCTCACGCCAGCCGTGCACCGCGCATCGCGGTGTGCCGGCCTCGTCCAGGCGAACATCAAAAGCCAGTACGATGGTTTGCGGACCGAAATGCCGCAGCCATCGTGTGACCTCCGCCGGCCGGGAAACAGCCATACTGCCCACCACCACCCGTGCGAAGCCGGCAGCGAGCAGGGTTTCCACCGTGGCCTCCTCGCGCACGCCACCGCCGGTTTGCAGTTTGATGTCCTGCTGCGCCGCCAGTGCAGCGAGACGGGAGCTGGCCTCACGATTCGCCCGCAAGCCATCCCGCGCTCCGTCGAGGTCGACGAGGTGAACCCAGCTGGCGCCGAGCTGACGATAGTCGGTCAGCAACTGCTGCGGTGTCACGGCGTAGCGAGTTTCAGCGTCATAGTTGCCCTGGTACAGACGCACACATTGACCGGCGTGCAGGTCGATGGCGGGAATGAGCAGCATCAGGCGACTTCCAGGAAATTGCGCAGCACCTGTGCGCCGGCAGCACCGGAGCGCTCGGGATGAAACTGCGTTCCGAAAAAATTGCGATAGGCGACCACGGCGGCGAACGGCTCACCGTATTCGGCAATGGCTACTGATGCCTCGCCGGGCGCCACGGCGTAGCTATGTACGAAATAGACATAGTCCCCGTCACGGACATTGCGCAGCAAATTGCAGGCGCGTGTGGACTGGAGCTGATTCCACCCCATGTGGGGAACCGGCTGCTGCGGCGTGGCACGCAATCGGTGCACGGTGCCGGGGATGGCGCCAAGGCAGTGTGTGTCGCCTTCCATGGAGGTTTCATGGAGCAGTTGCATGCCTAGGCAAATGCCCAGGACGGGCTGCGTTAATCGGGGAACCAGTTCATCGAGTGCATGTTTCTTCAGGCGCCGCATGGCATCGCCTGCTGCGCCGACGCCGGGCAGAATGACATGTGTAGCCTGGCTGATCTCATCGGGGTCGTTGCTGAGGATGGACTGGCAGCCGATGCGCTCCAGAGCAAAGCGCAGGGAGGCGATGTTGGCACCGCCGCTGTCGATGATGACCACACCGCGCCCCGATGCGGGCTCGATTGCTGGTTCTTTCTTCACAGCACGCCCTTGCTGCTGGGCAATTCGTCGCCCTCGCGGCGTAATGCCTGGCGCAGGGAGCGGCCCAGGCCCTTGAAGCAGGCTTCGACCATGTGATGGGTATTTTCGCCCTGCACCTCGATTTGCACGGCCGCGCCCAACGCATCAGCCAGCGACCGGAAAAAATGCGGCACCAGCTCGGTGGGCAGCTCACCCACCCGCTCGCGTGCGAAGGTGCCGGAAAAAGTAAAATAGGCCCTTCCTGAAAGATCGATGGCGACCCGCGCCTGTGCCTCATCCATCGGCAGCACGAAGCCATAGCGGCCGATGCCCCGTTTGTCGCCCAATGCCTGACGCAGCGCCTGACCCAGCGCCAGCGCGCAGTCCTCTACCGTGTGGTGTTCGTCGACATGCAGGTCGCCACCTGCCTTGAGCTGCAGCGCGAAGCCGCCATGGCGGGCGATCTGCTCGATCATATGGTCGAGAAAACCGATGCCGGTAGTGATGTCCACGGGAGAGGGGCGATCCAGGTCCACCGTGACCACGATGTCGGTTTCACGGGTCTTGCGTGCCAGAGTGGCAATGCGATCACCACGTGTGATGCGGGCCGCGATATCCGCCCAGCCCTGCCCGTCGCCGGCGCTAATGAGTAGTCCTGTCATGCCGAGGTTGCGGGCGAATTGTATATCGGTGTCGCGATCGCCGACGACAAAACTCGCCGTGCGATCCACGGCGTGGGTCGCCAGGTAGTCGCTGACCAGTCCCGGCTGGGGCTTGCGGCAGCGGCAGCCATCCTGTACGAAGTGCGGGCAGATGCAGATGGCATCGAACTCGATGCCCTGACTGGAGAACAACGCCAGCATGAACTGTTGCGTTACGTCGAAGTCAGTCTGCGAAAAGCTGGACGTCCCCAGGCCATCCTGGTTGGTAGTCATTACCAGCGCGAAGCCGGCCCGGCGGATGTCGAGCAGGGCGGGAATGACGCCGCGCATCAGGCGGATTTTATCCAGGCGGTCGACCTGCTCGTCGGCGGGTTCCTCCACCAACGTGCCGTCACGGTCCACGAATACCACCTTGTTCATGCGCGCTCCAGGGTTTGCAGCAGCCGGTTATTCTGATCCTCGGTGCCGACAGTTATGCGCAGCGCGTCGCCCAGGCCGCGCTGGCGGCGCACATCGCGCACCAGCAAGCCGGCCGCGATGCTGGCCTGCATGCACCGTTCTGCATCCTTGAACTGCACCAGCAGAAAATTTGTCGCGCTGGGCCATACTTTCCGGACCGCTGGCAATCGCGTCAACGCCGCGCGCAAACGCTCGCGTTCTGCGACAACGAGGCGAACGCGAAGCTGGACCTCCGCGCAGCCGGCCGGCTTCAGTGCTCTGACAACCGCTTCGACAGTCGGGGAGGGCAGCGCGTAGGGCGGTAGAAGGCGGCCGAGAAACTCGACCAGGTCCGGGGCGCCGACAAGACATCCGCAGCGTACGCCGGCCAGGGCAAAGGCCTTTGACAGAGTGCGTAAAACGACCAGATTGTCGAATTCCGCCAGGCGTGAAATGAAACTGTCAGTGGCTGAAAACTCAATGTAAGCCTCATCGAGCACCACCAGCGCGTGGCCACGCAAGGCGGTGCAAAGTCTCTCGATCACCACGCTCTGCAGCACGTTGCCGGTAGGATTGTTTGGCGAGCACAGAAATACCAGCTTGACGCGGGCAGTGGGATCTTCGCCATCGGCCAGGCCAAGAATGGCGTTTTCATCGAGCGCGAAATCCTGCTCTTGCAGCAGTGGCACTTCGATCACCCTGGCGCCCTGAATCTGCGCGGCAACGGCGTACATGCCGAAGGTTGGCGTGCAAACCATTACGGCATCGCGTCCGGCCCGACAGAATCCTCGCACCAGTAGATCGATGGCTTCATCGCTGCCGCGTCCGGCCAGGACGCATCCGGGCTGCACGCCGTACAGCGCCGCCAGTGCTGCCGTCAGTTCCCGCGGGTGAGGCTCTGGATAGCGGTTGAGTCCTGCAACGCTTGCATCACCGGCGGGGCGCCAGGGTGACTCGTTGGCGTGCAGCCGCTCCAGCGCCGAATCCCAGGTGGCATGGCTGTAGGCCTGCAGCTCCAGCAGGTCGGGGCGCGCGATATCGAGGATGGAGCTCATGACGGCTCGTCCATGGTGTCCAGACGTACTCGTACGGCGTTGGCATGCGCGTCCAGACCTTCCATGTCGGCAAGTGTGCAGGCACTGGGCCCAAGTTCGCGCAGCCCCTCGGGCGTCAGCTCCTGCACGGTGATGCGCTTGACGAAATCCAGCAGCGACAATCCGCTCCAGGCGCGTGCATGGCCGTAGGTGGGTAGCACGTGGTTGGTGCCGCTGCAGTAATCACCCACCGTTTCCGGAGACCAGTGGCCAAGAAACACTGAGCCGGCGCTTTGCACCTGCTGCAGCCAGCGGCGCGGTTCGGCCACTTCCAGGATCAGATGCTCGGGGGCGTAATCATTGCTGATGGCAAGGGCCATTTGCAGATCCGCGACCACAATGATACGCACCGCGGCCAGTGACTGGCGCAGGATCTGTGCCCGGGTACGTGCTGCAGACTGGTGCTTGATTTCAGCGACCGCACGCTCTGCCAACGCCGCGGAGTTGGTCAGCAGGATGGCTTGTGCGTCCGGCGAGTGCTCGGCCTGGGCGAGCAGGTCGGCAGCAACAAAAGAGGCCTGCGCAGTTTCATCGGCCACGACCAGGACTTCCGAAGGGCCCGCGGGCAGATCGAGCGCTGCGCCTTCCGGGTCGGCGGCGACGAGCTGCTTGGCGGCGGTCACCCAGGCGTTGCCCGGTCCGAAGATCTTGTCGACCTTGGGTACGCTTGCAGTGCCGTAGGCCATGGCGGCAATGGCCTGCGCGCCCCCGACCTTGAAAACCTGATCAATACCGCAGCGTCTGGCGACATAGAGAGTGGCGGCATCGGCGCTGCCATCCGGTCGCGGCGGCGTACACAGCAGGCGCAGCGGGCAGTTGGCCAGGGCCGCCGGTACAGCCAGCATGACTGCAGTAGAGGGCAGTGGCGCGCTTCCTGCCGGGACATACAGGCCTACTGCCCGGATCGGCACCACGCGTTGCTCGCACAGTACGCCGGGCGCGGTCTGTACCTGCAGGGCAGGGAGTCGTTGCGCTTCGTGGAAGCGTGTGACCGTGGTGATCGCCCGCTCCAGGGCGTCTTTTTGTTCAACGCTGAGCCTGCTCTCGGCGGCCGCGAATTCCTGTGACGATACCCGGCCGAAGTCCGCGCCGTCGAAGCGGGTTGTTAGTTCACGCAGTGCTGCATCGCCATCCTTTCGCACCCGCGCAAGGATGTGTTGCGTTTCGACCAGCGTGCTGCTCCGAGTCTGTGCGGCAGGCCGGCGGAGCGCGGAGCGACGCTCATCGGGTGAGAGGGATTGCCATTGCAGGATTTGCAGCATGGTCAGGCCAGCATTTTTTCCACGGGAAGCACCAGCACGGCGCTGGCGCCAGCGGCCTTGAGTCTTTCGAGCGTTTCCCAGAATACATTCTCGCGGCATACCGCGTGAATCGCGACCTTGTCGCCAAACCCGTCGAGCGGGATGACCGTTGGTGACTCACTGCCGGGCAGCAAACGCTTGATCTCGTTGAGGGCCGTCCGTGGGGCATGCAGCATGATGTACTTGCTTTCCTTGACCTGTTGTACGCCATCGATACGCAGCAGCATGCGTTCCAGCCAGCTCTGTTTCTCCTGTGGCAGTGGCTGCGGAGTGCGCACGATGACCGCCTGGGAATTCAGTACGGTTTCGACCTCGCGCAGACGGTTGGCTGCCAGCGTCGAGCCGGTAGCCACCAGATCACAGATAAAGTCTGCCCGTCCCAGTCGCGGTGCTATTTCCACGGCGCCGGAAAGCGTAACGATGTCCGCCTCGATGCCGCGCTCGCGCAGGAACTGACCGAGGATGAAGGGATAGGTTGTGGCGATGCGTTTTCCCTGCAGGCTGTCTGCTCCGTCGTATGCGGTCTGCTCAGGTACGGCGATGGCCAGCCGGCAGCTGCCGAAGTCCAGCACCCGCAGTTCCTCCAGATCGGCGCGGCGACCGCGATCGGCAAGCGCCAGCCGCTTCTCTTCCAGCACATTGCGACCGACAATGCCCAGGTCACAGACATCTTCATGGACCAGATCGGGAATGTCGTCGTCGCGCACCAGCAGGACGTCCAGTGGCATGTTCTCGCCGTAGCACAACAGCTGGTCCTTGCCGCGGCTGTACTTCAGGCCACAGCGCACCAGCAGGTCCAGGGAGTGGTCGGTCAGGCGGCCGGATTTTTGCACGGCAACTTTCAATCTTTGTTCTTTGTCCATGAATATTTCCCCGGCTGAATTCGGTAGTGATAAGGGTCAGCCTGCAGCGCGCGTTTTCAGGCGCTGCGCGGCCAGGGCATAGCCGCCGTTGCCGGCGGTGAGATAGCGGGCAACGCGCCCGACGGTGGTGACGCTGACGCCGGTAAGGCGGTAAATCTCCCGGTAGGGCAGGTCGCGCTGCAGCAGTTCGACCACCGCCCAGCGATCCGCCATCGCCTGAAGTTCGGCAGGTGTGCACAGGTCGCGGAAGAATTCGCGACATTCCTCCGGCGAACGCAGCGTCAGGATTGCGTCATACAGCGCCCGCTCCGCCATCTGCTCCCGTCGTGGTGTAACCGTTTTGTGCGCTTTCATTGGGCCAGTCGAATGTACTAATACGCTAGTACATTAACCCACGGCCCGCAGTGGGGCAATCTCTTTTTTCACGCAACCCCCCGGATTTGCCTTGCCTAAACCAAAACAATAAACTGCGCCCACTCATCGAGACCGGCTGAGGGACAAGGCCCTTGGAAGCCGGGGCAACCGTCGAAGCGGACCTTTTCAACCAGGTCCTTTCGAAATGGTGCCAACTCCTTCGGTGCGCGTTGCGCGCACTGAGAGATGAGCGGAGAGCACAAATCATGACGACCAACAGGGAAAGCCTGCATGCGGGCTTTCTGCAACTACCGGGCGCGTTTGGCCTGCATTTCGGCGGCGCATTAACCGACGTCAAGCTGGCCTGGCGGCTGGCCGGCACGGCGGGCGCTCCCGTAGTGCTGGCGCTGGGCGGTATTTCCGCGCATCGCGCGGTGTATTCAGTGGGGGAGGAGCAAGGCTGGTGGGATGCCATAAGCGGGCCCGGTCGGGCCCTGGACAGCCGCCGGTTCCGTATTCTCGGCATGGACTTTCTGGGCGGCGGCGGCGCCAGCACAGGTCCTGGACAGACTGTTGGCAAGACTGCCGGCGATGATGCGCAGCAGCCTTTCCCCAGCATCAGTACCCAGGATCAGGCCGCCTGCATCCGGCATTTGCTCGATCACCTGCAGATCGAGACATTGCATGGCATCGTCGGTGCCTCCTATGGTGGCATGGTGGCGCTGGCCTTCGCCGAACGTTTTCCTGAGCGGCTGGAGCGGCTGCTGGTCATAGGCGCGGCGGATCGACCGCATCCAATGGCCACCGCCTGGCGCTCGGTGCAGCGCGGTATGCTGCGTTTCGCCCTGAATCACGGCGAAGGAGGGCAGGGCGTGATCCTCGCCCGCGCCCTGGCCATGGCGACCTATCGCAGTGCGGAGGAATTCGAACAGCGTTTTCGCGGGCCGCCGGAGCGAGGCAAGACGGGTTTCACCTTCCCCGTAGAGCGCTACCTGCTGGCGCGTGGTGCAGCCTATGCTGATGATTGCGCGGCCGCCGCCTTCCTGTGCCTTTCGGAGTCGATCGATCTGCATGCCGTGGATCCGGCGCGTATCGCGACGCCATTGACGCTGATCGGTATTGTCGAGGATCAGCTGGTGCCCATCAGTGACGTGCGTTCGTTGTATGCGCGCGCCGGTGCGCCGGCAAGGCTGGTCGAATTGCATTCGCTGTACGGTCACGATGCCTTCCTGAAGGAGACCGCACAGCTCTCGCCCGTTTTTCGTTCCTTCCTGGAGAATCCGGTTCATGACCTCCTCGCCTCCTGATCACGACGCGCAGTCAGCCACCCGTGCAGTGCGCGCGGGCCTGGAAACCGACACCCAGACCCTGGCTGTGGTTCCGCCGCTGTATCTGTCCTCCAATTTTGCTTTCCGCGCTTTCGGCGAGAAGGGCGTGTATGACTACACCCGCTCTGGCAATCCCACCCGCGATGCGCTGGGTGAGGCGCTGACCGGCCTGGAGGGTGGAGCGGGCGCCACGGTAACGGCCTCAGGCATGGCTGCGGTGACACTCGTTTGTCACTTGCTTGAGCGTGAAGATCTGCTGATCGCTCCGCATGACTGCTATGGCGGCACTTATCGGCTGTTCGATGCACTGCACCGCAAGGGGCATTGCCGCGTGATGTTCGTCGATCAAACCGACACGAAGGCCCTGAGTGAAGCCTGTGCCGCCGGACCACGCATGATCTGGGTGGAAACGCCGAGCAATCCGCTGCTGCGCATCGTGGATGTGCGCGCCATGGCGGAGGCAGCGCGCAGTTCCGGAGCATCGTTGGTGGTGGACAATACCTTCCTTTCTCCGGGGTGGCAGCAGCCTTTCAAACTGGGTGCGGATATGGTGGTGCATTCCACGACAAAGTACCTCAATGGCCACAGCGATGTGGTGGGTGGCGCCGTGGTCGCAGCGACAAAAGAGTTGAGTGACCAGCTGAACTGGTGGGCCAATGCGTTGGGACTCACCGGGGCGCCGTTCGACAGCTATCTGACGCTGCGCGGTGTGCGCACGCTTCATGCCCGGCTGGCGGTGCATGAGGCGAACACGCAGGCCGTGGTGCAGGCGCTTGAAGGTCATGCGGCTGTTTCCCGTGTTTTCTATCCAGGATTGAAGAGTCATTCGGGTCATGCGATTGCCGCGGCCCAGCAGTCCGGGTTCGGGGCGATGGTGAGCTTCGAACTGGCCGGAGGAATTGCGGCGGCGCAGGCCTTTGTGAAGGGGTTGCGCTATTTCTCCCTGGCGGAGTCGCTGGGCGGTGTGGAGAGTCTGGTGGCGCATCCGGCGACGATGACGCATGCGGCGATGAGTGCCGATGCGCGGCGCACGGCGGGGATCGAGGATTCGCTGCTGCGGTTATCCGTGGGGATCGAGGCAGTGGACGATCTGGTGGCGGATATCCGGGATGGGCTTGAGCGGGCGGGGTCCGTTGCTGGGTAGGGCTTCCGCTGCCTGAACAACTGCTGTGCCCGGGTTTGGGCGTCGGTCCCGGCTGGGGTGTGTTTTCCGCGGCACGGGCTCTCGACCGACATCGCGGGACGCTTGCCGCCACCGGTGCCTTTACCATGGTGGTGCAGACATTAATGATTCACTGCCTTCGATTGGGGGCAACGTTGCGGTGGCTTGGTGCCTGCGACGATGGAAGGCCCGCGCCGTGGAAAACACACCCCAACCGTGCCCGCCGCCCAGGCCCGCCTGCCGTCGCCAGTGATTCCAGAATCGTGGGTTCCGGGGCGTTCGATCAATTAGTGGGCAATGTTCGTCCCGCGGCTGCAGCGACGGGCGGTCGGGGGGTGGTTCGGCAGCGGCGGGGCCGCCCATCGTCGGTGGCAACAAGCCGCCGCAGTGTTGCCACTGACCAAAGGCAGTGCATTCCAACTGCCGATATCACCATGCTTAAGGCACCGGCGGCGGTTCAGGCCTCGCGTTGCCGGTCGAGAAGCCCCGCCGCTGCCAGCCGCCCCCCGGGCGATCGGCGCTGCAGCCCCTGACTTGCCGGTTCCACCGCGCTGAATACTCGCTCAGATCTCCTGGAGAACCGCATCCGCAGCGGCGCGGGTGCTCACAGGCGCATGTTCCGCAGTGGCGATATCCGGCGTGCGTACACCTTGGTCGATGGCCCGGGCAACGGCTGTCTCCAGCGCCACGGCTTCCTCTTCCAGCTGCAGCGAATGGCGCAGCAGCATGGCCGCGCTGAGGATGGCCGCATAGGGGTTGGCGATGCCCTTGCCGGCGATGTCGGGCGCCGAGCCGTGAATGGGCTCGTACAGGCCCTTGCGGTCATCACCCAGGGAAGCGGAAGGCAGCAGCCCCATGGAGCCGGCCAGCATTGAGGCCTCGTCGGTGAGGATGTCGCCGAACATGTTTTCGGTCACCATCACATCAAAGTCGGCAGGCCGGCGCAGCAGGTGCATGGCCGCGGCATCCACCAGCATGTGTTCAAGACTCACATCGGGGAATTCCGCGGTAAGTACCCGCTCGGTGACGGTGCGCCACAGCCGTGAAGTTTCCAGCACGTTGGCCTTGTCCACGGAGACGATCCTGTGCCGACGCGCGCGTGCCAGGCGGCCGGCGACGCGGATAATGCGCTCGATCTCAGTGGCCGAATATGCGCACAAGTCGGTGGCGTGTTCCGCGGTGCGGGTCTTCTCGCCGAAGTAGATGCCGCCGGTCAGCTCGCGTACCACCATGATGTCGACACCTGCCAGCAGGTGCGCCTTGAGTGGTGAGGCGTCAAGCAGCGCCGGGTGGGGAGCGACCGGGCGCAGGTTGGCATAGAAATCGAATTCCCGGCGCAGGCGCAGCAGGCCCTGCTCGGGCCGGACGCGAGCGTCCGGGTCGGACCACTTTGGACCACCGATAGCGCCGAGCAGCAGTGCGTCGGCCTTGTGGCAGGCGGCGATTGTCGCGGCCGGCAACGGGTCGCCTTCGGCGTCGATGGCAGCGCCGCCTATGGCCGCAGACTGCATTTCAAACTCGTGGTTGAATTTCCGTGCGACGTGCTGCAGGCAGCGAACGGCCTCGGCGGTAACTTCCGGACCGATGCCGTCGCCGGGCAGGAGGGTGATGCAGGCTTTCATGGGTGTGTGCTCTCAAAGGCGGTGATCTGTGCGTCGCGGCCCAGCAGGAAGCCGAGCTGGTCGACGCCATTGAGCAGGCAGTAGCGCGCAAACGATTCGATGGGAAATGTCACCGACCTGCCGTCCGGCAGCGTGAGGGTTGTCTGCTCCAGATCAATGGTGATTTCGGCGCCGGGGTGGGCCAGCAGCCAGTCGTTGACGGACTCTTCCACCGCGATGGGCAGCAGTCCGTTCTTCAGCGCATTGCTACGGAAGATATCGGCAATTTCGCTGCTGATTACGGCCTGAAAGCCGCAGTCGAGCAGCGCCCACGGGGCATGCTCGCGCGAAGAGCCGCAGCCGAAATTGCGACCGGCAACCAGGATACGGCAGCCCTGCGCCTCAGGGCGGTTCAGGACGAAGTCTGCTTTCGGCGTGCCGTCGGGTCCGTAGCGCCAGTCGGCGAAGGCGTGCCGGCCCAGGCCCTCGCGGGTGGTGGTGGTGAGGAAACGGGCCGGAATAATCTGGTCGGTGTCGACATTGGTGACCGGCAGGGCGACGGTTGTGGATTTCAGAGTGGTGATGGGTTTGGTTTTCATGACAGCAACTCGCGTGGATCGGTAACGCGGCCGCGAATGGCGGTGGCGGCGGCAGTGGCGGGGCTGGCCAGCAGCGTGCGGGCGCCAGCGCCCTGGCGGCCCTCGAAATTGCGGTTGCTGGTGCTGACGCTGTACTGGCCGGCGGCGACGGTATCGCCATTCATGCCGATGCACATCGAGCAGCCTGACTCGCGCCACTCGGCGCCGGCCTCGACAAAGATACGGTCCAGGCCTTCGGCTTCGGCAGCCTGTTTGACCGGCTGGGAGCCAGGGACGACAAGCATACGCACGCCGCCGGCGATTCTGTTGCCGCGCAATACATCCGCGGCCTGGCGCAGGTCGCTGAGCCGTGCATTGGTGCAGCTGCCGACGAACACCACCTGCACCGGCTTGTTGCGGATCGACTCGCCCGCGGTCAACCCCATATAGCGCAGCGCCTTGTCGAATACGGCATCGCCGGGATGTGAGGGCACGTTGCCGGAGATGGGCATCACCATGCCGGGGTGGGTGCCGTAGGTGATCATGGGCTCCAGGCTGGAGGCATCGATCTCGACCTGACGATCGAAGCGTGCGCCGGCATCGGTGGGCAACTGCTGCCAGCGCTGCACGGCGCGGTCCCAGTCCTCGCCCCTGGGGGCGAAAGGGCGGCCGCGCAGGTAGTCGAACGTGGTCTGATCAGGGGCGATCATGCCAGCGCGCGCGCCGGCTTCAATGGACATGTTGCACACCGTCATGCGTTCTTCCATCGATAGCGCGCGAATGGCGTCACCGCGATACTCGATGACATGTCCGGTACCGCCCGCAACGCCGATCCGGCCGATGATGGCCAGGATAAGGTCCTTGGCGGCGACTCCGCGCGGCAATTCGCCCGTCACATCGATGGCCAGGGTCTTGGGGCGCCGCTGCAGCAGGCATTGTGTGGCGAACACGTGACCGACTTCAGTTGTGCCGATGCCGAAGGCGAGGGCGCCGAAGGCGCCGTGCGTGCTGGTATGGCTATCGCCGCAGACAATGGTGCTGCCAGGTCGGGTGAGACCGAGCTCCGGACCGATGACGTGGACGATGCCGCGACGCTGATCCTGCAGGTCGAGCAGCTCGATACCCTGTTCGCGGCAGTTCTCTTCCAGACGCGCGATCTGGCGCGCGGCAGAGTCGTTGGTAATGGGCACGCCGCCGAAGACCTGTTCGGTCAGGGTGGGCGTGGAGTGATCCATGGTGGCGAAGGTGCGATCGGGGCAACGGACTTTCAGGCCGCGTTCCTTCAGTACCGTGAAGGCCTGCGGCGAGGTTACTTCGTGAATAAGGTGCAGGTCGATGTAGAGGACTGCGGGCGTGTCGGGGGTTTCCGGACAGACCAGGTGCTGGTTCCAGAGTTTTTCGAAGAGAGTTTGTGGTGGCATATCCGCCGTACTCCGGCCGTGGTTCATCCCGTCGCTGCGGAAATGGATGTTGGGGAGGATGCTGTTGCGGGGTTTTTCATGTCCACGTATTCCAGCCAGCCTCGTTTGTCGGTGGTGGTGCCGCGGAACAGACCGAAGAATGCGGTCTGCAGCTTCTCGGTGAGGGGGCCGCGCTTGCCGGTGCCTATCGGGATGCGGTCCACCGAGCGCACCGGAGTGATTTCTGCGGCGGTGCCGGTCATGAAGATCTCATCGGCCAGGTACAGCAGTTCGCGCGGGATGGCGGTTTCGCGCACCTCCAGACCCAGGTCGCGCGCAAGATGCATGATGGTGTCGCGAGTGATGCCGGCGAGGATGGAATAGGCCTGCGAAGGGGTGTGCAGGATGCCGTCCCTCACCAGGAACAGGTTTTCGCCCGCACCCTCGCTGATCATGCCATTGGGGCTGAGTCCGATGCCTTCGTCGAATCCCAGACGGTGCGCCTCCATGCCGATGAGCTGGCTGGATAAATAATTGCCGCCGGCCTTTGCCGCCGCGGGAATGGTGTTGGGCGCCACGCGTTGCCAGGAGGATACGCACACATCGACGCCGTTCTCCAGGCCTTCGGCGCCGAGGTAGGCGCCCCATTCGATGGCGGCGATGGCCACCTCGATGGGTACGTCGTTCCTGGGCGCCACGCCGAGTTCGCCGTAGCCGCGCAGCACGATGGGGCGGATGTAGGCGCCCTTGCTCAGGCCGTTGGCAGCAACGACCTCCTTGCAGGCCGCCTCGATCTGCTCGAGCGGGAAGGGGATCTGCATGCGGTACACCCGGGCGGAGTCGAACAGTCGGCGGGCGTGGTCGTGCAGGCGGAAGATGCAGGTGCCGGTGGGGGTTTCATAGGCGCGCAGCCCTTCGAATACCGAGGAACCGTAGTGCAACGCATGACTCATGACGTGCACGGTGGCCTTTTCCCAGGGTATGAGCTTGCCGTTGGACCAGATCAGCTGCGAGGCTTTGATGGGCATGGGCTTTGTTCCGAAAAGAAGATGTTCCGATAGAAGACATGGGCGTTGGCTGCCTGTCGGCGGCTATGGCGCGCGCATGACCTGGGGCCGTGTGCTGCGCTGTTCCGCTGACAGCTCAATGCGGTTGATGACCTCCAGAAAGGCGCGGGCGCTGGATTCCACAATATTGGTACTGACGCTTGAGCCCCGGTAGGTGCGGGTATTGTACTCGACGTATACCAGCGCTTCTCCCTGGGCGTCTTCGCCTTCCGAGACGCTGCGCACCTCGAATTTACGCAGCGTCAGCGCCAGACCCACCGCCTGCTCGATGGCCTTGAAACTGGCATCCACCGGTCCGTCGCCGCTGGCGGATTTCTCCACCGTGCGTCCATCGGCGTGCCGGAGCCGTACGGTCGCCCGTGCGGGAGAGCGGCTGTCGGCCTGGGTGTCGAGATTGTCGATCGACCAGGGCCCGCTGGCACCGGAGCCGGCACGCAGTACCAGTGCCTCGATATCGCCGTCGAACAGCTCTTTCTTGCGGTCGGCGAGGGCTTTGAATTCTTCGAATACCCGCTGCAGCTCCAGGTCCTCCAGCTCAAAGCCCAGCTCCCGCACACGTTCGCGGAAGGCGTGCCGGCCGCTGTGTTTGCCCAGCACCAGGTGCGTACGGCTCAACCCCACATCCGCCGGGCGCATGATTTCGTAGGTGGAGTGATGACTGAGCATGCCGTGCTGGTGGATGCCCGACTCGTGGGCGAAGGCGTTTTCACCGACCACGGCCTTGTTGCGCGGTATGGGCATGCCCGTGACGCTGGAGACCAGACGACTGGTTGGGTACAAACGTGTTGTGTCTACACCCGTGCGCAGCCCGAAGTAGCTCGCGCGCGTCTTCAACGCCATCACGGCTTCCTCCAGCGAGCAGTTGCCGGCCCGTTCGCCGATGCCGTTGATGGTGCATTCGATCTGACGGGCGCCGGCGAGTACCGCCGTCAGGCTGTTGGCCACCGCCATGCCGAGGTCGTCGTGGCAGTGCACGCTGAGCACCACCTTGTCTATGCCTGGTACGTGCTGGCGCAGGTAGCGGAACAGCTGGCCGAACTCCTCCGGCACCGTATAGCCGACGGTGTCGGGAATATTCACCGTGCTCGCGCCGGCGGCGACCACCGCGGCTACCACTTCGGCGAGAAATTCCGGTTCGGTGCGCGCCGCATCCTCGGGAGAGAATTCCACATCGTCGCAGTACTCGCGTGCCATCGTCACGCCCTCCACGGCGCGACGCACGATTTCCTCCTTGGCCATTTTCAGTTTGTGCTGGCGATGAATGGCACTGGTGGCGAGAAAGACATGCAGGCGCCGCCTGGGGGCGTCCTGCAACGCAGCCGCACTGCGCTCGATGTCCTGGCGCATGCAGCGCGCCAGTCCCGCGACGATGGGGCTTTGTTCTTCCTGCGCCATCTCACGGGCGATGGCCTGCACCGATTCGAAGTCTCCGGTGGAGGCGGCCGGAAAACCCGCCTCGATCACATCGACACCCAGCTCGGCCAGCGCCCGGGCGATACGCAGCTTCTCCGGCAGCGTCATGCTGCAACCCGGCGCCTGCTCGCCGTCGCGCAGGGTGGTGTCGAAGATCAGTACGCGGCTGGGGTCGATGCTGTCCATGGTTCAGGTCCTCGCTGCGTCGAGCCAGGGCATCCTGCTGCGCAGGCGCACGCCGACTTTCTCGATGGGATGCTTCATGTCTGCCTTCATCAATTTGGCGTACTTGCGTCCACCAGCGGCGCTCTCGCGTATCCACTCGCGGGCGAACTTGCCGCTGCGGATTTCATCCAGCACGCGCCGCATTTCTTTCTTCACGTCCTTGTTGATGATGCGCGGGCCGCGGGTGAGATCGCCGTACTTGGCGGTATCACTGATGAAGCGGTGCATCTTCTCCAGGCCGCCTTCGTGCAGCAGGTCCACGATCAGTTTCAGCTCATGCAGGCATTCGTAGTAGGCCACTTCGGGCTGGTAGCCGGCTTCCACCAGTGTCTCGAAGCCCTTGAGCACCAGTTCGGTGGCGCCGCCGCACAGTACCGCCTGTTCACCGAACAGATCGGTTTCAGTCTCCTCGGCGAAGGTGGTTTCCAGTACGCCGCCGCGGGTGCCGCCTATGCCGTCGGCATAGGCCAGCGCGCGCGCCTTGGCCTTGCCGGTGGCGTTCTGCGCTACGGCGATGAGGCACGGTACGCCGTGACCTTCAACATACTGGCGACGAACCAGGTCGCCGGGACCTTTGGGCGCGATAAGGACCACGTCGAGATCCTTGCGCGGCTTGATCTGCTTGAAGTGGACGTTGAAGCCATGTGCGAACAGCAGGGTGGCGTCGGGTTCCAGGTTGTCCTTGATGTCCTTGTACAGCTGCGCCTGTGCAAGGTCAGGGACCAGCATCGCCACCAGGCCCGCGCCCTTGATGGCCTTGCGTGGCTCGGCAACCTTCAGCCCGTCCTTGCGCACCTTGGTCCAGCTTGCGCCGCCCTTGCGTGCGCCGACAATCACATCGAAGCCACTGTCCTTGAGGTTGAGCGCATGTGCGCGACCCTGGCTGCCGTATCCCAGCACAGCGATACGCACGCCCCGCAGGGCCTTCTTGTCGACGTTCTTCCGCGAATACAGACGCATCTTCAACTCCCGTATGTAGAAATAAAAAAAACCCCGCCTCGGGTTCGCCGGTGCGGGGTCTTGGGTTCTTCGGTTGATTTCCTCAGGCCCTAGAGTCCGCACCTCCGCGGTCGCAGCAGCAGTACGATCAGGGCGGGCAGTAGGTTGACTGTGGAAATCATGGGGTCGGATGGGAGCACAGGGGTTGCTGGGCTGTCAACTGCAACCTTGCTCTCGTGCCCAATGTATCCTTCCAATCATGGCTGATCTGTCTGTTGACGAACTGATCGTGGAGCACTCGGCTGCGGCGCTGCCGTTATGGCTGGTTGCCGGGCATGCGCTTGAGGGCTGGTTGGAGCGGCAACCGGCGAGCATTGCTCGCTGGGTGCGGGCTGCGGAGTTTCGAGGTGAACAGGGGCGGGTGCTGGTGTTGCCCGGCGAGGGGGGGGCTCCGGCAGGCGCCTTGCTTGGCCTGGGGGCAGTGGAGCGCGGGCAGATGGCCGGGCCAGGAGGCCTTGGCCTTTGGCATACCGCTGCACTTGCGGGGAAGCTGCCAGCGTCGGATTTCCAGCTTGAACCTGCTGATGCGGATCGATTGTCTGCAGCGGTGGCAACGCAGGCGGCGCTCGGTTTCGTTTACGGAGAGTATCGATTCGATCGCTATTGTTCTCCAGACGGCGAACAGCGGCGCCCGGCGAGGCTGGTGGCGCCGTCCGACTGTGATCTTGCCTATGTGCGGCGGGCGGCGACGGGGCTGGCACTGGCGCGTGATCTGATCAATACGCCGGCCGGCGACATGGGGCCTGCCGAGCTGGCTGGTCAGGCCGAAGCGCTGGCAGCGCGTCATGGGGGGGAGTTTCGCTGCATAGAAGGTGAGGACCTGCTCGAGCAGGGGTACCCGGCGATCCACGCGGTGGGTCGGGCCAGCAGTCGTGCGCCTCGCCTGCTCGATCTGCGCTGGGGGAATCCCGATGATCCGCGGGTCACGCTGGTAGGCAAGGGCGTGTGCTTCGATACCGGCGGGCTTGATCTGAAGCCTGCAGCGTCCATGCTGATGATGAAGAAGGACATGGGTGGAGCGGCCTGTGTGCTGGGCCTGGCACACATGGTGATGGACGCGAACCTGCCTGTGAGTCTGCGTCTGCTGGTACCGGCGGTGGAGAACAGCGTCAGTGGCAATGCCTTCAGGCCCGGCGATGTGCTGTCCACACGCAAGGGCCTGACCGTGGAAGTAGGCAATACCGATGCCGAGGGGCGTCTGGTGCTATGCGATGCACTGGCCGAGGCCGATCGCGAGCAGCCGGCGCTGATCGTGGATATGGCCACGCTGACCGGGGCCGCGCGCATTGCGCTGGGTCCGGAATTGCCTGCGTTGTACGGCAACTGTCCTGAGTGGGTGGATGCGTTGGTACGGCACGGTCGCGGGCAGCACGACCCGCTGTGGCCCATGCCGCTGTGGCAGCCCTATGGTGAGGATCTGGCGAGCAAGGTGGCTGATACCAACAATGTTTCGGCTTCTGCTTTTGCCGGGTCCATCGTTGCGGCCCTGTTCCTGCAGCGCTTCGTGGCGCCGGATACACCCTGGCTGCACATGGATCTGTTCGCCTGGAACATGAAGGATCGCCCCGGTCGCCCGGCGGGGGCGGAGGCGCAATGCATTCGCGCCGTTTATGCACTGCTTGAGGAAAGGTTTGAAGCAAAATGAGCAAGACAGTAAAAGCAGATCCGCGGCGTCATTCCCGCGTGGTAGTCGAGGGGCTGACCCAGGCGCCGGCGCGCGCCATGCTGCGCGCGGTTGGATTTGACGATGCCGATTTCGGGCGTCCGCAGGTGGGCATCGCCTCTACCTGGAGCAATCTCACGCCCTGCAACATGCATATCGACGAGTTGAGTCGTATCGCCGCCCGCGGAGTGCAGGAAGCCGGTGGCAAGGATGTGATCTTCAATACCATTACGGTCTCCGATGGCATTTCGATGGGTACGCCCGGCATGCGCTATTCACTGGTCTCGCGCGAGGTCATCGCCGATTCCATTGAGACGGTGGTGGGCGCCCAGGGCTTTGACGGGGTAGTGGCCATCGGCGGCTGCGACAAAAACATGCCCGGAAGCCTGATTGCGCTTGCACGGCTGAACCGCCCGGCGGTATTCGCTTACGGCGGCACCATCCGACCCGGAGCGCAGCATCGCGACATTGTTTCAGTATTCGAGGCGGTGGGTGCGCGGGCACGCGGCGCCATGTCCGCGGACGAACTGTTGGATGTTGAACGCACCGCCATCCCCGGGCCCGGCAGCTGCGGCGGCATGTACACGGCCAACACCATGGCCTCGGCCATTGAAGCCCTGGGCATGAGCCTGCCGAACAGCTCCGCCCAGGATGCGGTCTCGGACGACAAGCGCGAGGATTGCCGTCGTGCGGGCGCGGCGGTCATGCGCCTTATTAAAAAGGGTATCCGGCCAGCGGATATCCTCACACGCAAGGCCTTCGAGAACGCGATTACGGTGTCCATAGCCCTGGGTGGCTCGACCAATGCCGTGCTGCACCTGCTCGCCATCGCCCACGCCGCACGCGTGAAACTGTCGCTGAGGGACTTCACGCGCATTGGCCGTCGCGTACCCGTTCTGGCGGACCTCAAGCCCAGCGGCCGGTACCTGATGTCCGAGCTGGTTGCCATCGGCGGCATCCAGCCGCTGATGCGGATACTGTTGCAGGCCGGTCTGCTGCATGGAGATTGCCTGACGGTCACCGGACACACGCTGAAGCAGAACCTTGCCGGGGTGCGTCCGTATCCACCAGGTCAGGACATCGTGCGGCCGCTTGGGAACCCGATCAAGAAGGAGAGTCACCTGGTGGTGCTGCAGGGCAATCTGGCTCCGGAAGGCGCGGTGGCCAAGATCACTGGCAAGGAGGGGCTGTCTTTCACCGGGCGTGCCCGCGTGTTCAATGCGGAAGAAAAGGCCCTGCAGGCCATCCTCGATGGCGCTGTGCGTGCCGGCGACGTGGTGGTGATCCGTTATGAAGGTCCGCGTGGGGGGCCGGGTATGCGCGAGATGCTCAGCCCCACCAGCGCCATCATGGGAAAGGGGCTGGGTGACCGGGTGGCGCTGATCACCGACGGACGTTTCTCCGGCGGCAGCCATGGGTTTGTCGTGGGACATATTGCGCCGGAAGCTGCCAACGGCGGACCGTTGGCGTATGTACGCAACGGCGATCGAATTACCATCGACGCCGTTAAACGCCGGATAGACCTGGAGGTTTCGGCTGCCGAACTGAAACGCCGCGCGCGTGTGTGGCGCGCGCCACGACCTTATGCAAAACGGGGCGTGCTGGCGAAATATGCGCGCTCGGTGAGTAGCGCCTCGTTGGGCGCGGTGACGGATCTGCCATGAGTCGGGTGGGCATCGATCCAGCCAGGAATGGCAGCGCCGGTATTCTTCAACGCTGAACCCTTTGCAATTTGTTCTCCATGGTTGAAGAATACCCGCCAACACCTCCGGCTCTTCGCTCGGATCCGCCATTGGATGGGCGGTTGGGGAGTTGTTTTGTCGTTAACGTCCGGGTAGAGTTCGGCCGATTGTGTCAATGGGTATTACAGATTATTAAAATCCCTGCTGAAAACGCGGTGTGCCGAAGCCTGATGCTGGCGAATGATTGGGCTCGAGGGCGATTTTTTTTGCTCACACCGACTGACTGAATACGGACTATGGCATACGCTCCAAATTCATCTCTTTCACCGCAGCGCCTGACTGCCATCGTCGTCGTCATACTGCTGCATGTGGGAATTCTGCTCGCATTGAAGTCTGGTCTGGCTCGCAAGGCAGTGGAACTGGTCACCGGTCCAATGGAAGTGGACATCGTCAGGGAAGAGATCATACCGCCCGACGAACCGCCGCCGCCGCCAGTCGAACTGGAAACGCCCCCGCCTTTCGTGCCGGCGCCGGAAATCACCATTGATTATCCGCCGGAACCCGTCAAAACGATCACCACGACCACCGAACCCCCGCCTCCCATACGAATGCCGCCGCCACGCGTGGTATCACCAGTCCAGCGCACTCTGCCTTCAATCGGTAATGGCTTGTCCAAGCCGGCTTATCCGCCCGTCTCGCGGCGCCTGGGGCAGGAAGGCACAGTCACTCTGCAGCTGTACATCCAGGAAAACGGTCGGGTGGGCGAGGCCAAGGTCGAGAAAAGCAGCGGCTTCCCCAAGCTCGACGATGCTGCCGTTCGCCACGCACTGCGCGCCTGGCGCTTCCGTCCTGCCACGGAGAACGGCAAGCCCATCGCGATGTGGCACTCCTTCCGCGTGAAGTTCACGCTCGACGACTATTAAGTTCTTCACTACTACTCCAATCCAGACCTACGCAGAGGAATCAGGCTAAATGTCAACTTCCGTCACAACCGCTGAAGGCGCGAGCCCTTATGGCTTGGAACAACTCTGGGCCCAGGGCGACTTCGTATCCCGATCCACCCTGATTCTGCTGTTGGCGATGTCCGCCACTTCCTGGTGGGTGATGCTCACCAAGGCATGGGATCAACGCAAGTTGCGTCAGCAGGCCAAGCAGGCCGAGCGGGAGTTCTGGGGCGCCGGCAATCTCAAGCAGGCCATTGATAAACTCAAGGGCAAGAACAACGCCTTTCGCGCCATTGCTGAGGAAGGCCAGCGCGCTGCGCAGCACCACGAGGGGCGGCTTACTGACCAGATTGATCTGCATGAGTGGATCAGCCAGTCCCTGCAGCGCACACTGGACAACATCACCAACTATATGCAGGGCGGCCTGCCGATCCTCGCCACCGTTGGCTCAACGGCTCCTTTCGTGGGCCTGTTCGGTACGGTATGGGGCATTCTCAATGCGCTGATCACCATCGGCGTCGAAGGGCAGGCCAGTATCGACAAGGTGGCGGGTCCGGTCGGCGAGGCGCTGATCATGACGGCCTTGGGCCTGTTCGTGGCGGTGCCCGCAGTGATGGGTTACAACATTCTGCTGCGCCGTAACAAGGTGGTCATCGAGCGGTTGAAGTACTTCGCCACCGATATGCACGCCTACCTGCTCAGCGGTTCGCGCGTGGGCGGCGGCGGCGAGATGGGTAAATCCGGGGCACGCCCGGGCGGCGCAGCGCCGACCCCGGCACGCTCCTGATGCGGGTGCTCATTGTCACCCCTGGCACGATGCGCAGCAGGTAAGTCACCATGTCGATGAACGTTGGCGCAGGCGAGGACGACAGCGGCGTTCTCGCGGAAATCAACACCACGCCGCTGGTGGATGTGATGCTGGTTCTGTTGATCATCTTTCTGATCACCATTCCAGTCATCAACCACGCGGTGCAGGTGGATTTGCCCAAGGCGTCGAATATTCCCACGGAGACCAAACCGGAGAATATCGTCATAGCCATCGATGCCAATGGGCGTACGTTCTGGAACGAACTGTATGTGCCGGATCGCGGCGAATTGCTTGACCGGCTCAAGCAGATTGCGCCGCTCACACCACAGCCGGAGGTGCATATTCGCGCCGACAAGGAAGTGCGCTACGAGTACGTCGGCCGCGTGGTGGTGATGTGTCAGCAATCCGCCATTTTGAAGATTGGCTTCATCACCGAACCTGATCGTGGCGGGCAGCGCCTCCAGGTGCGCTGAGCGCATCTTCATAGAGAATCCAAAGAGACCCCGCCATGTCGATGAGCGTTTCTGATGATGACAGCAGCATGATGGACATCAACACCACGCCGTTGATCGACGTGATGTTATGTCTGCTGATCCTGCTGATCATGACCCTGCCGACGGTGACCGACGCTGTGAAGCTCGATATGCCGCGGCCCAATCCCGACACCCAGCAGGAACAACGCACCGCCATTGAGGTGGAGGTGGATTTCGACGGCACGGTGTTGTGGGACGGTGCGCCGGTGGATGATGCCACCCTGTCCAGCTACTTCAATGCCGCCGCCTCGCAGGCCAACCAGCCGGAAATCCACCTGCGGCCCAACCGGCGCGTGAAATACGATTACGTGGCCAAGGTGCTGGCCATGGCGCAGCGCCTGGGCATCACTCGCCTGGGCTTTGTCGGCCAGGAACAGTTCATGGATTGAGCGGCATCGCCCGCTCGCGCTCCGGGGCCGGTCTGGCTCTTTGGGGGGGTATAAAATTCAACGAGTTGTGCCGGAAATACCGGCTCGGCGAGAATTTTTGCGGGCGCATGGAGTCCAATGCATTACAGTTTGCTTGCAGGCGCCGGACTATACGGGCCAGCAGTCGCTACCTGACCGTAGCGCCAATTGGGGGTAAGCGTGAAGAAAGAAGCGAAAGTCGTACCAACCGGACTGGCCGCCGCCGCGGTCCTGGCGCTGCTATGCGGCGCTCCGGCGGTGCAGTACGCGCATGCGCAGGAACCGGCCACACAGCAGCCGCAGGTCAGCGCTAGTGTCGTCGAGCCGTTGCAGAAGGCGCATGCCGCAGCCACAGCCGAGCAGTGGGAAGAGGCGATGACTCACGTGCAGGCGGCCCGGGCCATCGAAGGGCGCACGGCTTTTGATGACTTCCAGATCGATGAGATGGCCGGTTTCATCCAGACCCGCATGGGTGAGTACGAACCTGCCGCCGCAGCCTTCGAACGTGCGCTGGATTCCGGCTATATGCCCGAGGAGCGCCTGAATGAGCGCGTACGGCTGCTGATGCAGCTGAACTATGAGATCAAGAACTACGACAAGGCCGTGCAGTTCGGCAATCGCGTGCTGGCGGATGCCACGCAGCCGGAACCGGAACTGCGTTCCATGCTCGGACGTGCCTACTACCTGGCCGGCGACCACCGCAATGCGGTAGCAGCCATGGCAAAGGCGATTGAAGACGCGCGCACCGCCGGCAAGGCGCCGGAAGAAACCTGGCTTCAGGTTCAGCTCAACAGTTCGGTGGACCTCAAGGACACAGCCGGCATTTTGCATGCGCTGGAAGCGTTGGCAGTGGAGTTTCCCAAGAAGCGATACTGGGAAGACCTGTTCCGTCTGCTGAAGCGCCAGCCCGACACCGATCAGCGCGCCTTGCTCAACCTCTACCGCCTCATGTTCGATACCGACATGCTGCAGGGCGTGGATGACTACGTGGAAATCGGCCGTATTGCCATGCGTATGGGCTTTCCCGGCGAGGCCGTGACGGTACTGGAGCAGGGCAAGAGTCGCGAGATATTCGTCGGCGAGTTCGACGAGGAACGCGGACGGCAGATGCTGCAGGAGGCCCAGACCGCTGCGCGAGCCGATCGGCGTTCATTGACATCGCTGGAGCAGGAGGCGAAGGCCGCGAAAAGCGGTGAGGCGGATGTTCAGCTCGGCATAGCCTTCATAAGCTATGGTCAGTACGCAGAAGCCGTGCAGGCCATCAAGCGCGGCCAGGCGAAGGGCGGATTGCGTCACCCTGGCGAGGCGGATCTCATGCTCGGCCGGGCGCTGTTCAAGCTGCAGCGCAAGGATGAGGCCGCAAAGGCATTCGAACGTGTCGGCGCCGGTGGGGCGGCTGGAGACAATCTGCGTCAGCAGCTGCAATTGCTGGCGGACCTTTGGCTGGTTTATCTGCGGCAGCCAGCCGCAGTGAGTACGTGAGGAATACATCATGCGCCACCTGTTAGTCGCTTCCATCCTGATCGCCTGTGCCGCCGCCGCCGCAGCGGATGCCCCGCAGTTCAGCCGCGAGGTCGGCAAGCCGCTGGCTGCCGCGCAAATAGATATCAGAAACAAGAAATGGGACAGCGCGCTGATCAAGATCAGGGAAGCCGAAGCCGTAAAAAAGAAGACGACCTACGAGGTGTACAGCATCAATGAGCTGAAGGCCTATGCACTGCTCGGCCAGCGCAACTATGCCGCAGCGGCGCGCGTCTACGAGCAGAACCTGCAGTCCAGCGCCATGCCGGCCTCCAAGGTCGAGGACCGCCTCAAGACGCTCACTACTCTGTACGTGCAACTGCGGAACAACCCGAAAATTGTCGAGTACTGCAAACGCTGGATCGCTGCCGGTGGTGCCTCCGATCCGGAGGCACATCAACTGCTGGCACAGGCCTACTTCCAGCAGAAGGACTATCGTCATGCCATTGGCGCCATCAACGAGGCCATGTCCACCGCGAGGCGACGCGGCAAGCGCCTGGAGCAGAACTGGCTGATACTCAAGCTCAACAGCTACTACGCGCTGGATGACGACAAGGGTGTGCTGCAAACGCGCGAGGAACTGGTGCGTACATTTCCTTCGCGCGAGCACTGGTCCACGTTGCTCGATATGCAATCGCGCGGTGTTGCCGATGATCGCGCCAAGCTGAACTTCTACCGCCTGATGCTCGACCTGGGCGTGCTGAAGAAGCCTGCCGACTATGTTGAAATGGCACAGATGATGATGGACCAGGAGTTTGGTGTGCCAGGAGAGGCCGTGCTGGTCATCAGGAAGGGATTCGCCAACAAGGTACTTGATAACAAAGACCGGTCTCGTCACGAGCGGGTGCTGACTGCGGCCGAAGCCAGGGCGCAGGCAGCGCGTAAGCTGCTGCCAGTGCGTATGGAGGAGGCGCGGGCTTCCAGTACCGGTGAGCCGGATCTGCAACTCGGCGCGCTGTATCTGAGCTATGGTAAGAACGAGGATGCCATCGCCGCCCTGAAGCACGGTCTGAAGAAAGGAGGCCTGAAGGACGCCAATGATGCGCGCATGCTGCTCGGTCTGGCCTATTTCCGGGCAGGTCACATGGAAGAGTCCCATAAGGCCTTCAAGTCAGTCAGCAATGACTGCGCACAGGCGACGATCGCTGATCTTTGGGCGATCCGGGTGCAGCAGTCCCGCTAGGCTCTTGCCTTGATTCTTGACCGGTGACATCGACCCACCTCCTGGTGGGTCGGCCCACGCAATTGAGGCCGCAGTGACGATTGCCGCTGCTGGCTGCTAGGAGTCCGTCCGAGTAACAGCTGATCCGCTAAACTTGGGCCTGGGATTGTGCTGGGGATCATGCCGCATGTCGAAGACCTTCCGTGAGTGGAACGTGGAGCAGGGCTGGCTGCTGCCGCCGTCGGTGATGGATTTTGTGCCGCTGGACCATATGGCGCATTTCATCCGGGACACGGTGCGCGAACAGCTGGATTTGTCCGAGATTCTGGCCCCGTACGAGAAGGAGGAGCGGGGTTACCCGCCCTACCACCCGGTGATGATGACGGCACTGTTGCTGTACGCGTACTGCCAGGGTGTGTATTCCTCGCGGCGCATTGCCCGGGGTTGCGAGGATCGGATGGATTTCATGGCCGTGACGGGGTTGAATCGGCCGGACTTTCGCACCGTGAGTGATTTTCGCAAGCGCCACCTCGAAGCCCTGCAAGGGTTGTTCGTGCAGGTCTTGCAGCTGTGCCAGCTCGCGGGGCTGGTGAAGCTCGGACACGTCTCGCTGGATGGCACCAAGATGAAGGCGAACGCCAGCAAGCATAAGGCGATGAGCTATGGACGCATGCGTGAGACGGAGTTGCATCTGAAGCGCCAGGTGCGCGAGTGGTTCAAGCAGGCGCACTCGACCGATGCGGCGGAGGATCGTCAGCACGGACAGCGGCGCGGGGATGAGTTGCCCGATTGGGTGGCCGATAAACAGCGGCGGATCGCCAAAATCCGCGAAGCCCGCAAGGCGTTGGAAGCGGAGGCGAGCGCGGCTGGCGAAGCCGCTCCGAAGTCCAAGGCGCAGCGCAACTTCACGGACCCGGAAAGCCGCATCATGCGCAAGTCCGGCAAGGAGTATGTGCAGGCCTACAACGCGCAGGCGGCGGTGGACAGTCAGGCGCAGATCATTATTGCGCAGAGCCTGAGCAATTGCGCCAACGATGTGCAACAACTTGCGCCGACCCTCAAGCAGATCAAAGCAAACACCGGGCGACAGGCGCAGGAATTCTCCGCCGATGCCGGCTATTGCTCGGAGGGCAACCTTGCCGTCCTTGCACGCCATCGTGTGGACGCTTATATCGCCACGGGACGGCAACGCCATCATGAGGCCAGCGCCGCCGGCCGAAGACGTACTACCGAGGGAACCCGAGTGGCGGCGATGCGCACGAAAATGGCCCGCGGAGGTCGACGCAGCCGCTACCGGCTTCGCAAGTCCGTCGTTGAACCGGTCTTTGGCCAGATCAAGCAGGCGCGCGGCTTCCGGCAGTTCCTATTGCGCGGTCTTGAGAAGGTGCAAGGCGAATGGAGTTTGATCTGCACGGTTCATAACCTGTTGAAGCTGGCCAAGGCGCTGAAAGCTCCCTGAAGCCTGTGCCGGGACACCGTTCGGTCCTCTCCTCCAGGTCTGACTATCGGAAATGTCCATATGAAACGCTTACTCGATGCCTGTATATCGCCGTCAGAAACCGTTACTCGGACGGACTCCTAGGATGCGGGCATGAGCCAGAAATACCGGGAGGGTAATTTCTTCAGTGTGCCCCTGGGGCACGGTGGCTTTGCGCTGGGACTGATCGCGCGCAAGCCTCGCCGAGGCTCGGTGCTGCTGGGATATTTTTTCGGCCCGCGGCGAAACCAGGCGGATATTACCTCCGGAATTCGGGAGCTTGTCGCGGCCGACGCCGAACTGGTCTGCCGTTTCAAGGACACAGGCCTGCACCGCGGTCTGTGGCGGGTGGTGGCCGTGTCGCCCGAATGGGACCGCAGCCTGTGGCCGGTGCCCGCATTTCTGCGCAAGGAAGGGCTCTCCGGCCGGGATATCCGCGTTGAATACGACAGTGACAGTCTCACGATGTCGGCCCGGGAGACTGCCGCAGGCGTTACCGAGGAGCACCTGTCCGAGGATGTGGTGCTCGACGAGGAGAGGCTGACGGAGCATCTGTCCCGTCTGTTGCAGGCACACCGGGCCGAGGCTGTCGGTCCTGGCCAGTGGACGGGTTGAAGGTTCTCCATTACAGTCCCGCGCTGCATTTCGCGGGAATCACTCCAAGTTCAGTTCGATGTCTACCTGGGTCGTGCATAAATTCGGCGGCTCAAGCCTCGCCGACGCTGAATGCTTCCGGCGCGTTGCCGCTATTGTCCTGGCAAAGGCGCCAGCAGGCCCCGGCAGAGCTGCGGCGTCGGCGCAGGGGCCAGTGCAAGGGCCAGCGCAGGCAGTTGTGCTTTCAGCCAGCCGTGGCGCCACCGATGCGCTGTACGAGATACTGGGCCTGGCCGAGCGGCAGGATCCTGCCTTTGAATCACGCCTGGCGGAATTGCGCGAACGACACATCGGCATGGCCGAATCGCTGCTCAAGCCCGGCGCGGCAGCGGCCTATGTTGCCGAGCTGAAAACCGATTGCCGCGATATTCTCGGGGTCCTGCAGACGGTCAGACTGACCCGCATGGCGGGCCGCAACATTCGCGATCTGGTGGCGGGGTTTGGCGAGATCTGGTCGACTCGTTTGTTTGCCGCGCTGCTGCGGGAGCAGCAGGCGGCTGGCTCCGGTGACGTGTATTGGGTGGATGCGCGCAAGGTGCTGGTGGTGGAGTGGGGGCCGCTGGGTCCGGCTGTGCAGTGGGAGGAATCAAGCCGCCGCCTGCATGCGGTCCTGGCCTCTGCAGCTCCGTCCATCGCGGTCATCACCGGCTTCATTGCCACCGACACGCGCGGGCTGCAGACTACACTTGGGCGCAACGGCAGTGATTTCTCGGCTTCGATCTTCGGTGCACTGCTGCAG
The DNA here is from genome assembly GCA_021773365.1 of Gammaproteobacteria bacterium. Taxonomy (GTDB): domain Bacteria; phylum Pseudomonadota; class Gammaproteobacteria; order Steroidobacterales; family Steroidobacteraceae; genus JAJFKF01. The sequence continues at coordinate 7,842 of JAJFKF010000047.1, read as the reverse complement.
GCGCGGGAGATTCACATCTGGACCGACGTGGACGGGGTGCTTAGCGCCGATCCGCGGCTGGTGCCCGATGCCCAGGTGATCGACTCCCTGTCCTATACGGAAGCCATGGAGCTGGCCTATTTCGGCGCCAAGGTCTTGCATCCGCAGACCATGGCGCCGGCCGTGGATTGCGATATCCCGCTGTACATCCGCAATACCTTTGCGCCGGAAAAACCCGGTACGCTGATCTGCGCACAGCCGGAGTCAAAGTTGCCAGTCAAGGGCATCACCAGCATTGGAGCGATTGCGCTGCTCAATCTGGAAGGGGCGGGCATGATTGGTGTGCCTGGCACCGCGAGCCGGCTGTTCGGCGCGCTGCGTGAGGAGAACATCTCCGTCATCCTGATCTCGCAGGGCAGCTCGGAACACTCCATCTGCTGTGCCATACCGGAGACCCAGGCTGATGAGGCCGAGGAAGTGATTCGCCGCGCATTTAACGGCGAGTTGCAGCAGGGGCAGATCCAGAGCGTGACCGTGGACCGGGGCCTGAGCATTCTGGCGGTAGTGGGCGATGGCATGGCCGGCACGCACGGCGTGGCGGCACGGGTTTTCTCTGCCCTGGCCGGTGCAGCGGTCAATATCCGCGCCATCGCCCAGGGCGCCTCGGAACGCAACATCTCGCTGGTCATCGATGGCCGCAGCACCACCAAGGCGCTGCGGGCCGTGCACGCCGCTTTCTATCTTTCACCGCACACCGTTTCGCTCGGCGTGATCGGTCCCGGAACCGTGGGTGGAGTCTTCCTCGACCAACTCGCTGGCCAGATCGAACGGCTGCGCAGCGAGTTCAGGCTTGATCTGCGGGTGCGCGGACTGATGAGTTCCAGTCGCATGCTGCTGGATGATGGCGGCATCGATCTCCGCAATTGGCGCGAGCGACTCGCGGAAGCAGGCCAGAAAGCGGATAGCGCGCAGTTCGCTGCCTTCGTCAACGCCGATTTCCTGCCGCATGCCGTAATTGTCGATTGCACCGCCAGTGCTGATGTGGCGGCTCACTATGCCGAATGGCTGGGGGCAGGCGTGCACCTGGTGACGCCAAACAAGAAAGCGAACAGCGGCGGGCTCGAGAACTATCGCGCCATCCGCGCCGCGCGCCGCGCTGCCGGCAGCCACTATCTGTACGAGGCTACGGTGGGCGCCGGCCTGCCGGTAATCCAGACCGTGCGCGACCTGTGTGCCACGGGAGACCAAGTAACGGGTATCGAGGGTATCTTCTCGGGCACGCTGGCGTACCTGTTCAATATCTACGATGGCACCGTACCGTTCTCCACCATCGTGCGGGAGGCGAAGGCCCGGGGCTACACGGAACCCGATCCGCGCGATGACCTTTCCGGAATGGATGTGGCGCGCAAGTTGATCATTCTCGGTCGTGAGATGGGCATGGAACTTGAACTCGAGGATGTGCAGGTGGAGAGCCTGGTGCCGGAAAGCCTCGTCAGGTGTGAGCTGGAGGAATTCCTGCAGCGTCTGCCCGAGCACGATGCCCACATCCAGGAACGCTATCGACGCGCGCATGCCGAGGGTTGCGTGCTGCGTTACGTCGGACGCCTCGACCCGGCCGGCAAGGCAACCGTGGGTTGCGTGGCGCTGGAGCGGAGCCATCCTTTTGCGGGCATCGCGTTGACGGACAATATCGTACGTTTCGCCACCCGGCGATACTGCGATAATCCCCTGATCGTGCAGGGGCCGGGCGCGGGCCCGGAAGTCACCGCCGGCGGTGTGTTCGCCGACCTGCTGCGTCTGTGCGCCTATCTCGGCGCGCGTTTATAGGAGTAAGCATGCGCGATTCGGCTGTCGCTTTTGCCCCGGCCACCGTTGCCAACGTCGGTATCGGGTTCGACATCCTCGGTCACACGGTGCAGGCCCTGGGGGACCGTGTCACTGCGCGGCGCACAGATAAACCGGGCGTACGCATCACGGCCATTACCGGGGTGGTCACCCGCCTGCCGCTCGATGCGCAGCGCAATACCGCGGGCAAGGCTGTCATGAGCCTGTGGGAGGCCCAGGGCGGGCAGGGCGGCGTTGAATTGCAGATCGAGAAGGGCATTCCCTTGAGTTCAGGCCTTGGTGGTTCGGCAGCCTCCGCCGTAGCAGCTGTGGTCGCCGCCAATGCGCTGCTGCCAAACCCGGCTGACAAGATGACGCTGCTGAAGTGCGCCATGCACGGCGAACAGGTGGCCAGCGGCTCGGTGCACGTCGACAACATCTCCCCGTCGCTGTTTGGCGGGCTGGTATTGACGGTGGGCGTGGATAACCCGCGTATCAAACAGGTGCCGGTGCCGGGCGGAGTGCGCTGCGTGCTGGTGCATCCGCACCTGGAACTGGAAACGCGTGCGGCGCGGGGGGTGCTGAGCGCAAACGTGACGCTGTCGGATTTTGTCTGGCAGACGGCCAATCTGGCCGGTTTCATCTCCGGCTGTTACTCGGGTGATCTGGATCTCATTCGTGATTCATTCGAGGACGTGGTTATCGAGCGTCAGCGCCAGACCCTGATTCCCGGATTTCCAGAGGTTCGTACTGCCGCCATGGCGCACGGCGCGCTGGGTTGCTCGATCTCCGGTGCGGGGCCGACGGTGTTCGCCTGGTGCGAGGCGCCGCGGGCGGAGGCTATCCGTGGGGCCATGGTGGCGGCATTTTCCGCACATGGGCTGGATGCGGATAGCTGGGTCACCATGATCGAGCCGCCTGGTGCACGGATCGAGGATGGCACGGCCTGAAGATGATTTTCGCCAGTAGCCGCAACGTCGAACGGACAGCCACGCTGACCACAGCCATTGGCAGGGGCCTGGCGCCGGATGGCGGGCTGTACATTCCGCAATCACTGCCGCGTCTGCAGGGCGGGCCGGATTCCACTTTGCTGCCGGCTGTGGCGCACTGGGCGCTGGAGCCTTTCTTCTCCGGCGATCAACTGCATCCGGAGCTGGCGCAGATTGCCAGCGAGGCATTCAACTTTCCCGCTCCGCTGGTTGCGCTGGAATCGGGTCGCGAGCCGGTTGAAGTGCTGGAACTGTTCCACGGTCCCACGGCCGCTTTCAAGGATTTCGGTGCGCGCTTTCTGTCCGGTTGCCTTGAACGTGTACGTGCCGGCTCGCAGCGGCCGTTGACCATCCTGGTGGCTACCTCCGGGGATACGGGCGGCGCAGTGGCGGCTGCCTTTCATCGCCGGCCATGGGTGGAGGTGTTTGTACTGTTCCCCCTCGGTCAGGTTTCACCCCGGCAGCAGCAGCAGCTGACCTGCTGGGGCGACAATGTTCATAGCTATGCAGTTCGCGGCAGTTTCGACGACTGCCAGCGCCTGGTGAAAGGCGCCTTCAGCGACGCTGACATCACCGCTGCACGCGAGCTGTCCTCAGCCAACAGCATCAACATCGGTCGATTGCTGCCGCAGCTGGTCTACTACGCAGCGGCCAGCCTGCAGGTGCAGGAGCGGACCGGACGCAAGGCCTCGTTCATTGTTCCCAGCGGCAACCTTGGCAATGTCATGGCCTGCGTATGGGCGCGGGAGGCGGGTTTGCCCATCGGGCGTATCGTGCTGGCTCACAATGCCAACCGTACCGTGCCGGACTACCTGCAGACCGGGCAATGGCAGCCACGTTCGAGCGTGGCGACGCTGGCTTCGGCGATGGATGTGGGCGATCCGAGCAACATGGAACGTCTGCGTGCGCTGTATCCACAAGTTCATGCACTGCGCGATCAGGTGCAGGCTGTATCCGTGGACGATGACGCCATATGCGCGCGCATCCGTGCCGACTATGCCACCTGGGGTCGGGTCTGGTGTCCACATACGGCCACTGCAGCCGAGGCCTATGCCAGGTTGCCGCAGCAGGAGCGCGAGGCGCATCACTGGGTGATCGTGGCCACGGCCCATCCGGCGAAGTTCAGCGAAATTGTCGAACCCCTGATCGGCCGGGAAATACCGGTGCCTGAGGCACTGGCCGCGTTGCTGACGCTGCCGGCTCACTGCCGTCAACTCGATGCCGATGCCGGTTTGTTCAAGCAGGAACTGATAGCAGCATGAATCTTGATTTCGAACGCATCGATCCGTGGTTGCTGGCCTGTATCGCCATCGGTGCGCTGTGCATGGCTGCGGCCGTGTATGGCTACATGCGCTACCGGCGCTATGCAACGCTGCGCAAGCTGCGCCGGGCGGTGCGCGCCGGATCTCATGACATGGTGATGGATGTGCTGATACCAGACGGCATGGACGGACAGCTGCATGTCGATTTCCTGCTCCTGACGCAGCGCGGCGTGCTGGTCCTTGATCTGCGCGAGACTACAGGGATGGTCTTTGGCGGCGATCAGATGGACGAGTGGACGGTGATGGCGCGCAATCACCGTTACAGCTTTGCCAATCCCCAGGGCGCCTTGTACGACCGGGTGGCTGCGGTGAAGCTGCTGGCCGGGGAGACCCCCGTCGAGGGGCGGGTGTTGTTCACCGCGCGTGCGCGCTTTCCCAAGGGTCGCCCCCGGTGTGTACTGATGCTCGATTCGCTGCCGGGCGAGTACGCACCGGTGGAACCGGCGGCCATGCAGGCCACGCTGGCGCGTTTTCAGCCGGATTGGGAGCGGATCAAGGCCGCGGTGCGGCCAAGCGACCTGAAGAGATATTGATCCGGCGTGATTGAACGGTAATGCCGTAACGACCGCTGTCTTACTGCTGCGCGTGCTGCGCCATCACCAGTGCCACCGCAGCGGTCAGCCTCTTTGCATAGTCGATATGCAGAAACTCGTTGGGCCCATGCGCGTTGGAGTGAGGTCCCAGCACCCCGGTCACCAGAAACTGCGTCTGCGGAAATTTCTCACCCAGCATTCCCATGAACGGAATTGTCCCGCCCGTACCCATCAGCATGACGTCATTGCCGAAGCAGGCCTTCGAGGCCGCCTGCATGGACTCCTCCAGCCAGGTCTTCAGCGGCGGCGCGTTCCAGCCGCCGGTGTCCGCGCCTGAGGTGAAGCTCACGCGTGCGCCGTAGGGCGGATCGGCTTCCAGCGTCCGTTTGATGGCTGCGGCCGCCTTGCCGGCGTCGCAGGTGGGCGGCAGGCGGAAGGACAGTTTGACGGCAACCTTCGGTACCAGCACGTTGCCGGCGTTACCCACAGCGGGCAGGCCGTCGATGCCGGTGATCACCAGCGTGGGTTTCCAGGTGGAATTCAGCAGCAGCTCAAGCGGGTCGTTCGACATCGGCCCCACGCCCGGGGCGAACGGCATGCGCGCGGCCACCGTGTCGCCAAGCACCTTGGCCGCCGCCACGGCCTGTTCGCGGCGCTCGTCGGGAATCTTAACGTACAGTTCGTTCAGTTCCAGATCGCCGTTGTTCTCATTGGACAGGCGGCGCAGCAGCTGGCGCAGCACATCCACGCAGGAGGTACTGATGCCGCTTCCCGCACCGGAATGCACGCCTTCAGTGAGCAGTTCGATGTCCAGTGTGCCGACGATGTTTCCGCGCAGCGAAGTAGTCAGCCACAGGCGATCGTAGTCGCCGGTTTCAGCATCCAGGCACACCACCAGGCTGGGTGTGCCGATGCGGGCGGCGAGGGCATCGACATGGAAGGGCAGGTCGGGGCTGCCGCTTTCCTCGCAGGCTTCGATCAGAACCACGCACCGCGCGTGAGGGATACCCTGCGCCTGCAGGGCGGCGATGGCGGTCAGCGAGGAGAACACCGCGTAGCCGTCATCGGCGCCGCCGCGGCCGTAGAGCCTCCCGTTCTCGATCACCGGCTCCCAGGGGCTCAGGCCCTCGCGCCAGCCGGTGAATTCCGGCTGCTTGTCCAGATGGCCGTACAGCACCACGGTGTCGTCCACTTCACCGGGGATTTCGATGAACAGCAGTGGCGTGCGGCCCGGCAGGCGGGCGATTTCCAGCTTCATGTCCTTGATGGGTTGCTTGCGGCACCAGTCGGCCATCAGCTGGATGGCCTTCTCCATGTGGCCGTTTTTCTCCCAGTCCGGATCGAACAGGGGGGATTTGTTGGGGATGCGTACGTACTCGCACAGGGTGGGCAGGATGGAGTCGTCCCAGGTGGCGTCGACAAACTTGCGGGCCTGCGTGGAATCAATTGATTTTGTCATTTGAAACAACCTTTTACACGACAATTATGAGGTAACTTTACGGTTCTGCGTCCTCAGGAGTTATCCACAATTCATGGGTATCCCCACCCTTGAATTGTGGATAACTCCTGAGGACGCGGCACTCAGGCATCCCCCCAGGCATTCTCCTGGGATGGCCAGCCGAACAGGCGGGCGGCATTGGCCGTCGTTGCCTGCGCCAGCGTCGGGAAGTCCTCGCCACGAGCTTTGGCGATGGTACCGAGAATGTGTGGCAGATACATCGGCTCGTTGCGGCGGGATGCCGGTTTCACCGGCAAATCCCGCGGCAGCAGATAGGGAGCGTCGGTCTCGATGAGAAGCCTGTCGATGGGAATGCGGGTAACCACCTCCTTCAGATGCGCGCCGCGGCGCTCGTCGCACAGCCAGCCGGTAATGCCGATGTACAGCCCCAGCGACAGGTATTCCTCGGCCTCGGCTGCCGAGCCGGTGAAGCAGTGCGCGACCCCACCTGCCAGGCCGGGCTTGTTCGCGGATGGCAGATATTCACGCAGGATGCGCACGAAATCGGCGTGGGCATCGCGTTGATGCAGGAATACCGGACGGCCGGTGCGTACGGCCAGCTCCAGCTGCCAATGGAAGGCGCGTGCCTGATCGGTCGCGGGGGAGAAATTGCGGAAGTAGTCCAGGCCGCACTCACCCGCGGCGCAGACCTGCGGGAGGCGCATCAGCGCCTCAAGCTCCGGTAGCTGGCGGTCGGTCAGTCCGGAAGCGTGGTGCGGATGAACGCCGGCCGTGGCTCGCAGGGCCAGCGGTCGCTCACGTACCAGCTCGATGGCGGCTCGTGTACTCGCCAGATCCGAACCGGTGATGAGCATGTACTGCACCCCACTGGCCTGCGCGCGTTCGATGACCTGAGCCCGATCGTCGTCGTAGCTGTCATGGGCCAGGTTGATGCCGATATCGACGAGTGCAGGGTTTTGCATATCCTGGAGGGTTGCTTCGGGCCGCGAAAATCAGTTCAGAACACTCAGACTGCATGATATCGTCACTTGATTGTTCTTGCGCCCCGCGAACGGAGCCTGCATGCCCGTCGACAACAACGAACTGCTCCAGGCTCTGCGAATCGAGCGTGGTGACCGTGAGGGCTCCGTTACGCCCCGCAGCCGCTGGATCGCCGGCGGCATACTGGCCACAGTGGTATTGCTGGGTGGCCTGGCAGCCGTGTTTTTGTTGCGCGGTGAGCAGTTTGAAGTGCAGGCAGCCACGGCGGTCGCTGCGTCGAACAGCGGCGGCGCCACGGCCGTGTTGCAGGCCACTGGCTATGTCACTGCCCGTCGGCAGGCGACTGTCTCCGCGCAGATTACCGGCACCCTGACTCAGGTATTGATCGAAGAAGGCGAGCGGGTGGAAGCCGGGCAGGTACTGGCACGACTGGAAAACAAGGCGCAGAACGCGGCCCTCAGTCAGGCGCGTGCTCAGTACCAGACCGCACGGGCGCTGCTTGAACAGTACAACGCCCAGCTGGCCCAGGCGCGCCGGGATCTTGCGCGCAGCGAGAATCTGGTGGCGCGAAATCTGGTCTCGCAGCAGGCGCTGGAGACCGCACGCACCCAGATGGAATCCCTGCAGGCTCAGACCCGCTCCCAGGAGCAGCAGGTCACGCTCTCCCGGGCGGGTGTGGACGCCGCACAGGTCCAGCTGGACTACACCACGGTGCGGGCACCATTCGCCGGCGTGATCGTGGCCAAGGCCGCGCA
>JAJFKF010000046.1 GCA_021773365.1 Gammaproteobacteria bacterium | reverse complement strand
AATCCATCCCTGGAGGCTCTGGGTTCGGCATCCTGCCTCACACAGCCCCGAAAACCCTGTCCGAACCACAGACCCGGCCTGAAGTCCTTCAGAATGTTCCGCTTATGTAAGTGCCATTCGTTCTAGGCCCGCAGGCCTGAGCCGCTGCCGGCTCCTATTCAGGAGCCTCGTGCTTTTTCTGTCGCACAACAATCGGTACATTGCACAGTCCGACATAGCCCGCCGGCACCTTGAACCACTGCTCGCGCCGGTTGCGTCGCGCCTCCACCAGTTGCGTGAAGGTTTGCGTGTCGGTGCGCAGAATCTCCAGATTCGAGCGTTCGGCCATTGGCACATCTGCCGCCAGCCTGACTGATTTAATCGGTACCCGCTCAGCCGCGGTTCCATAGAAACCCATGGCACCGGCCCCACGCGGCAATGTCGACAGCAGCTCCATGCCCTGCATCACCCGTCCCACCAGCGTGACATTACGATCGAGGTGACGCGGCGCATGTCCGGTCACCGCATACAACGAGGCGCCATTGCCGCTGTCAGATTCGTTGTCGCGTCCCACGCCCACCGCGCCATAGCAGTGACACAGCCATGTGCGCTGGCTCTCGGGATCGCGCGCCGCCGGCAGACCATTGGAGAAACCCACCTGCGGGGCGTAGCCATCAAAGTCCGGCAGAGCGGTGAAAGGCGTGGCGGCTGAAATGGGCGTTGTGAACTCCGCCGCAAGCCTGGGCCTGGCCTCGCCCAACGGATGCACCTGCCGTGCGTCCATCTCCTCCGGAGCGCCCCACTGTGCGACGTAGTTGTCCTGTGAGCGAATAATGGCCAGGCCATCGAAATAACCGGCGCGCACCAGGATCTTGATGTTGCGTGCATGCTGCGGAGCGAAGCCCGGCGCCAGCTCGATCACCACCCGGCCGCCGGGCAGTTCCATATACAGCGTGCTATCCGGATCGAGTGATCGCCAGTCGGAAGCGGTGGACTGCTCCAGAACCCGGGCCATGGTGGGCGGAGCAGGGTCCGGCTCGGCGGCGAGGCACAGCACGGGCAGTGATGTGGCACAAAGGAGCAGGGCGCGCTGGATACGGGTCATGGCAATACCTCTTGTTATCCGGGCCGCCCGCCGCGGCTCGGTCATGTAGGTATTGTACGTCGCGCGCCGATGAGAAAGCGGGTCCGTATCCAGGCCGCTAGTCCATCCGGAACGCCGGTCATCGGAACCGGTGTGTGGCGGCGATGGAGTAGGAGCGGCCGAGCACATCGAAGGTGCCCGGGTAGGTGTTGCCACTGTTGCGGTCCGTTGGCCCCGCATCTTCGCCGACCAGCGGCGGCTCGCGGTTGAACAGATTGTCCACGCCGACACGCAGTGACAGGCCCTCGAAACGCGCCGGCTTCCAGCCGAGCATGAGATCAAAGTAGTGGCGGTCGCCAAGGGTGCGGAAGGGTTCGAAGGCCGCCGTGGGGTTATCGAAGGCCGTTTCCTTCAGATAGCGCCAGCTGTAGCCCAGATCAAACTCTCCGATGCTCCAGGTCGTCTGCTGGCGGAAACGCAGCTCTGGATCCGGACTGCCGCAGCTTGAGCCATAGCGGCCGGCGCATTCGCGTACCGGTAGCTCCGCGGAGCCCTTGCGATCGTTGCGCAGCACTTTCGTGCCGAGCAGCGAGAACTGAAAGCGGCCCATGTCCGTGGTGTCGAGGCTGTAGTCGAAGGCCAGGTCGACGCCCTCAGTCTCGAGAAAGGCGATGTTTTCGTTGCGCTTGGAGACTCCATATGCCGGATTGCCGACGAGGCCACCGGTGACCGGGTTGCGCAGGATCAGTCCGCAGGCCGGGCTGTTCGGATTGCGCTCAGGATTGAACTGTTCGTTGTAACAGGCGTTCAGGATGTCATTCGCCGAAAGCGTGGTGATGGCGTTGTCGATACGGATGCGGTACCAGTCCAGCTGCAGGCTCATGCCTGCCAGCGCTCCGTCGGGCGCCCATACCAGGCCGGCGGTGATGGTGTCGGAGTCCTCTTCACCCAGGTCGGGGTTGCCACCCTCGAAGGCGTTGATCTGGCCGCCGATAGCGTCCGGCACGCCTATGCTGAAGGCTGATGCCGGCACACCGGTGGCAAGGCACAGATCGCGCAGCGGCCCGGTTGGCATTCCCGCGCACGGATCGCCCGAGGCGGATGTCCGGGACTGCTGGATGGGTGAACCAAACTCGAAGATATTCGGTGCGCGTACAGCCTTCTGATAGAGGCCGCGGAAGCGCAGCGCGGAGGAAAGCGGAGCCCAGCTGCCGCCGAACTTGTAGGCGCTGACTCCACCCGCATTGGAATAGCCGGACAAACGCACGCCGGTTTCGAGGGTGAAACTATGGGCAAAGCTGCGGTCCTCGAGCACGGGTATCAGCAGTTCGCCGAACAGTTCGCGGGCTGAATAGGCCGCGTTGACCGGATAGAAAATTCCGTAGCCGCCGCTGCAACCGGGAGTGCTCAGGCAGTCATCCGGAATCGCTTCCGATTCCTCGCGCCGGTATTCGACGCCCAGCGCAGCGCCGATGGGTCCGGCGCCAGGCAGACGTACCGATTCGCCGAGATTTCCCGACAGGGCAGCCATGAAGATCTGTTGATCGGAGTAAGCGGTATTGTTCAGTTTCAGGGCGAGGGCGCGTGCCGCTTCATCGCTGAGGTTGCCGTCGCCGAAGAAGTTGCCCGGCACACAGCCCGGCGGCGATCCCGGCGGGCAACCGAGGATGGAGGCCTGCATCATTGTTTCGTTGATGTCGTTTGTATAGTCATGCGACAGCTTGGTGCGGCCGTACTGGTAGGAAACCTCCCAGCGCCAGTCCGGATTCAGCGGGCCGCGCAGCCCGGCCACCGCCTGCCAGGCTACCGTGCGATTGAGTGTCTCGCGCGCGCCGGTTTCCAGGGTGCGACGAGTAAAGTACTCGGTGGCTATTGCGTCGGTGTCGACAATCCCATCGTTGTTGGTGTCGTATGCCGGGTCGGGCAGGCCATCGGTGCCGGCGGCGCCGGTGCCGTTGATGATGCGGTCGCTGAGCACCTGGCGTGCCTGTGCGCTCAGGATGGACAGAGGTATGTCGAAGGTACGGGTAAAGAAGGTGCCGGAAGGAGCGATTGCAGTATCCACCTTCGACTCGGCGGCAGTGAACCGCCCGTAGGCGCTGATCGAATCGCTGAAATCGAAATTCAGCAAAGCGGTACCCTGCATGCGTTCCAGTGGCACCTGCAGGTAGTTGTACAGGTTGTAGTTGAACAAACGGCTGCCGGTGGGAGCAAGATCACCCTGTGGTGAAAAGCTCACCAGCGACTGTCCCGAAGCGCTGCCTGGCGGAAAACAGCCTGGAATGCAGAACAGCGTGCCTTGCGTGTCGGCGGGCGAGCCGCCCAGTGAGCCGTTGGCGGTGGCCAGCGCGAAGCGGGAGAAATCCCGGTTTGCGGTTGATACCGCATCGCGGTCCGTCCATCCCAGGTGCAGCATGACATTGCCGCGACCGCTGGCGAAATTCATTCCGCCGGTCAGATTGAAGTTTGCGGTGTCGCCATCGTTTTCGCCGGTGCGCCCCAGGTGCATGCCGAACTCGAGTCCTTCAAAGTCACGCCTGAGCTTGAAATTGACTACGCCGGCCATGGCATCGGAACCGTAGACGGCCGAGGCGCCACCGGTCATCACTTCCACGCTTTCAAGCAGGGACAGCGGGATGTTGTTGACGTCCACGGCGCCGCCGTAATCGAAGGGAACGAAACGCTTGCCGTCCACCAGCACCAGTGTGCGCACATTGCTCAGTCCGCGCAGGTTCAGCGCCGCCACACCAGGGTTGCCGAGATTCACGCCCGGAGAGATGCCGGCAACCGACTGGGGCAGCTGGCGTATCAGGTCCTCGACGTTTATCGCGCCACTGCGTTCGATGGCTTCTTTGTCGATGCTTACCACCGGTCCGTTGATCTCGAGTGCGCCACGGCTCAGGCGCGAGCCGGTGACGACCAGTGTGCCGGCCTCTTCGGCGGACATGGCCGGCGCTACCGGTACGGTAGCCACAACGGTGGCAAAAACGGACAAAACAAAAGTGGCGGTGTTAAGGCGAAACCAATGGCCACGGCTCCGGGTATACATTGACTATCCTCCAGTAATATCCTCCTGACCCAGGCATAGCCAGCTGTCAGTGCTGACCTTCCAGCCCTGGCGCGACGGTAATCCGGCGGCACCAAAGGGGCCGCTAATTTAACATGTTACCGCGTGGCAAACGCCGAATAGCGCACAAAATCACCAACTTGCACACCCAGGCGTGCACATTCCCCGGCTCCCAGCTCCAGCACGGCGGTGACCTCGCCGCGTGAGTCTATTGTTGTCAGGGAGTGAGGTGCAGTGCGTTGCGCAATGCGCGCAATGCGTCCGTCGGCGGCAATGAACAACATGTCGAGCGAAATATATGTGTTTTTCATCCACATCGACACCGGCTGCTGTTCGCCGAACAGAAACAGCATCCCTTGATGTCTTGGTAACCGACGCACAAACATGAGGCCCTGCGCTCGGCGTTCGGGCGTGTCGGCTATCCAGACCCTGAAGTCATGGCGCCGGCCATCACTTTCAAGTTGCAGTTCGTCGCGTGGAAAATCCTCCAGCGAGCCAGCCTGAGCGGGCCGCGCTTCCATTGGCGTCGGCGGTTCCTGCGCCGGATAAGGCGCCGCGGCGCCGTCTGGCGCCGGGCGCCGCAGCAGGTAGAAAAGGCCCGCGATCACTACCACGGCGATACCCAGTAATGCGAAGTGTTTTTTGGTCATGGCGGTGTGCCCTCAGGCAGGCATAATAACCCGGTGAATCCCACAAACTTTCCCCTCGAAGTCAATCCGGCCCTGCCGGCGGCCCTCGAACGGCTGGCGGATCTGGCCGTTAACCTGCGCTTTTCCTGGAGCAGGCGCACCCGGGCCCTGTTTTCCTCGCTTGATCCGCGGCTGTGGCACGAGGTGGGGGGCAATCCCCGGCTGTTTCTGCGCTGCGTGGATCAGGAGAAGCTGGAGCTGGCCGCCGCAGATGCCGCCTACCTGGAGAACTACCGCAAGGTGCTGTCCGGTTTCGACACCTACATGGGCGGTAACGGGCATGACGACGGCGGGCAGCAGGTGGCGTATTTCTGTGCCGAATACGGCTTCCACGAGAGCTTTCAGATCTACTCCGGCGGCCTGGGTGTCCTGGCCGGGGATCACTGCAAGACCGCCAGCGATCTGGGGCTGGATTTCATCGCCGTCGGGTTGCTGTACACCCAGGGGTATTTCACCCAGACGATCGATAAGGACGGCAGTCAGGTGGCGCACTACCGTGACCACGCCAGGGCCGACCTGCCGGTGGAGCCGGCCCGGGACGGGCAGGGGCGGGAAGTGCGAATTGTCTGTCGTGTCGCCGGGCGCGATGTGCATGCATACGTATGGCGCGCCAGTGTCGGACGCGTGTCGGTATTTCTGCTCGACACCAACCTGCCCGAGAACCAGCCCGCGGACCGGGAAATCACGCACAAGCTCTACGGCGGCGACAGTAGCGTGCGTATTCAGCAGGAGATCGTGCTCGGAATCGGCGGCGTGAAGGCGCTGCGCGCCATGGGGATCGATCCGGCTGTGTGGCACATGAACGAAGGCCACGCCGCCTTTCTCACCCTGGAGCTGATCCGGGAGCTCATGGCCGCTCATCCGGAAATGGACTTCGCCACCGCCCGCGAGGCAGTGGCTGCGCGCTGCGTATTCACGACCCATACGCCGGTGGCGGCCGGACACGATGTGTTCTCACACGAACTGGTGCTGGATCATCTGGGCGAAACCATCGCCGCGCTGCGCCTTGAGGACAAGGATTTCCTGGCCCTGGGCAGCGCATCGCGCGCCGGGGTGGAGCCGGCAGGCGCGGATCACCGCTTCAATATGACCCGCCTGGCCCTGGGCGCTTCGCGCTACCACAACGGCGTCAGCCGTATTCATGGGGAGGTGTCCTCGCAATTGCTGGCGGACAACTGGCCGCAGGTGCCGCCAGCGGAGAATCCCATCGGCTACGTCACCAACGGCGTGCATGTGCCCACCTTTCTTTTCCAGCCCTGGGTGGATTTCTTCGAGATGTCGCTGGGCAGTTCATGGCAGGCACGCCTGAGCGAACCGGATTTCTGGAAGCGTCTGTACGAGGTGCCCGACCAGCTGTTCTGGAATGTGCGTCAAAGTATCAAGACCGAAGTGCTCAAGGGCCTGCGCAAACGCCTGTTTGCCCAATGCGAGCGCAGCCGGCTGGGCGAGGCGCACTTTGACCGCATGACGCGCTGGCTGGATCCAGCCGCACCCAATGTTCTTACGATCGGATTTGCGCGCCGCTTCGCTACCTACAAGCGCGCAACCCTGCTGTTCCACGATCTGCAGCGTCTGGCGCGCCTGTTTGGCGATCCGCAGCGCCCTGTGGTGTTCCTGTTCGCGGGCAAATCCCACCCGGCCGACGAGCCTGGCCGTGAGCTTCTACGTGAGGTCAATGCGCTGAGCGCGTCGGCAGACTTCCTGGGTCACGTGGTCTTTATCGAAGACTACGACATCGCGCTGGCGCGTTTGCTGGTGGCCGGCGTGGATGTATGGCTGAACAATCCCATATCGCCGCTGGAAGCCAGCGGCACCTCGGGCATCAAGGCAGCGATCAACGGCACGCTGAATCTCAGTGTGCTGGACGGTTGGTGGGCCGAGGGTTTTGACGGGGAAAACGGCTGGGCGGTGGCGACCACGCCAGCCGGGCCGGGCTCCAATGAGACCGATCGTGATCGCGACGATTCCAATACATTGTACGAGCTGCTGGAAGACCGCATTGTGCCGCTGTACTACGAGCGCAACGAACAAGGTGTCTCGCCGGGGTGGGTGGCCAAGTCCAAGCGCTCCATGGTTTCCATCCTGCCGCACTTCAATTCCCGCCGCATGCTGGATGACTATCTCCATGGTCTGTATCAGCCGGCTGCGGCCACCGGCAAGGCGCTGGCCGCGGATGATTATGCGGCCGCGGGTGAACTGGCACGCTGGAAACAGCAGGTACATCAGGCGTGGGAGGGGGTGCAGCTGCGGGGCATGGGCGATCTGCCGTCGCGCATGGCCTTTGGTGCGGGCGCGAAATTGAGCGTCACCGCAGCGCTGAACGGGCTGCAGCCGCAGGATGTGCGTGTTGAGCTGATACTGCGGCGTGAGTTGCCGCAGGCTGGTGTTGTGAATCCACCCTGCAGTTCCTTCCGTGGCGGCGAGGAGGTGCAGTTGCCTTCCGGCGCGGCGCCACCGGCTGCCTTTGAATTCACTGGTGCAACCGACAAGTCCGGCGCGCATGTATTTGCCATCGATTGCGCGCCACCCTGGTGCGGGCAGCTGACCTGTCAGGTGCGCATCGTGCCGACGCATCATTTGTTGACGCATCCCTACGAAGTGGGCTTGATGAAGTGGCTGTGAGCCGTGCTCATGACCACAATGGCGTAGCTGCGGAGCGGGAGGCCCCTGCCTGGTCCTTGCCGCGGCCCGCACCGCATTGGGTGATCGCAAGTCCCGGACACAGGAGAAGCAGATGGCTCGAACTGCACGCACTTCCTCCGGACGCTACGTCAGCCGCCTGACCCGCGGCACGCTGGCCGTCATCATGGCCGGCGGGCGCGGCGAGCGCCTCAAGGCGTTGACCGATCATCGTTGCAAGCCTGCCACGCCCTTCGGTGGCAAGTTCCGCATTATCGACTTCGTGCTGTCCAACTGCGTCAATTCCGGCATTCGCCAGATCTTTCTCCTGACCCAGTACAAGGCGCAGTCCCTGATCCAGCACGTGCAGCACGGCTGGGGGTATCTGCGCGGTGAATTCAACGAGTTCGTCGAGATCATTCCGGCGCAGCAGCAGATCGGCGCGCACTGGTATCGCGGTACCGCCGATGCGGTTTATCAGAATCTCGATCTGATCCGTGCCCATCGACCGACGCATGTGCTGGTGCTGGCCGGGGACCATATCTACAAGATGGATTACGGGCCAATGATCGCCGATCACCTGGAGCGGCGGGCGGACATCACCGTGGGTGTGGTGCAGGTGCCGCGTGCGGAGGCGCACGATTTCGGCGTCATGACCGTGAACGAAGACAACCGCATCCTGAAGTTTGCGGAAAAGCCTGCCGAGCCCGATACCGTGCCGGGCAACGAGGCGCTTTCCCTGGCCTCCATGGGCATCTATGTCTTCAATACCCGGCTGCTGGAGCGCTTGCTGGCGGAGAACGCGGACAATCCGCAATCGAAGCATGACTTCGGCCGCAACATCATTCCCGAGTCCATCGGCAAGCTGGATGTGTTCGCCTATCCGTTCCAGGACGTGCGCACGCGGGCGCAGGCGTACTGGCGCGATGTGGGCAATGTGGATGCCTACTACCAGGCCAACATGGAGCTGGTGCAGGTTGACCCGGAGCTGAACGTCTACGACCACAACTGGCCCATCTGGACCTACCAGCGCCAGCAACCGCCGGCGAAGTTCGTGCTGGACGAGGAGGGGCGCAGGGGCATGGCGGTGAATTCTCTCGCCGCTGGCGGCGTGATCGTTTCCGGCGCTCATGTCACCGGATCGGTCCTGTTCTCCAATGTTCACGTTGAGGAGTACAGCCGGGTGGAGCAGTGCGTGGTGCTGCCGGATGTGAGCATCGGCAAGGGATGCGTGGTCCGGCGCGCGGTGCTGGACGAGGGCTGCGAAGTGCCGGACGGGATGCGGATCGGCATGGACCGCGAAGAGGATGAGAAGCGGTTCTATATCACCAGGCAGGGCGTGGTGCTGGTTACCGCGGACATGTTGCGGGACCTGAACAGCGCGGCATGAGTTCTGTCGAATCGCCTCCGCTGCGTGTGGTGCTGTGCTGGCACCTGCACCAGCCGCAATACCGCGACCTGCTCACCGGCGAATATGTGCTGCCCTGGACCTACCTGCATGCCATCAAGGACTACCTCGACATGGCCGTGCACCTTGAGTCCAATCCGGCCGCATGCGCGGTAGTGAATTTCTCGCCGGTGCTGATCGAGCAGATCGGCGACTACAGTGCGCAGGTCAGCGGCTGGCTGCAGCGGGAACGGGCGATTCGCGATCCGCTGCTGCGGCTGTTGATGCCAGGCGGCGTGCCAGAGGACGCCGCGGGCCGGCGTGCGGCGCTGCAGGCGTGCGTAAAGGCGCACCGGGTGCATTCGATTGAGCGCTTCGAGCCGTTCCAGCGTCTGGCGGGTCGCGCCGCGCAGCTGCTGGAAACAGGTGACATGGATGCCGCTGATGCGCCCTTCATCGCAGATCTGGCGGTCTGGTATCACCTTGCATGGCTGGGCGAAACGGTGCGGCGCGGCGATCCGCGCGTGCAGGACCTGCTGCGCCGGGAGGAAGCGTTCAGTGCCGCGGAGCGGCGGGTGCTGCTGGAAATTATCGGCGAAATCCTGGCGGGACTTCTACCGCGCTATCGTCGTTTGATGGGCAACGGGCAGGTGGAACTCTCAATCAGCCCCTGGGGGCATCCCATCCTGCCGTTGATGCTGGATTTCGGCTCTGCGCGCGAGGCGTGGCCGGATATCGTGCTGCCTGAAGCGGGCGAGTATCCGGGTGGCGACGACCGCGCCGCCTGGCATCTGGCGCGGGCAGTGCAGGTGTTCACGCAGACCTTCGGCGTGCGTCCGCGAGGCTGCTGGCCGTCGGAGGGTGCAGTGAGCGAAGCAGCACTGGGCATGATCGATCGCTTTGGTTTTGGCTGGGTGGCAACGGGCGGGAGCGTGTTGCGCAACAGCGGAGCCGGCGAGTCAGCGGGCCCGCACCAGCCGTACCGTCTGCAGGGAAGGCGACTGCAATGCTTTTTTCGTGACGACGAATTGTCTGATCGCATCGGCTTTACCTATTCAACCTGGCACGGCGATGACGCGGTGTCCGATCTCGTGCGTGAACTGGAAACAATCGACGCGGCGGATGGCGCCGGGCGAGTCGTCAGCATCGTGCTCGATGGCGAGAACGCCTGGGAGCACTATCCGTTCAACGCCTTCTATTTTCTGGACGGTTTGTACCAGCGGCTGGCGGACCATCCACGTCTGCGACTGTCGACCTTCTCACAGTGCATGGCCGAGGATGAGGCTGTTCGGGAGCTGCCGCGCCTGACGGCGGGCAGTTGGGTGCATGGCACGTTTTCCACCTGGATCGGCGAGCCGGCGAAGAACCGTGCCTGGGAGATGCTGTGTGAGGCCAAGCATGTATATGACCAGGTGGTGGTGGAGGGGTCGTTGACAGAGGCGCAGGAGCGCGCGGTGGAAAACCAGCTCGGTGTGTGCGAGGGTTCAGACTGGTTCTGGTGGTTTGCAGATCGCAATCCCCCGCAGGTCGTGGCGACATTTGATGCCCTGTATCGCCGTCATCTGATGAATCTGTACCGGTTGCTTGGTGTTGAGGCGCCGGCGTACCTGCAGCGTGCGTTTGCGCACGCACACGGTGGCGCGGAACTCGGCGGCGTGATGCACAGGAGCGGGCCAGGATAAGCGGGCATCCCGAGGTGATGGTTGATGACCAGAGTTGACTCGAACAACACCGTCCTTGACCGCCGCCGCGCCGGCGTCCTGCTGCACGTCGGCTCGCTGCCCGATTCCGGCGGCAACGGCGTGCTGGGCGAGCCCGCACATCGCTTTGTTGACCTGCTGGCCGACGCTGGTTTCTCGGTGTGGCAGATGTTGCCGGTCGGCCCGGAGGGTGACGGTTACTCGCCCTATTTTTCCACCTCCGCCCATGCCGGGAATCCGCGCTTCATTGACCGGTCCGGACTGGAACAGGTCGGTGATGAGGAACTGGCCTCCTTTGTCGAGCGCGAGCGCGAATGGCTGTTCGACGACGGGCTATTTCTGGCATTGCACGCTGAGCAGCAGGGCCGCAGCTGGTGGCAGTGGCCGGTGCCGCTGCGAGACCGGGAGCCGCAGGCGCTGCAACAGGCGCGGGTGCGGCATCGCCAGACCATCGACAGATTCGTGCGGGAGCAGTACGCCTTCCATCGGCAGTGGGAATCACTGCGCGCGCATGCGCATGCGCGCGGGGTGAAATTTTTCGGCGATATCCCGATCTACATGGCGCACAACAATGCCCATGTGTGGTCGCACCGCCACGACTACCAGCTTGATGCGCAGGGCCGGGCGCGCGGGGTTTCCGGCGTGCCGCCGGATTACTTCTCAGCCGACGGCCAGCTGTGGGGCAATCCGCTCTATGACTGGCCGCGCATGCAGGCGGACGGATTCAGCTCATGGGTGCAGCGCTTTCGCACGGAGCTGGCGCGCTTCGACCTGGTGCGCATCGATCACTTCCGCGGCCTGGAAGCGTACTGGTCCGTGCCCGCCGACGCGCAAACTGCTCGCGACGGACAATGGGTTACCGCGCCGGGTGAGGCGTTGCTGCAGCGGCTGCGGGAGGTGTTTGGTCATTTGCCGCTGGTGGCCGAGGATCTTGGCGTCATCACGCCGGAAGTGGAGGCGCTGCGCGACCGATTCGAACTGCCTGGCATGCAGGTGCTGCAATTCGCCTTCGACGGCTCGCACGACAACCCACATCTGCCCGCCAATCACGTGCGCAACGGCGTCGCCTACACCGGTACGCACGACAACGATACGACCGTGGCCTGGTATGGCAGCCTGGACGAACACACGCGCGGCAATGTGCAGCGGATTCTGGCCTGCGCCGCCGAAGACGTGCCGGCCGCGATGATTCGCGCCGCGCTGGGTTCCGTGGCGGACATGGCGGTGATCCCGCTGCAGGATCTGCTGGGGCTGGGCGCAGGTGCGAGAATGAACACCCCGGGCATCACCGAGGGAAACTGGAAATGGACCTTCGAGTGGGCGCAGCTGCCGGAGGATTTCAGTGCGCACTGGCGTTCACTCAACCGCGAGCATGGGCGCGAATAGTTCGGGCTGCGGCCGACACGTTGGTGCTCAGGCGCGGTCCCGGCTGCTGCGGAGCAACCCTTGATACAGCTGCAGATACAGTGAGCCCTGCCGCTCCCAGGAAAAATCCTGACCCATGCCGTTGGCCACCATGCGTTGCCATAGCGCCGGCTCGCGGTACCACCCCAGTGCCGTATCCAGCGCCCACATTACCGCCGGCGTGTCGTAGTCATTGAATACCACGCCGGTGCCCTTGCCGCGGGCCGGATCAAAATGCTGTACCGAATCAGCCAGACCTCCGGTGCGCCGTATGATCGGCACGGTGCCGTAACGCAGGCTGTACATCTGGTTCAGGCCGCAGGGTTCGTATAACGAGGGCATGAGGAACATGTCGCTGCCGGCCTCGATCTGGTGCGCCAGCTCTTCGTGATAGCCGCGGTGAAAAGCAGCGCGGCCGGGGAAGCGCGTTTGCAGGCCAGTGAAGAATTCTTCATAGAGCGCCTCGCCGTTCCCGAGCACCGCCACGCGCACGTCCTGTTCTTCCAGCAGACGCGGTAAAGGTTCGAACAGCAACTCGAAACCCTTCTGCCGGGCCATGCGGCTGACAATGCCGAGCAGTGGCGCGGCAGGTGCAGGTTGCAGCTTGAGTCTGGCCAGCAGCGCCTGTTTGTTCAACGCCTTGCCACCCATGTTGAGCGCGTCGTAGCGGTGCGGCAGATAATGGTCAGTGGCGGGATTCCATTCCTGTGCATCGATGCCATTGAGAATTCCCAACAGCGCGTCGCTGCGGCTGCGCAGCAGTTCGTCCATGCCCATGCCGTACTCGGGCGTGCAGATCTCGCGCGCATGCGTGGGACTGACAGTGGTGAGCATGTCGGCGTAGAGGATGCCGTGGCGCAGCGGGTTGATGGTGCCCGCCTGCAGATCGGGCTGATGCAGCATGGCTGCGGCCGCGCCCAGATCAAGGTCACTCAGCGCTGCGGCGGGCATGATGCCCTGGTAGCCGATGTTGTGCAGGGTCAGCACCGTGCGGGTCGCGGCAAACAACCGCTCATCCGCATACAGTGAATGAAGATACAGTGGCGCGAAGGCCGCGTGCCAGTCATGGCAGTGCAGGATATGGGGAGCGAAGTTCAGTTGCCGGCAGCACTCCAGCGCAGCGCGGGTGAGCAGGAGGAAGCGCAGATGCTCGTCCGGATCCGCCGTGTACAGGCCGCGTCGGTGAAAAAGCGCCGGGCAATCAATGAGGTGCACCGCCGGCCCGGAGTCGGACGCGCGTGCCTCCATCACCGAGTACTCGTAGCGATGCGTACCCAGCATCAACTCAAGACCCTGCAGGCCGTCCACGGCCGACATCCTGATTCCTGCCGTGTTCAGTTGTGCATACAGCGGCAGGAATGCGCGCACCTCATGTCCCCGGCCATGCAGATGGCGGCATAGCGCGCCAACCACGTCAGCCAGGCCGCCGGTTTTGGCCAGGGGCGAGTATTCGGAGGCGATATGGCAGATGCGAAGCGGCGCAGGCATCGCCGGAGTCTACAAGATGGTCCGCTGCGCTACACTGGCGGCGGAGGGTCACATGGCAGCTGATATCCAGTCTTTCTACGATCCGGCAACCAATACCTTTTCTTATGTGGTGGCCGATGCGGATACCCGCCGCGCGGCGGTAATCGATCCGGTGCTCGACTACGAGCCGAAGTCCGCCCATACCGGCACCCGGGCCGCAGAGGCCATCGCCGGGCATATCCGGAGTCGGGGCTATGTGGTCGACTGGATCCTCGAGACCCATGCCCACGCCGATCATCTCAGCGCCGCGGCGGTACTCAGGCAGATGCTGGGTGGCAGGATCGCCATTGGTGCGGGCATTCGTGCCGTGCAGGAGACCTTTGCCATCGTGTTCGGGCTGGGCGCGGAATTCCCCACTGACGGTTCGCAGTTTGATCGTTTGTTCAATGACGGCGAGACTTTCTCCATTGGGTTGCTGCAGTGCCGCGTTCTGGCCACGCCTGGACACACCAGCGACAGCCTGTCCTATCTCATCGACGATGCCGCCTTTATTGGCGATACCCTGTTCCGGCCCGGCTATGGCACGGCGCGCTGTGACTTTCCGGGCGGGGATGCGCGCAAGTTGTACGCGTCAATACAGAAACTGTACGCGCTGCCGCCGGACACACGTCTGTTTCTGTGTCACGACTACCCGCCGGAGGGTCAGACGCCGCAATGCGAGGTCAGCGTGCGGGCACAGCGCGAAGGCAACGTCATGCTGCGCGGAGATACGTCGGTGGATGAATTCGTACAGCGGCGTAAGGAACGCGATGCGAAGCTGCAGGCGCCGGCGCTGATCATCCCCTCCCTGCAGGTCAATATCCGCGGAGGGCGCCTGCCGCCTCCGGAGGCGGATGGACGGGTATACCTCAAAATTCCGCTTGACGCCCTTTAACGGGCGGTACCCTTCATAACCGCTCCCCCGGATGGGGGCGAAGGGCGGCGAGAACACTGTTTAGAAGGATGACAGGCGATTCATGTCTTAAACTTTTTCCCGCGACCGGGTCTAACCGGCTATATCCGTAGCTGGTCCGTCCCGGCCATACCTGTGAACGACCCTGGAGTCCCATAGATGCGCAAATATGCACTACTTCCAGTCGCCGCGATTACGCTGGCGGGCGCCTTCATCGCCGGAATCGCGCTGCGGCCCGTGCTCGAGCCCCCTGCTGCTGACCGCAACGCGCCACAGATCCAGCGCGCTCCAGCCATGCAGGCCCCGGGGATGGAACTGCCGGATTTCGTCGGTCTGGTGGAGCGCAATGGCCCGGCCGTGGTCAACATCGATGTGACGGCCCGATCCCGCGTGCAGACCCTTCCCGGCATCGATCCCGACAGTCCTTTCGCCCCGTTTTTCCGCCAGTTCGGAGTCCCCCAGCCCCAGGAGCGCATCCAGCAGGGCCAGGGCTCGGGCTTCATCGTGCGCGAGGACGGCATCATTCTGACCAATGCACATGTAGTAGACGGCGCGACTGATGTGACCGTGAAGCTGACCGACCGGCGCGAGTTTTCCGCCAAGGTGCTGGGCAGCGACCCGCGCACCGACATCGCGGTGTTGAAGATCGATGCCGAGGACCTGCCCGTGGCCACGCTGGGCGACTCCTCGTCGGTGCGCGTGGGCCAGTGGGTGGTGGCCATTGGTGCGCCCTTCGGCTTCGAGAATTCCGTCACCAGCGGCATTGTCAGCGCCAAGTCGCGTACGGTGCCGGGAAATGACCGTGAAGCCGTACCCTTCATCCAGACCGATGTAGCGGTCAACCCGGGCAATTCCGGTGGACCTTTGTTTGATCTGAACGGGCACGTCATCGGCATCAATTCGCAGATCTACTCGCGCAGCGGCGGCTACCAGGGCATCAGCTTTGCCATTCCCATCGAGACCGCGCTCAATGTGCAGCAGCAGATTCTGGAAACCGGAACGGTGCGTCATGGGCGCCTCGGCGTGGGTGTGCAGCCCTTGACGCGGCAGCTGGCCGAGTCGTTCGGGCTCGAATCCACCGACGGTGCAGTGGTGACGCAAGTCGAGAAAGGCTCGGCTGCCGAGCGCGCACAGCTGAAAGTCGGTGACGTCATCCTGGCGGTGGACGACAAACGCGTCGTTGATACCGGCCAGCTGGTGGCCGTGATCGCCAATATGCTGCCGGGTACAAAGGTGCAGCTGACGATGTGGCGCGATCAGCACGAGACGAAAATCCCGGCCGAACTCGGCGGCGAAGAGACCGGGGTTGCCGCGGTTGTCAACGACAGTAGTGACGCGCACGACGCCGGCAGGCTCGGTCTTTCCGTGCGTCCGCTCAGCGCCCAGGAACGCAGGCAAAGCGGTTTGCCCGGCGGACTTATGGTGCAGGAGTCAACCGGAGCCGCTGCCGATGCGGGCATACAGCCAGGCGATCTCATCCTTGCGGTCAAACAGCGGCAGGTGAACACCGTGCAGGAGCTGCGCGAGGCGGTGCGTTCGGCCGGTAAGGGGCCGCTGGCGCTGCTGGTGCAACGTGGCGAGGCCACGCTCTATATCTCCGTCGCCGTCGGTTAACCAGCTTCATGGAAAATTCGGGGTGGATTCCAGTTTGTGTGGTCGCCGCACTGGTAACCGGCTGCGGTAACGGTGGGCGGGGTGATGCTGCTCCCGCTCCGGGGGCGGGCACGCAGAATACAGCGCCCGTGGGCGTGCTGATGGAGACGGTGCGCGCGCAGAGCTTTCCATATGAGATCGAGGCGCTGGGCACTGCCAACGCCAATGAGGCGGTTTCGATCACCGCCAAGGTCTCCAATCTGATCACCGCCATTCACTTCGAGGAAGGTCAGCAGGTGCACCGCGGCCGGGTGCTGGTCGAACTCGATGGCGCTCAGGCCAAGGCTGACCTGGCGGCCGCGCGTGCCGAGCTGAGCGATTCACGCAGCCAGTACCGGCGCGCCGAAGAGCTGCGCGCCACTCAGGCGTTGTCGCAATCGGAGCTGGAGCGGCTGGAGTCGGCCTTGCTGGCCAACGAAGCGCGGGTGCAGGCGGCCGAGGCGCGTGTGGCCGATACAGTCATCCGCGCACCCTTCGATGGCCGGGTAGGCCTGCGGCGCGTGAGCGTGGGCAGTCTCATCAGTCCCGGCACGGTGATCACTACTCTGGATGACACGCGCACTATCAAGCTGGATTTCTCCGTGCCGGAGAACTTCATGTCCGTGTTGCGCAAAGGGATGAGCATTGTTGCCGGCAGTTCAGCCTGGCCGCAGCACGAGTTCAGGGGCGAGGTCGCCAGCATCGATTCGCGCGTGGACCCGGTCACTCGTTCGGTGACGGTGCGCGCCCATATCCCCAATTCCGAAGGACTGCTCAAGCCCGGCATGTTTCTCACCCTGCGGCTGCAGCAGCCGCGCGAGAACGTGGTGATGATTTCCGAGGAGGCGCTGGTGCCCCAGGAGGGCCGCCAGTTCGTGTTCGTGGTCGAGGAGGCCACCGTGCGCAAACGCGAGGTGAGCGTGGGAAGGCGCAAGCCCGGCGAGGCGGAGATACTCTCGGGCCTTGCGCCCGGCGAACGCATCGTGGTGGAGGGCACCCAGCGGGTGGATGAGGGCACGCAGGTGCGTGAAATCGACACATGATGATTTCGGACCTGTCGGTCCGGCGTCCGGTGTTCGCCACCGTGCTGAGCCTGCTGCTGATCATCGTCGGCCTGATGGCACTCAACCGCCTGTCGGTGCGCGAATACCCGGACATCAGCCCGCCGGTGGTGAGCGTGGAAACGCGCTACCGCGGCGCTTCGGCCGCCGTGGTCGAGTCGCGTATCACCCAGGTGCTGGAGAATCAGCTCGCCGGCATCGAGGGCGTGGAGAAGCTCACCTCCTCCAGCCGCGACGAGAGTTCGGACATCAACATCGAGTTCAGCCTGGATCGCGATCTGGACGGCGCGGCCAACGATGTCCGCGACCGGGTCGCGCGCGTGATCGATGCACTGCCGCCTGAAGCGGACGCGCCGGAGATCAGCAAAACCGACAGCGACACCCGTCCGGTGATGTGGATCAACGTTGCCAGCGAGGAGCGCTCGCCGCTGGAGCTTACCGACTACGCCGAGCGCTACCTGATGGACCGTTTCTCCGCGGTTCCCGGCGTGGCGACAGTGCGCGTGGGTGGCGGGCGCCGTTACGCCATGCGCCTGTGGCTGGGCCGCTCGGCGTTGGCCGCGCGCCAGCTGACGGCGGTGGATGTGGAGAACGCATTGCGTGCGGAGAACGTGGAACTGCCGGCCGGGCGACTGGAATCGAGCGAGCGGGAGTTCACGCTGCGCACGGACACCGGCATGCACACGGTGGAGGATTTCCGCAATCTGGTCATCGGCCGCAGTGCCGACGGCTACCTGGTCCGCCTGGGCGAGGTGGCGGAAGTGGAACTGGCGCCGGAGGACGAGCGCGGCATTTCCCGCTCGGATGGCGTGGCCGGCATCAGCATGGGCATCATCCCCCACTCCAAGGCCAATCTTCTGGAGGTGGCCGCGGGCGCGCGCGGGATGATCGATCGGGTGCAGGCGGATCTGCCGGAAGACATGACGCTCGATATCAACATGGATCTGTCGATCTTCGTCTCCGAATCGATGAAAAAGGTGCTGGAGGTCTTCGCCGAGACGCTCACGCTGGTGCTGATCGTCATCTTCCTGTTTCTCGGCACGCTGCGCGCCACGCTGGTTCCCTCTGTCACCATCCCCATTTCAATTGTCGCCGCTGCCATTGTCATGGCGCTGGCGGGCTATTCGATCAATGTGCTCACCCTGCTCGGCATGGTGCTGGCCATCGGTCTGGTGGTGGACGATGCCATCGTGGTGATGGAGAACATCGTGCGGCGCATAGAGGAGGGAGAACCGCCACTGCTGGCAGCGGTAAACGGCAGTCGCGAGATCACCTTCGCGGTGGTGGCCACTACACTGGTGCTCATCGCCGTGTTTCTGCCGCTGTCGTATCTGCAGGGCAATATCGGTCGCCTGTTCAGCGAGTTCGGTGTCACCCTTGCTGCGGCGGTGGCCTTTTCCGCGCTGGTGGCGCTCACGCTTACGCCGATGATGTGTTCAAAGCTCTTCGCCGGTGGTATCCGGCGTGGGCGCCTGGCCGCGGGTGTGGACCGGTTCTTCCGTCGCGTTTCCGCGCGCTACGAACGCGCGCTGCGCGTGGCGTTGCGGGCGCCCGGTCTGGTGGCCGGCGCCGCCGTGGCGGCGCTGGGTATTTCCGTGCTGCTGTACCTGCAGTTGCCCAAGGAATACGCGCCGACCGAGGATCGGGCCATGCTGCGCGTGTCCGTGACTGCACCGGAAGGGTCGAGCGTTGAATACCGCGACCGCCAGGTCATGCAGGTCGAAGCCATACTGTTGCGCGAGATGCAGACGGGCACGGTGCGCCGGGTACTGGTGCGTTCCGGTTCCTTCGGCCGTGGCAGTGGCGATGTGAATACGGCGGCGTTGTTTGTGCCGCTGAGCCTTTGGCATGAACGCGGGGAGAATGCTGCTGAGATCACCGCGCGCCTGCGTGGGAAACTCAGCGCCATTCCAGGCGTGCGCGCCACGGTCGCCATGCCCGGTAGCCTGGGTATCCGCGGCAGCGGCGATCCGGTGCAGATTGTACTGGGCGGCGGAGAGTATTCCACGCTGGTGGCCTGGCGCGACCGGGTGCTGGCGCGTGCCGGGGAGAATCCGCGGCTGATGGGCCTGCAGTCAGACTACTTTGAGCGCAAGCCGCAGATCGAGGTGAGCGTGGACCGCAATCGTGCCGCGGACCTGGGCGTCTCGCTGCAGAATGTAGGCCGCACGCTGGAGACCATGCTCGGCTCGCGCATCGTCACTACCTACCTGGATCGCGGCGAGGAGTACGACGTCATCCTGCAGGCGCACGCGCAGGAACGGGCGACGGTGAATGATCTGGCAAATATCTACGTGCGTTCGGATACCTCCGGAACATTGATTCCTCTGGGCGGCCTGGTGGATTTCCAGGAGCGTTCCGGGCCTATCGACCTGAAGCGTTTTGACCGTCTGCGCGCCATCACCCTTTCCGCCGGCCTTGCGCCCGGTTATTCACTGGGTGAGGCGCTCGACTATCTCGATGGCGTGGTGCGCGAGGAGATGCCGCCGGGCGGACAGGTCAACTACAACGGGGAGTCGCGCGAGTTCAAGCTGGCGGGCGGGGCGCTGTACTTCACCTTCCTGCTGGCGCTGGCCATTGTTTTCCTGGTGCTGGCCGCGCAGTTCGAGAGCTTCATCCATCCGCTGGTGATCATGGCTACCGTGCCGCTGGCGCTGACCGGAGCACTGATCGGGCTGTGGCTGTTCGGCCAGTCGATCAATGTCTTCAGCCAGATCGGGGCCATCATGCTGATCGGTATCGCGGCCAAGAACGGCATTCTCATCGTGGAGTTCACCAATCAGCTGCGGGACCGCGGCCGGGACTTCAAGGATGCCATTGTCGAGGCCTCGGTTATCCGCCTGCGTCCGGTGCTGATGACCAGCCTGTGTACTGCCTTCGGCGCCATTCCGCTGCTGCTCGCCTGGGGCGCGGGGGCGGAGAGCCGGCGCCCCATCGGCGCGGTGGTGTTCTTTGGTGTTCTGTTCGCGGTGGCGCTGACGTTGTTCGTGGTTCCGGCCCTGTACGCGCTGATCGCCCGCAATACCAGGTCGCCGGAGCATGTGGGCAGAATGATTGAGGGGCTGCGCGAGAAGATGGCATGATGCGGTAAGGCCGTGCCCGGCACGGACCGGAATTACTTAGCGCTGAATAGCATGGCAGCTCCGCCCTACCAACAACTTGAACAGGAATTCCGTCGGCTGCACGCCATTCAGGGTGCGCTGGCCGTGCTGCGCTGGGATGCGGCGGTGATGATGCCGCGTGGCTCCGCAGAGGTGCGCGGGGAGCAGCTGGCGGTGCTGGAAACCGAATACCACATCGTGCTGACCGCGCCAAAGATTTCCCGGCTGCTTGAACGCGCGCAGGCCAATGCCGCGGGACTGCAGGACTGGCAGCTGGCCAACCTGCGGAAAATGCGCCGCCAGCGCGATCACGCCATTGCCACGCCGCAGGCGCTGATCTCGCGCCTCGCCCGGGCAACGGCGCGCGCCGAAGCGAAGTGGCTGGAAGCACGCCAGCAGAACAGCTTTGCGATGTTCGCACCCCACCTGGAAGAAGTGGTACTGCTCATGCGCGACAAGGCGGCGCTGCTCGGGCAGGCGCTGGACCTGCAGCCCTACGACGCGCTGGTGGACGAGTTCAGCCCTGGCGTCACCACGCAGGACATCGACACGGTGTTCAGGGCCCTGTCGCGCAAGCTTCCAACACTCATCAAACAGGCAATCGAACTGCAGGCGGCCAGTTCCTTGTTGCCGCTGGCGGGCAAATTCACCGCCGGCAAGCAGCGACAGCTGGCGATAGAGGTGATGAAGGCGGTCGGTTTTCCTTTCGACCGCGGACGGCTGGATGAGAGTGAGCATCCCTTTACCGAGGGTGTGCCGGGCGACATCCGCATTACCACGCGATTCAGTCCCACCGAGCCGTTCACCGGCCTGCTTGGCGTGCTGCATGAAAGCGGACACGCCATGTACGACCTTGGTCTGCCGGCCGCCTGGCGTGATCAGCCGGTGGGACGGGATCGCGGCATGGCGCTGGAAGAAAGTCAGTCGCTACTGCTGGAAATGTTCATGGGTCGCAGCCGGTCCTTCGTGAACTATCTCAGGCCGCTGCTTGAGAAGCATTTCGCCGTCAGTGGCCCGGCCTGGTCGGAAGTCAATCTTTACCGCCACCTCAATCGCGTGCAGCGTAGCCTGATCCGTGTCGATGCGGATGAACTCACCTACCCGCTGCACATCATGCTGCGCTATGACCTGGAGCGGCGCATCCTCGCCGGCGACCTGGCGATCCGCGACATCCCCGAGGCCTGGAATGCCTTCATGGAGCAGCGTCTGGGCGTGCGTCCGGGCAGCGACCTTGAAGGCTGCCTGCAGGATATCCACTGGGCAGTGGGCTCCTTCGGCTACTTCCCCTCCTACGCCCTGGGCGCCATCATCGCCGCGCAACTGTGGGAGAGCCTGCACGCGAGCGTCGCGGATATCGACGAGCACATCGCCGCCGGACGGTTTGCCGGAATGTTCGCCTGGCTGCGCGAGCATGTGCATGGCATCGGCGCCAAAGTGTCGCTGCAGGAGCTGATGAAGCAGGCCACCGGCAAGTCCCTCAGCGCCGCGGCGCTGCTGCGCTACCTCGAAGCCAAGTACCTGGAAGTCTGATGAATCCACCGCACGTGAATCCACCGCGCAGCACCTACTGGATCGAGCCCGGCCGGCTGCTGGGCGGCGCGCATCCAGCCACCCGTTCCATGGCCGACTCACTGGAGCGCATCCGGAGTTTGCTGGAGGCGGGGGTCACCTCCTTCATCGACCTGACCGAGCCCGGTGAAACCGCGCCCTACGAAGCCTTGCTGCAGGCGGGCGGGAATGGACCAGGCAGGGAAGTGCGGTACGTGCGCAAGCCGTTGCCCGATCACGGCGTGCCGTCCACGCCGCAGGTAATGAACGACATCCTCGAATACCTGGACCGCGCCCAGCTCGATGGCCATCTCGTTTATCTGCACTGCCGTGCCGGTATCGGCCGTACCGGCACTGTGGCCGGCTGTCATTTCATCAACCGCGGCATGGAGCCTGACGAGGCGCTGGAACACCTGCAGCAGCTATGGCATGCAGGCGGTCGCACTTCCGTCTGGCCCCACACCCCTGAAACGGATGAACAGGCTGACTACATCCGTCGCTGGAACCAGGTTCCGCCTACACCACCCGCATCCCGCCCGTGGTGGAAACGCTGGCGTCGCGGCGACTAAGGAAATTCCCTACTTCAAATTGCGCACACCACGCACCGCAGATTGCAGGGCCAACCGAGGGTGGCCCCCGCGGGAGTCGCTAACCTGCCTTGTACCGATCTACTCCAACAAGGCTGCCCGTAATGAGACTGGATGCTGCCCGCCCCGCCAGAGTTCTGCTGGTTGACGACGAAGACACGGACATCAAACTCACCCGCGCCACGCTGGATGCCGCCCGGATCGCCATTGATCTGCGAACGGCGGAGTCCGGTGAGCGCGCACTGGAGTGCCTGCGCGGCGGGGGACCCTTCCAGGGGCCTGATGGACAGGGGCGGCTGCCGGACCTGGTGTTGCTGGATGTCAGGATGCCGGGCATAAACGGTCTGGAGACCCTGCATTCCATCAAGAGCGATCCGCGGCTGCAGCACATTCCGGTGATCATGCTCAGCAGCTCCACGCACGACGAGGACATCCTGCGCAGCTATGCCGAGCAGGCCCACGCCTATCTCACCAAGCCCATCCATGTCGACTCCTTCCGGGCCATCATGCGCCGGCTGGAGAATTTCCATTTCTTGCTGGCCATCGTGCCGCGTCCGTGACGTCGCGCTCAGTGGCCGCGACCTGTGGAGGGTCGAAGCCGATGGGCAAATCCGGTTAGCATGGGGTGTATGTCAACCAGGCAGATCCGCTCACGAACATCTCCGGCGCGCGGACCCAGGCGTGCCTGGACGCGGCTGCCCGACGCGGACTTGCTGCAACGGCGTTTCCGCGATCTGAACCTCACCCTCAAGGGCAGCCTGCTTGAGCGCGCCATCCGCAAGCTGTACCGGGAGCTGGAGCACGCAGGGCTGAAATTCCGCCCGCACTGCTGGCTGGGTGAGGAATGGTTCTCGCCCGACGGCACGCCCGGTATTGCCATTCCGTTTTATCTTTCACACCCGCGGCTGAAGCGCCTGGAGCGGCGCATGATGCGCGAAGTGGAAGGTGGCAACGCCGCTGCGCTCATGCAGCTGCTACGCCATGAAGCCGGGCATGCACTCGATACAGCCTTTCGGCTGCGTCGCCGCCGCGCCTGGAGCGAGGTATTCGGCCGTGCCTCCAAACCCTATGAGGACAGCTATCACCCGCGTCCGGGAAGCCGGAATTTCGTTCAGCATCTCGATGCCTGGTACGCGCAGAGTCATCCCACCGAGGATTTCGCCGAAACCTTCGCCGTGTGGCTCAATCCCGGTAGCCGGTGGCGCCGTGCCTACCGCGACTGGCCGGCGCTGGCCAAGCTGCAGTACGTCGATGGACTGATGGTGGAGTTGCGTGGCCGCACCGCGCCGGTCAGGAGCCGGCGCGCCGTGGAATCGCTGCGCGAGGACCGGCGCACGCTGGCCGACTATTATCGCACCAAGCTTGACCGCTACGCGCCGATGAGCGCGCACATGACTGACCATCTCATCCGCCGCGCGTTCGCCACCAGTCCGGCCAGTGCGCGTACAATGCGGGCCGCGACGATGCTGCGCAGCCAGCGGCCCGCGTTACGGCGGGAGCTGGCTGTTGAGCTGGGAGTAAGCCGCTACCTGATCGACCAGGTGCTGCGGCTGATCGTGCAACGCTGCGAGGTGCTGGGTTTGTACGTACGCGGTTCGATGAGACAGGCGCGCCCGCGGGCGCGGCGCTTGATCAAGCGCGTGGTCCGCCTGCATCTGGCGGGACGTGCCGGGGAGCATGTGCGATGAGACCGTTGCGGGTACTGGTCGTGCTGCATGAAAGTCTCGTTCCGCCCTCCAGTCTCGCCGGCTATACCGACGATGAGATCGACGAATGGCGCACCGAGTACGATGTGGTCTCGCGCCTGAAGAGGGCCGGCCACGAAGTCCGGCCGCTGGGTGTGCGCGACAGTCTGGTGGAGCTGCGTGACGCCATCGCTGAATGGAAGCCGCAGATCGTCTTCAATCTGCTGGAGGAGTTCGATGGCATCGTCACCTACGACCAGCACGTGGTGGCCTTCCTCGAGCTGATGCGCCAGCCCTACACCGGCTGCAATCCGCGCGGTCTTCTGCTTTCGCGCGACAAGGTGCTCAGCAAGCAGCTGCTGTCCTACCACCGTATTCCCACTCCGCAGTTCGCTTCCTTTCCGCGCGGGCGGCGCTTCAAGGAGCCAAAGAAGCTGCGCTTTCCGCTGTTCGTTAAATCCGCCACCGAGGATGCCAGTCTGGGTATCGCGCAGGCCTCGGTGGTGCGCGATGCGGTTAGTCTCCAGGAGCGGGTGGAGTTCATCCACGAACAAACCATGTCGGATGCGCTGGTGGAGGAGTACATAGAAGGCCGCGAGCTCTATGTGGGCGTGCTGGGCAATGAACGTTTGACCACCTTTCCACCCTGGGAGATGGTCTTCGGCACGCTGCCGGAGTCCCTGCCCGCCATCGCAACACGCAAGGTGAAATGGGACTGGCGCTACCAGGAGAAGTACGGCATCACCACCTACGAGGCCGAGGACCTGCCGCCGGCTATAGTCGACCGTCTGAGCAAGATGTCCAAGCGTATCTACAAGGCACTGCACATGACCGGTTATGCGCGCATGGATTTCCGTATGCGTGAGGACGGGAGCCTGTTTGTGCTGGAGGCCAACGCCAACCCGAACCTGGCGCGCGAGGAGGATTTCGCAGCATCAGCCCGGTCGGTGAAGATTTCCTACGATGACCTGCTGACGCGGGTACTATCGCTGGGTTTGAACTATCAGGCTGCCTGGCGCCTGTACGAAGCTTAGTTCCCAGCTCCCCTTCGGGGAGGGAGGGGACACGGTAAGGAGGTTCCTTGATGTCCCGCATGCATTTTGTCCTCGCCTTTTGCGCAGTACTCGTCGCCTGCGCCAACCACGGTAAGTTGCGCGATATCGAGCTCGGTCGCATCGGTGAATGGCTGCCGGGCGAGTATGACAATGCCGCGCAGGTCGATGCCGACCTGCAGGCCGTGGCGGTTTCACGGCATGAATCGCTACGCCTGAATCTGGTTCCTGTTGCGGCGCCCTTTCTCGGTCAGTCGGTGTTGTTCGTGGAAACACTCGACGCCGGCAGCGGACGGGTGGTTTCCGCGCAGTTGTTTCGCTTCGAGAAAAGTGATGATGAGAAAGCCATCGTGCAGCGGACCTTCGACTTCAAGGAGCCCCGACGCTGGGCGGGTGGCATCGCCCGGCCGGATATCTTCAAGAGCCTGCTGCCGGACGATGTGACGGCGACACCGGCCTGCGACCTGGCATGGGCCTTTGACGGCGAATGGTTCACGGGCGCGGCCGGCCGCAAAGGCTGCCCCATCCGCCGCATGGAGTTTGACGGGCTGGAGCTGAAGATCGAACAGGCTGGCCGCCCGGCGGAGGATTTCTTCCTGTTCCGCCGCACCGGGGCGCTGCAGTAGTCCAGGAGCCTGGTTTAAAGCATGCAGCCGAAGAACTGATGGGCCTGCTGCGGGTCTACCAGTGTCACCTGACCGCTCTGGAGATTCCGTATGACTAGTGTCCCCCGAAGCCTTGCCGCCGCGCTGGCTATGCTCGTGTTGTCTATTGCCACCGCCGCGCCGGCCCAGTCCGCTGACAAGGCCATTGCCGCCGCCGTTGCCAGCACCGACCGGCCACAGGCCGACCGTGATCGCGATGAGAACCGCAAGCCGGGGCAGGTGATGGAGTTCATGGGCGTGAAATCCGGCATGACCATCGTGGACCTGATGGCTGGCGGCGGGTACTACACCGAGCTGCTGGCGCGCGCCGTGGGTCCGCAGGGCAAGCTGTATCTGCACAACACGCCCTTTGTCCTGCAGCGCTTTGCAGAAAAGCAGGTACAGGAGCGGCTGAAGGACGGGCGGCTGCCCAACGTGGAGCGCCACGACGCCGAGCTGGCCGAGTTGCAACTCGAGCCCGGCTCGCTGGATGCGGCCTTCATGGTGCTGTTCTATCACGACACCTATTGGCAGGGCATCGATCGTGCCGCCATGCTGCAGGAAATCAAGCGGGCGTTGAAGCCCGGCGGCATCTTTGCGCTGGTCGATCACAGTGCCGAGCCGGGCTCGAAGGACCGTGACGTGAAGACCCTGCACCGGGTGGATGAGGCGCTGGTGAAGCAGGAAGTGCTCGATGCCGGTTTCGAGCTGGTGAGCGAGTCGCAGGTACTGCGTCATTCGGAGGATGACCGCAAGGTCAACGTCTTTAATCCGGCATTGCGCGGCAAGACCGACCGGTTCGTCTACAAATTCAGCAAGCCGCAGTAGCGGCGCTGCCCTGGACTGGCCCCTGCCCCTCGCGGGGGGCAGGGGCATTGGCAGTCAGGCGGTTACGCGGCGGGCGGAAACGATGACCGCATCCTCCAGTGGCGCATCATCGTAGCCCTTGCGGCGGCCGGTCTTCACGGCCGCGATGCTGTCGATGGTGTCCATGCCCTCGGTGACGCGGGCGAATACCGCGTAGCCGTGGCGGCCGCTGGAATAGTCCAGAAAATCGTTGTCCTTGAGATTGACGAAGAACTGCGAAGTCGCGCTGTTGATGTCATTGGTGCGCGCCATGGACAGTGCGCCACGTCCGTTCTTCAGTCCGTTGTCCGATTCATTCTTGACCGGTGCATGGTTGTCCTTGTACTCGAAGTCCGGCGTCAGTCCTCCGCCCTGAATGACGAAGCCCGGCACCACGCGGTGAAACACCGTGCCGTCGAAGAATTCCTCATCGACATAGCGCAGGAAATTCTCCACCGTCAGCGGCGCCTCCTTGGGAAATAATTCGATTGTAAAATCGCCGTGCGAGGTCTGAAAACGGACCATGGATATCCTCCGGTCAGAAAGGTTTAAGGACGGCCAGCAGCACGATGGCGATCAGCAGCAGGCCGGGAATTTCGTTGAACCAGCGATACCAGCGCTGTGAGCGGCAATTATGGCCGGCGCGCAGATTGAGCATCAGCTTGTAGCACCAGACATGGTAACCGATCAGTGCCGCCACGAGGCCGAGCTTGGCTTGCAGCCAGGCGGAATCCAGGTACGTTGGCACAGCGACTATCATCATGGCGCCGAACAGCGTCGCCAGCGCTGCTCCCAGGGTCATGATGCCGAACAGCCGCCGCTCCATGACCTGCAGGCGCTCCAGGCCCGGGGCGTCAGTGGTTATGGCGTGATAGACATAGAGTCGGGGCAGGTAGAACAGCCCGGCGAACCAGGTCACCACGAATATGATGTGAAAGGCCTTTAGCCACAGCACGGGCGGCTGTCCCTTATGTAGAATGCCGCGGAAGTATAGTCGATTGCAGGTTTGATTCCCCCCATGCAGGAACGTTACGACCCCGCCGCGGTGGAAGCTGCGGCCCAGCAGCACTGGCAGGCCACCGACGCCTATGTCGCGCGGGAGGACCATTCTCCATCCGGGGGGCGTTTTCCCAAGGGCAAGTATTACGTGTGCTCAATGCTGCCGTATCCCAGCGGCAAGCTTCACATGGGGCATATGCGCAACTACACGCTGAACGATGTCGTGTATCGTTTCAAACGTTCTTCGGGCTACAACGTCATGACGCCGATGGGCTGGGACGCCTTCGGGCTGCCAGCCGAGAATGCCGCCATCGACAAGAACATCGCGCCGGCGAAGTGGACGCGGGACAACATTGCCGGCATGAAGGTGCAGTTTGCCCCCATGGGCTTTGCCTTCGACTGGTCGCGCGAGCTGGCCACCTGCGATCCGGACTACTACCGCTGGAATCAGTGGTTATTCCTGAAAATGCTCGAGTCCGGTATCGCGTACCGTAGGACCCAGGTGGTCAACTGGGACCCGGTCGATCAGACTGTGCTGGCCAATGAGCAGGTGGAAGACGGTCGCGGCTGGCGCTCCGGCGCCCCGGTGGAAAAGCGCGAAATTCCCGGTTACTACCTGGCCATCACCCGTTACGCCGGGGAATTGCTCGAGCAGCTGCGTACGGGCCTGGAAGGCTGGCCTGCACAGGTGCGGGCAATGCAGGAGAACTGGATCGGACGCAGTGAGGGCGTGCGCTTTGCGTTTCCGTATGACGAGAGTGAGCTGCTGTGGGTATACACCACCCGCGCCGATACCATCATGGGCGTCACCTTTGTTGCCATAGCCGCACAGCATCCGCTGGCTACGCGTCTGGCGGCTGGTAACGCCAAAGTCGCGGCGTTTATCGAAGAATGTGACACGGGCAAGGTCGCGGAGGCCGACGTGGCCATCATGGAGAAGAAGGGCGTGCCCACCGGATTCTTCGTCAGTCATCCGCTGACCGGCGAGAAGCTCGAAGTCTGGATCGGCAACTACGTGCTGATGGGTTATGGCGACGGCGCCGTCATGGGCGTCCCTGCACACGATGAGCGCGACTTCGCCTTCGCCAGGAAGTACGGGCTGCCCATCAGGCAGGTCATCGCGCCTTCCGCCCCGCTCCCGCCCGCGGACCAGGAGAAGGCGGCGGGTATCTTTTCCGCCGGGCAATGGCAGGACTGGTATGCCGACAAGTCCACCGGCATCTGCATCAATTCCGGCAAGTACGATGGCCTGTCCCATCAAGCAGCCGTGGATACCATCGCCGCTGATCTCAAGGCCAGGGGCCTGGGCGACAAACAGGTGCAATACCGTCTGCGCGACTGGGGCATCTCCCGCCAGCGTTACTGGGGCACCCCCATCCCCATCATTCACTGCGAGACCTGTGGTCCCGTGCCGGTACCCGAGAAAGACCTGCCCGTGCTGCTGCCAGAGGATCTGGTGCCCGACGGTACCGGCAATCCGCTCAACAAGGACGAGCGCTTCCTCAAGTGTGATTGTCCCGCATGCGGTCGTCCGGCCCGTAGGGAAACCGACACCATGGATACCTTTGTTGATTCGTCCTGGTACTACATGCGCTACTGCTCTCCGGGTGCGCAGACCATGGTGGACGAGCGTACCGGTTACTGGATGGCGATGGACCAGTACATCGGTGGCATCGAGCATGCAGTGCTGCATCTGCTGTATGCGCGTTTCTGGACCAAGGTCATGCGCGATCTGGGTCTGGTGAAATTCGACGAGCCATTCAAACGCCTGTTCACCCAGGGTATGTTGCTGGCGCATTGCTACTACCGCGAAGATGCGAACGGGAAGAAGCGCTGGTTCTACCCGGCGGAGATAGAGCAGCAGTTCGACGAGCGCGGCACGCCCGTCAGCGCCGTGGCCCGGGAAGACGGTCAGCCGGTGAATTACGGCGGCATCGAGAAGATGTCCAAGAGCAAGAACAATGTCGTGGAGCCCGGCAGCTTCATCGCCCGCTTCGGCGCCGATACCGCCCGTGCATTCGTCATGTTTGCCGGCCCTCCGGACCAGAGCGCGCCATGGTCTGACGCCAGCGCCGAGGGGGTGCACCGTTTTCTGCGCCGGTTATGGGCGTTTTGTCACGAGCGTCGGCAAACGATTCGCGACGCAGGCCCCCTGCAGGCGCACTCGCTCGACGGCGCACAGAAGAAAATACGCTACGAGTTGCACGCCACCCTGCATCAGGCCTTGTTCGACTACGAGCGCATGCAGTACAACACCGTGGTCTCGGCCACGATGAAAATGCTCAATGCGCTGGATGATATCCCGCGGCAACCCGATGGCGCCGGCGCTGCGGCGCTGCGCGAGGGCACCAGCATCCTGCTGCGCGTGCTGTATCCCATCGCGCCTCACATCACCCACACGCTGTGGGTCGAGCTGGGTTACGCGGACCGGATGGGCGATCTGCTGGGCGCACCCATGCCCCAGCCGGCAGAGGATGCGTTGCAGCAGGATGAGATCGAGCTGGTGGTGCAGGTCAACGGCAAGTTACGCGGCCGCATTACGGTGCCGGCAGACGCCGACAAGGCGGCAGTGGAAGCGGTGGCCCTGGCGGATGAGCATGTGCAGCGATTTGTGGAGGGGAAACCAGTGCGCAAAGTCATCGTGGTCAAGGGTAAGCTGGTCAACGTCGTGGTGTGATGATGAAGCTCATGCCAAAACTGATTCCGGGCATGCTGGCGCTTGCAGCCGCAACGCTGGTCCTTTCCGCCTGCGGCTTTCACCGTCAGGGCGTGGCGCCGCTGCCGCAGACCATCAAGCAGGTGTACATCGACTCGGAAGACGCCTTCACCGACTTTCAGAGTGATTTGCGCACCGCCCTGGGCAATGCCGGCGCGACGCTGGCGCCGGCGCGCGACCGGGCCAGCGCCACCCTGCGAATCTCCAAAGACGAGACCGGCCGCCGCGTGCTCTCCGTTTCGGCGCGCAATACGCCGCGCGAGTACGAGATTTTCTACACGGTCACCTATTCGGTCACCGTGGATGGCAAGGAAGTGCTGGAGCCGCAGACTCTCCTGCTGACGCGCGACTACAGCTTTGACGAGCAGGCGCTGCTGGCGAAGGAAGAGGAAGAAGATGTGCTGCGCCAGGCCATGGCGCGCGATCTGGTCGGTATCGTCATGCGCCGGCTGGCGAGTCTGTAACCATCGGTCCAAGCGGCCTGCCGCCGAGCAGATGTATGTGCAGGTGATAGACTTCCTGCCCGCCGTGCTCCCTGCAGTTGATGATCAACCGGTAACCGTTCTTCGCAATCCCTTCCTGCCGCGCCAGATCACGCGCCACCGTCACCAGGTGCCCGATCAGCGCCTCGTCTCCATCCGCAATGTCATCCGTAGTGGCGATGACCTTGTTCGGCACGATGAGGATGTGCGTGGGCGCGCGCGGGTGGATATCGCGGAATGCCGTCACGCGGTCGTCTTTGTATACAATGTCGGCCGGTAGTTGGCCGGCGATGATCTTTTCGAAAACTGTAGCAGGCAGCGTGGTCATGGCAGCGGCACCGTCGGGAAGGACCCTACAAGGGACCGGTACTGTAACTCATTGAATCGCGGCGAATCTATGCGCATCGGAAGCCTCCTCGTTCTTCTTCTCCCTTTCACCGCCCAGGCTGCCATCGAGGTTGATGGCCAGCTCACCGAGGCCGCATGGCAGGACGCGGAGCGGTTCTCGCAGTTCCTCACCGTCGAGCCCCTGAACCTGGAACAACCGGCCTATCGCACCGAGGCGCGCATGCTGGCCCGGCCTGACGGGCTCTATATTGGTGTGGTCTCGCAGGTTCCGCGGCAGCTGCGCACGTATGGGCAGTCGCCGCGCGATGCCGCCACGCTGGATGCCGATGCGGTCCGGGTCGTTGTCGATTTCGAGGGGCGTGGCAAGTCCGCCTATGAGTTCACCGTCTCGCTGAGCGGCTCACGTCGCGATGGCATCTTCCTTGATCAGACCCGGGTGAGCTACGACTGGGATGGCGCCTGGCAGTACGCCGTCAGCGAGGACGATGAAAACTGGTATCTGGAGATGTTCCTGCCATGGTCCCTGGCCACCATGTCCGCGGCTGACGGTGGCGCCGCGTCGGGCCCTGACGGCCTGCGGCCCATCGGTATCTGGATATCACGCAACATCAAGGTGCTCAATCGCGGTTTCGCCTACCCGGCGATCGAGGCCACGCGGCCCACCTTTGTCGCCGAACTGCATCGTATGCAGGTACCGAGCTATGCGGTCAGTGTGCTGGACTGGTTTCCCTACGCCGCCGCCATTCACGATGAATTGTCCAGCCACAGCGAGGGCAGGGCGGGCCTGGACCTGTTCTGGAAACCGGATGCGCAGAAGCAGTTGTCGCTGACGCTCAATCCGGATTTCGGTCAGGTGGAGAGCGACAACCTGGTGGTCAACTTCACTGCCATCGAGACCTTCTTTTCAGAGAAGCGGTCGTTTTTTACAGAAGGGCAGTCGCTGTTCGATCTGCGCACGACGAACGAAGGCCGCTTCATCAACACCCGCCGTATCGGCGGCGCCCCGGACGCAGGCGCGGAGGGCGTCACGGACATTCTCGGTGCGGTGAAATTCACCGGGCTCAGTCGGCGGCTGGAATACGGCGCCTTTGCTGCGGTCGAGGATGATTCCAGTCAGGCCGAGGGACGCAGTTACGCGGCGGCGCGCATGCGCTACAAGTTTGAAACGGCCGGATTTGGATATCTCGGCACCTTTGTGGATCGCCCGACGCTGCAGCGTCAGGCGCAGGTGCATGTGGTGGATGCGAACTGGACGGGCCATGCCGGGTTATCGGTGTCAGGACAGCTGGCAGGAACGTTTGTCGATCAGGGAGGGCTCACTCCCGAAAACAATGGCGCCGGAGCCGTGGTGAGCGCGAGTTACTCCCCTGGGGGGCGGTTGCAGCAGGATCTGAATGTGACCTGGTTTGACCGTAATTT
Organism: Gammaproteobacteria bacterium; assembly: GCA_021773365.1. Taxonomy (GTDB): domain Bacteria; phylum Pseudomonadota; class Gammaproteobacteria; order Steroidobacterales; family Steroidobacteraceae; genus JAJFKF01. Next base: position 2,794 of record JAJFKF010000046.1, on the reverse strand, counting down.
CGACATCAACGACCTCGGCTACGTACAACGCGGCGATTTCCGCGAGCTGCAGAGCATCACCCACCTGCATACCCGGCAGTTCGCCGATGACAGCCCCTTCAGCGCAGCGTACTGGCGCATCAATACCCGGTTGCGCGCCAATGACTACGGCGATCGTCTGCCCGCGACGCTGGAGCTGGGTCATTACTGGCGTTTCCGCAAACCCTCGGGCATTTATGTCTACTACTACGGTCAGTCAAGCGGCATCGATGATCTCATCACCCGTGGCAACGGCAATCCTCGCCTGCCGCCGCGTCACGAGCTGGGCCTGCAGTACCAGCTCGACCTGAACCGGCGCTTCAATTTCACCGCCGAAGGCTTTGCCCTGCAGGAAGGGCTGAACGGTACCGCCTGGCGGGTGACACTGCGTCCCACATTTATTGCCGCGGAGAACCTCAACCTCGGGCTGGAACTGGACTACATCGACAGTCCCGACTGGCTGATCTGGCGCTCTGCCGCCCAGCGTCTGGCCACGCACGAGCGCCAGCAGCTCTACGCGCTGTTCAAGCTGAGCTGGTATCCGGCCCCGCGGCACGAGCTGAGAGTCAAGGCGCAGTGGGTGGCGCTGCGTGCGCGGGTGCTGCAGGGCTATACGGTCGATACCGCTGGCAACCTGGCGGAGGATGCCGCGCCCATTGATGATCTGAGTCTTGGCCAGATCGGCCTGCAGCTGCGCTACCGCTACGAGCTGCAACCCCTGTCGGATCTGTACGTGGTCTACAGCCGCGGTGGACTGGACAGCCGCGACACCTACGCCGGTGCGCTCGGCGGTTTGTTCAGCGCTGCCTTCGATCAGGAAACAGCGAGTCAGGTACTGGTAAAGCTACGCTACCGGTTCTGAGCGGCGTTGTTCATGAACGCCACAACCTGTCAGCGCGGAACGGTCGGGGGGAGGGCTTCCGGGGATGTGAAAAACCATGGATGGTTTTTCCCAAGGCCCCCAGGATGGGGTCTTACTGCCGGTCCCCGGAAGCCCTCCCCCCGACCGTTCCGTGCCCGGCACTGCCTGTAACGTTCATGAATAACGCCGCTCAGAACCGGCGGCGGCGGGCCCGAGGGATCACGCGCCGCCGCCGGAATGGGCGTTATTCGATTCCCAGCAGTTCCACGTCGAAGATCAGCGTGGAGCTGGGCGGGATGATGGGCGGTCGTCCGGCTTCGCCGTAGGCCATGGCCGGAGGAATGGTCAGCAGGTTGCGGTCGCCTACCTGCATGCCAGCCACGCCCTCGTCCCAGCCGGTGATGACCTGACCCTGCCCGAGGGCAAAGCGGAAGGGCTCGTTGCGATCACGCGAGCTGTCGAATTTCTCGCCCTTGTGCTCGGGGGCGTTCGCATCCCACAGCCAGCCGGTGTAGTGCACCACGGCGGTGGCGCCGGTCTCGATGGCCGGGCCTTCGCCGGCAGCCAGTTCCGTCACCACCAGTTCCGCGGGCGGAGCCTCGGCGGCCGGTGCCGGTTCGGTCATGGCGTTCTCATCGGTGGCGTCTTGCTTGGAACCGCAGCCGCCCAGCAGGGGCAACAGGGCCAGCGGCGCCAGTAGTGCCGCAGTCTGGATTCGCATGGAAACTCCTCGAAATGAATGGGAGCGGCGAGCCTACACGAAACTGCCTGCATGTAATAATGCCGCCCGGAAACGCCCCATGAAGCTGACTACCGACAATCTTTCCGCCCATCTGGAGCGCCAGCTCGCCCCGGCCTATCTGGTCTCGGGCGATGAGCCCCTGCTGGTTGCGGAAGCCGCCGATGCCATTCGCGCGCGTGCACGCGCGCGGGGCTTCAGCGAGCGACAGGTGTACTTCGCCGAGCGCGGTTTTGACTGGAACACGCTGCGCAGCGAGGGCCAGTCCATGTCGCTGTTCGCCGAGCAGCGCATCATCGAGCTGAAGCTCCCCACGGGAAAACCCGGCGAGGGCGCCGAGGTGCTGCAGGAGTTCGTGAAGCGCAGCGCGCCCGACCAGCTGCTGCTGGTGCTGTCCGGAAAGATCGACCGCACCACCCAGAAAAGCGCCTGGGTGCAGGCCTTCGAGCGTCACGGCGGCTGGGTCCAGGTGTGGCCCGTGGATGCCGCGCGCCTGCCGGCCTGGATCGCCGCGCGGATGAAACGGCAGGGTCTGGAACCGGACGCCGAAGCTGCCGCCCTGCTTGCCGAGCGCGTCGAGGGCAATCTCCTTGCCGCGCAGCAGGAAGTGGACAAACTCGCATTGCTGCTGCCGCAGGGCCGCGTGGATGCGGCAGCCCTGACCGAAGTGGTGGCCGACAGCGCCCGCTACGATGTGTTTCAACTGGCCGATGCCACGCTGGCCGGCGATGGCCGCCGTGCTCTGAAGATCCTGCAGGGCCTGCGCGGCGAGGGCGCCGAGCCTCCGCTGGTGCTGTGGTCCATCTGCCGCGCCCTGCGCAGCGTCTGGCGCGAACTGCAAGGCACCGGCAAACCCGCCGCCGCGATGCCTTACTGGCTGCAGAAACAGCAGGCCCAGGTCACCCAGGCTGCCCGCCGTCTCGGCAAGCGATCCATCCCCCCGCTGGTCAAGGCAGCGGCGCGCGTGGACCGCACCATCAAAGGTCGGCTTCGGGGGGATCCGTGGGATGCGATGACGGCGCTGGTGGCGCGGTTTGCGGGAGTGAGGATTTGACAAGCACAGTGGTTAGAGCAGAGCTGGGAACAGTGGTGAGATCGGAGGTGCGGAGCAGCAGGGTTACCCACAGTTTAAGGGCGGAGATTCCCCATAAACTGTGGATAACTTCCCCCCTCCA
>JAJFKF010000045.1 GCA_021773365.1 Gammaproteobacteria bacterium | reverse complement strand
TCATCACATGTGTGTCGGGGTTGGACAGCGCTTTTTCGAGTTCGGCGGCGATGAATTCATAGGCGGGCTTCGGCAGCCCGTCCCTTTCCGCGAGCATCGATGCCGCATCGCCCTGGAGCGCCGGCGGCAGGCCTTGCGCGTATGCGACGGCCTCAGGCGGATCGGTTTCCAGCAGCGCCATCAGTTTGTACGCATACACCTCTGCCTCGAGCCCGGGATTGCGGGCGGCGAGCGTGTCCACCCGCTGGATGACCGCCGCATAGTCCTTCGCGGCGAGCATCGCCCGGAATGACTCGCGCTGCGCGGAGTTGACGTCCGCAGCCGCATGGTCGGCCTCCTGCTGCCGCCGCGCGGCCTGGATGTCATGTGTGCCCGCCACAATCTGCTGCAGAGGTTCGTCCAGTTCGGTGGGCATGCCGGTCCAGGCGATTCTCCCGGATCCATCAACAACAATGGTGACGGGCAATCCGGCAAACCCCGCGGGCGGGCCCCACTGGTCATACATTCGCTCTCCCTTGCCATGCAGCGCGTCGAGACCGACGGCATAGGGCATGAGGTCGTCCTTCCTGCGAACGAATTCCCTGATCGATTCCACCGTTTCCCACTCATAGGGCTGACCGATGGCGAGAAAGGTCACCTTTTCCTTGTAGTGCTCCGACAGTTCCTTCAGATGCGGCAGGGCCTTGATGCAGGGCGCGCAACGGGTGGCCCAGAACTCCAGTACGTAGACATTCCCCTGCTCCAGCCGCTTCACCGGTTTACCCTTGAGCCAGGTCGCCACCTTGAATTCGGGCGCCGGATCGCCGGCCTTGAGCGTGAGCGGCGCAGCACTGGCTATGCCCACCGCGCAGACACAGAGAATGCCGGCCAGCGCCGGGGCGACAAAAAAAGATCGAACGGGACTGTTGCTCACTCAAGCACCTCGTAAACGTTGATGTCCGGCCGTGGCTGGACGAGGCAAGTGGCGGTGACGCCTACTTGCGGATGCGGGGAGCGTTCTGACGAACAACTTCGGCCTGTCTTGCGCGCGCCGCGGCCAGATCGCTGGTTCCGTTGAGCGCCTGCTCCACGGCGGTATCGAATTCATCCGCGCCGGAGCCCACCGGATGGCCCACCCAGACTACCGTGCCCTTGCCATCGATGACAAACGAAGTGGGAATCCCGTAGGCCCCCGCGGCAATCATCCAGGAATTGAAGACAGTCTTCTTTGCCGGATCGTCCATGGCGACCGTGTAATCCATCTTCGGTCCCTGCCTTGCCACGAATTTCTCGACCGCGGCCTGCGTGGCCTCGCCTTTCTCGGTCTCCCGGACATTCATGCCGATCACCGTGAGGCGATCGGCATGTTTCCGCTGCAGGTCGCTCAGGTGTGGCATCAGCTCCCTGCACGGCACACACCAGGTGGCCCAGAACTCCACCACGTACACCCGGCCCGGCTCAAACTTTCGTACCGGTTCGCCCTTGATCCAGCTCATCACCTGCAGCGGCGGCGCGGGGTCGCCGATCCTGAGTGCTGAATCAGCGGCGCCGGCGACAAACGACGTCAGAAGGAGCGCCGCGCTGGCAATGCTGATTTTCAACATGGCTAAAATCCTTTCTTGAGCGACAGATAATAGGAGGCCAGCCGCGGATCGCCGAAGCCGCTGTAGTAGCCGTTGGTATTACTGACATCCAGTGGCGGCTCGGAGTTGAACACATTGCGCACGCCGAGCTGCCATTCGGTGTTGGCGATCAGGTTCATCGCGGCGCTGCCGGCACGCCAGGTGACAAAGAGGTCGTGATAGGTCTGGCTCGGGATCCGTCCGCCATTACCCTGCGCAAGAATGGCATTGGCCGGGCCGCCGGAATCAAACACCCGGCTGGCATCGATCTGGTAGCTGTCCAGATACCGCGTCGTCCATCCGGCCGTCCATTGCAGGTAGTTCCAGACCACACCGAAGTTGCTCCTGAATTTCAGCGGGTAGTTACCGCTGCCCACCGCCGCGCCCTGGCTGGTGACCAGACCGACGTTCTCCCGCACCGGCGATTCGGGAAATGTCTGCGTGAGGTGATGTTTGGTGATCGTGCCCGAGGCGAACAGGTCCAGGCTGCCGTAACGGGCGGTGGCGAGGCGGTAATCGACGCCCAGGTCGTAGCCTTCCACCTCAGCCCTGGCGATATTCATCAGGCTGGTGTCCAGCCCGATCACCGGACCTACGCCCGAAGGATCCCCATCCGGGGCGCCACGCAGCACGCGGCCGGGGAAGCGGGTTCCGCCCGGACGCGCCTCGTCGGCCAATACCTCAAAGAAGTCCGGCGTGGCGAAGTTGTCGCGCTTTTCGATTCGATACCAGTCAATGGACACACGCAGACCGTCCACGAGGCGCGGGGTGAACACCACACCGGCCGACAGGGTCTCCGAGCGCTCCGGGTCCAACTGGTCGCTCCCGGCATCAATGATTTCGATATTGCCATCGGCGTCGCCTATCGGGGCGGTCGGGTCGCGCAACGGATCGGTAAAGAAGAAGCCGGGGAAGAACAGCGAACGGGACACCAGCTGGTTGACGTGGGGCGGCAGAAATCCGGTTCCATAGCTGGCGCGCAGCATGATGTCGGCGATCGGCACATAGCGCAAACCCAGCGTTGTGTTGCTGGAAGTGATCTCATTGTCCGCGCGCTGCAGTTCGCTACCGGGCTGCGGGGTCACCTGGTTTGTTCCGGAGGTCTTGTATCCGTCCCAGCGTCCGGCCAGTTGCAGCTCCAGCTCTCTTACACCGGGAATGGCGCTTCGGGATGAAACCACCGGTATCGTGGCTTCAATGTAGGCGCTGTTGACATCCTGATACTGCTTCTCCGGCGTACCGGACAGCGTGCCGCCATCGGTCTGCGACAGCGAGGGTTCGAACGTTTCCTCGCGCCGCTCCAGCAGCGCTGAAAGGTTGACCGGACCGGCGGGCAGCGAGAACAGCGGACCGCTCATGCGCACCGTGTAGTCCCGCATGGAGCCATGGGTCGGAAGTCTGCGGGTCTGGCTGTCGACGAACTGCGAAAAGTTGACCGGGAAGGTATTGATGTCGCGCATCACATTCACGGTCGGCGGAACAGCCGGGGTCATCCCGGTCGCCGGAATGCCGACAACGGCGTTCGTCACCGGCGCATTGCTGCTGCCGACACTGCGGCTGCTGTAACGCGAGCGATCGAGACTGAAGTCCACGCTCATCATCCAGTTATGCGGCAGCTTGCCGATGATGCCGGCGACCATGCGGCGGTGATGGGAGGTCACTTCCGTAGTGCCCTCCAGGCCTGTCAGGGGTGTGCCTACGCGAATCTCGGTAGTGAAAGGGTTGTAGATGTGGTCCGCCGGCAGCCTGAAACCGTTGGTCATCTGCGCCGTGGCATAGCTGCCGATGTTGTTCGAGCCGCCCGCCTCCACAAAGGCGCTCAGGCGTGAGGAGAAGTCCCGGCGCACGGTCAGCATGAGCGACTGCACCTCGGGCACATTGAGCATGGGCCGCAGTCCCGAGTTGATGGTGTCGGCGAGCCCCAGGTTGTACTGCCCTGCATTCGCTACCAGCGCCAGCCCGCCGTCGCCTTCCGGGCCCGAGGGACCGGCATACCCCTCCGGCAGATAGGTCCGCGGCGAGCTCAAAGGCGTGTTGCCCAGATCAAGAACCAGATCGCTGCCATTGGAACTACGAATGTTCGCGGTGCCTCCGATCGGCGGCACACTCCGGTTGTAGATATAGCCCGGATTATTGGCAAGGATGCGCTGCTGGTTCTCGGCCAGGAAGTCGCGATCGCGCATCAGCAGACGATTGCCGTCGCTGTAACTGCCCACCATCAACACGGTGGTCTTGCCGTCTTCGAGCGACAGACCAGCGTTGATGTCGACCCTGCGCCGGGACGAATCGCTGCTGAAGGTGTTGTCATAGGTCAGTTTGGTTTCAACGCCCGCGTAATCGCGCCGCATGACAATGTTCACCACGCCACCCGTGGCGCTGCCGCCATAGATGCCTGAGGCGCTGGTCGGCAGCACTTCGATCCGCTCGATGGCGCTCAACGGCACGCCATTGATATCCGGCTGGTACACCCCGCCGACCACGGCCACACCCGCCATGCGGCGTCCGTCGATCAGAATGAGGGTTTCGTCCGTACCCAGGCCGCGCAGGTTGATCGAACTGCGCGTGCCCAGCAGCGAATTGATCTGCGACTCCGACAGCGCGGTGCTCTCCATCGACAGGCGCTGCTTGAGGAAATCCTCTAGGTTCGTCGCACCGGAATTGGTGATGGTTTCCCGGTCGAAGATCACATAGGGTTGCACGTCATCGCGACTGCGCCTGATGTCCATGTTGAGCGAGCGCTGACCTTCGACCAGGATTTCCGGGATACCCGCCGACTGCTGCGCCTGATCGCTGTCGGCTGCTTCCTCCCGACTGACGGCCTGCAGATTCTCCGCCTGCGCTGAAGCCGTCCCGGCGCCGGACTGCGCCATTCGAAGCTCGGTGGCGCCGGTCACCGCCGAGGTCTTGCCCCCCGCGGACCCGGAATTCACCACCGCGATAGTCCGGTCGCTCACCAGCTTGAAACTCAGACCACGCGGCTCCAGCAGTGTTTTCAACGCCTGCTGCGCCGACTGCGTGCCCGACAGCGGCCCGACGATCACACTGCCGTCGATCGCATCGCTGAAGCGCGCGATCTGCAGTCCTGTCTGCCGCGACAGCGTCTGCAGCGCCGCCTCCAGGCTCTGTCGCGGGATGTCGAGTTCATAGCGCTGCTCGAGCGCACGGTTCTCCGCCCCGGCGGCCGCGCCCAGAAACAAAAATACCATCATGATCGCCACGGACATTTTCATCAGAGTCTCCCGGCCTTGCGGCACCCGAGGTTTCGGTGCACGTAGGACTGGATGAGATGGTCAACGTAACCCCATCGGCCGGAAATTTCTTTGCCTATGGCGCTGGATGCGGCGACAGGATGATGATCCTGCCCTCGATCCGCTTCACTTCCACCGGCGTTGCGCCCTGGATGAAGGCAACAAACTCCTCCGGATAGGCGGCATCAAAAACTCCGCTCACTCGGCGTCCCGCCAGCGCCGCATCGTCAACCCGCAGCTGCACGCGGTTGTAGCGATTGAATTCCGTGACGATGCGCCCCACCGTATCGTCCTGGAAGATGAGTTTTCCCTGCGCCCATGCCAGCGCCTGCTCGCCATCGACAGCCTGCACCGGTGTTGCCGCGCGCGCGTCGCGCAGTGTGATCTGCTGATTGGCGCCGAGATACTCCGGTGGCTGCATATCGGCGGGTATCACCGCCACCTTGCCATCCACCACGGTGACCACCAGCAGGCCACGACTGCGCCGTTCGACACCAAAAGCCGTACCCAGCGCACGCACCGTGGCGCCGTCGCTTTCGACAAGGAACGGACGGCCGGGATGTTTTGCCACCCGGAACACCGCGCGCCCTTCCGACAGCACCACGCGGCGCACCCGCTCGTCGAAACGGATACTCAATCGCGTCTGGGGATCGACCTGAACGATGCTGCCGTCATTCAGCACCACTTCCCGTCGCTCGCCCCGCTCCGTGACAATGGCCTGTCCACCGAGAACCGGCCGCAACCACACGCCCGCCATCACCAGAATAGCCACACCCGCCAGACTCGCCGCCAGCGCCGGCAGCCAGCGACGCGAACGCCTTCCGGTTTCGGGCGCGGGCAACCGATGCGGCATTGCAATTACCTCCGCACCGGTCGTGGTCTCTCCGGCCAGCAGACTTCCCCATTCATCGAATCCGTCCAGCGCACCATGCACCTGCACCATGCGCAGCATCTCCGTGACATGAACATGCGACTCCCGCAGCCATTCGACGAACCGCTCACGCTCCTCGCGTCCGACCTCATCGGCATGCAGAACCGCCCACCAGTCCGCCGCCTCCGCGCCCACCCGCAACCGCCGCCTAATCGCGTCCATGGTTCATCGCTCCACGTTCATAGGCACTTAACAGGTGCGGATCGAGCTCATGTCGCAGCTTCTCGTATCCACGCGCGAAGTGCCGTCGCACACTGCGCAGGGTCTGTCCGGTACGTTCGGCAATCTGCCGGTGTCCCAGCTCTTCATCGAAGAACAGCCGCAGCACCGTCAGCTGCTGCGCCGACAACGTTCCCAGCGCACGGTTCACCTCATCCCTGGACTGGGTTCGCAGCAGCACGGTATCGGGCTGGTCGCTGTCCACCAGCGTCTCCAGCCCGCGATCATCGTGAGGTGAGCGATTGCTGGCCCGCATCGACCATTCGGCCGCGACATTGGCGGCGATCTTGTACAGATACGCCCGCGGATGTTCCACCAGTTCCCCTTTCCCGTACCGCATGAGCCGCAGGAAGACTTCCTGTCCTACATCTTCAACGTCCGCCGCCCGCACGCCGGACCGCCCCAGCAGGAACTTGTGCAGGGGATCGCGCCACTGGCGGAACCAGTATGTGAGCTTGCGTTTGGCTTCGACGGTCGTCATGGACACACCCGGGGGCAAGGTACTTATAAGACCGGGTCACCAGCCCAGTGTAACCCCCCCCTCTGGGGGGGGGCGCGCCCCTGCCTGATTGCCTTATTCGCATCAGCCTCACTTGTACGCGTTGATTTTGTTCGCTTCTATCATGACCGCCTACCGAGGAATGTGGGGCCATTCTCGTACATAACAGTGGTCCGGCTCAGCGCGCCGAAGCGGCTCCAGAAGAGGAATTGACACGGATTGGCCCGCTGGGTATTAATGCGGCGATTTTGCGGATACTAGGGATGTCAGCAAGGAATAACAACAATGAAAACCAACTCATTGCCGTCCGCCTTTTGCCTGATTTTATTTGCCGCGGCAGCCATTAGCGCCGACACGATGTTTGCCCCCGTTGCGCTGGTACGAGACATCAGCGAGCGCGTCCCGGCAGACACCTATCCACAGATGCTGTGCAAACATGGTGACGTCGTCTATTTCAAGGCCAATGACCACGTGCAGGGCTTCGAATTGTGGCGCACAGACGGCACAACGCAGGGCACCTTCCTGCTCAAGGATGTCACGCCCGGCATGGAGCATTCCGGACTCGAATACGAGTGCTACGGCACCACGCCGAACGGTCTCACTTACCTGCGCATCTACACGCCCTTCAATGGCTGGGAACTGTGGCGCACAGACGGCACTATTGCTGGGACAAAGCAATTTGTGAACCCGGATCCCGATCCCGACATGATCGGCGGTTTCTTCGTGGGATTCATGGGCAATCGTGTGCTGTTCGTCCCCAGGCACGATCCTTTCAAACACCAGCTTTGGATCTCCGACGGTACGACGGCCGGTACGCAGCAGCTGAAAGCACTGCCCGGCACCATCGACCAGGGCACTACCGACGGATTCAGCTATTCTGCGCCCGCCGGCGAGCGACTGCTGTTCGCCGTGCATGGCGCAGGCTCCACCACCGCGCTGTGGATCAGTGACGGCACAGCGGCCGGCACGCAGCTGCTCACCGACCTGCCCTGGGGCTTGAACGGCTACTCCTTCGCGCAGGTAGGGCCCTACGCCCTGTTCAGATCGATCAACCCCGATCAATGGGGCGATGATTTGTGGCGCACCGATGGCACCACAAACGGCACGGTGCAACTCACTCCTTCGCCACCGCCGGGCATCAGTCATGTGATCGAGATGAGCCCCACCGTTCTCGGCCAGGTGGCGGTATTCACTCAACGGGTGATCGACTCCGGCGTCGAGCGCAAAAGTCTGTGGCGCACCGACGGCACGCCCGGCGGCACCCGGATGATTCCCGGCCCGGACGGCGACCTGACACCGGCAGCCATCTGGCGCTGGCATCGCCTTGGAAATCGCGTGTTGTTTGTCGGTGAAACTGCCACCGAGGGACGGGAACTGTGGTCCACCGACGGCACGGACGCGGGCACGCAACTGCTGATGGATATCGCACCCGGAACAGCGGCCTCGAACCCCGAGCCGCTATCAGGACCTCAGGAAGGCGACTATGAAGTCTTCATGGCAAATTCTCCAGACACCGGCAATGAACCGTGGGTTACCGACGGCACGCCAGCAGGTACGCGACTGGTGGCGGACCTGCGCACGCTGAGTAACTCCACGCCGGCTGCGTGGTTTACCAGTGATGCCTCGCAGGGTTTTCTGCTGGTGAAGGGCGCGCAAAGTTTCGGATACACCTCCAATTCATACCAGCTCTACCGATACGACCACCCCTCCAACCAGCTCACCTCGATAAGGGAGTTCCGCGCCGACAGTGCAGTGTTGGGCCAGATCGCCGGCGGACGGGCACTGATGTTGACCGACGAGGCGGACCATGATCGCGAAATCTGGGCCAGCGATGGCACCCCGGGGGGCACGTTACAACTCCCGGAAATCGCCAAACCTGCGACCAACCTGGGCTCCGAACCGCAGTTCATTGGTGTAGTCAACGGCGTTGCCCTGCTCAGAGCCATCAACGATGCCGAGCACAATGTGACCTATGCGCTGTGGCGCGCAGACGCGCAAGGCGCGGAGAAGTTCTTTGAAGTACAGCCCATGGGAGCCGGTGTGCCTCTTTCCGGCAATCGATTGCTTTTTGCCGGCTACTACCAGGCTTACGGCATCGAGCCGTGGGTCACCGATGGCAGCACCCAGGTCAACCTTGTAAAGGACATCAACCCGGAGCAGGCCTTCTCGATACGCCAGACCTGCCGCGACGCTCGCCTGGTGGCATGGAACGGCATGGCGTACTTTCCGGCGGCTGATACCGACGGCGGCGAGGAGTTGTGGCGCAGCGACGGCACCGAGAGTGGCACCACGCGCGTAGCGGATATCGAGGACGGCACGGGGGATTCGAGCCCCTGCGATCTCGCCGTTTTCAACGGCGCGTTGTACTTTGCCGCCGCTCAGAACGGCGACCGGGAACTGTGGCGCAGCGACGGCACGACCGCCGGTACCCGGCGCGTTGCCGATATCCGCGACGGGGCAAGCTCCAACCCCGCGCACCTGGCGGTATTCAACAATGCGCTCTACTTTGTAGCTACAGGAAGCAGCAACCGCCAGGAATTGTGGCGCTCGGACGGCACCGAAGACGGTACCGTGCGGGTCGCGGAAGTTTCCGCTGATCCCGCGTACGCGCAAGCCATCGATGGTCTGAAGACAGCAGGAGAGCACCTGTTTTTCACCGCCTGCAGCGACGGGACGATGCCCAGCTGTCACCTGTGGAGCAGTGACGGCACGACCAGCGGCACAGTGATGCTTGCCGAGTCCGATGCGGTAATCCGGCTCGGACAGCGATCGATAGGCGTATCCGGCCAGCAATTATTGTTTGTCGGTACGGACGGCAGCACCGGCCGCGAACTGTGGATCAGCGACGGCACGCCAGCTGGAACCCGCCTGCTGGCCGATATCAATCCCGCCGGCGACAGTGATCCGGCGGACTTCACCGATTTCAACGGCATACCATATTTCCGGGCAGACTCCGGAAACGGCTTCACTCAGCTGTGGAGAACCGACGGCACTGCCGATGGCACTGTGAGGGTCAATGAGATCTCGCTGGGCGACACGCCTAACATGGCGGGTCTGGGCCGATGGAGCGCCACCGCGCTCGGCCACCATCTGCTGTTTGCCGCCGATGACGGTGAGCATGGGCTGGAGCCGTGGTCAATCGAGAATCTCGCGCCGACGGCCGCTGCGGACTCAGCCACCGTCAACTCCGCCGCGACCACGACTATAGATGTGGTGAACAATGACTCGGACCCCGACGGTTCCATCGACCCGGCGACCGTTTCGATCGTGACCCAGCCGAACTCCGGCACCGCGACCGTCGATACCACCACCGGCTCGATTTCCTATCGATCCAACAGCGGATACTCGGGAAGCGATCAGTTCACCTATCGCGTTTCGGACAATCAGGGCCGTGCTTCCGGCAGCGCAACTGTCAGTGTCACCGTCAACGCGGCACCGACCGGCAGTAGCGGCGGCGGCGGAAGCAGCAGCGGTGGAGGCTCCTGGGGTGTTTTCGAAATGCTTTGGTCGCTCACATTGGCTATATTGTGGCGGCGGCGATTGAAGAGACGCACTACCAGCGCCGCCACCAATGCAATGCGCAACCAGCAGTCCAGACTCCTGCGCGGCACATAGATCCTGGAAGGAACAATGGCCCCCGCCCAGGCCATCGCGGAACAAAATGGAATTTCATCAGTCCTGCAGACACAGGACTCAGGAAGACCAGCATGACCACACCACCCCGGCGATCCAACGCGCCCACCACGGCACACAGAATCTGCAGCGGCATCATCATGTGCGCATTGCCTCTGGGACTCGCCGCACCCGCCGTCAGTCAGGTGCTGCCCTCCGGCAAAGCCTGGGCTCTCGATGATTGTCGGGGCTGCTCCCGCGGCGCGCCGCTGCTGGCCCTGCGGGCGGACGGCTCGGTGTATGCCATCTGGTCGGAACGGCCTGGCGGCAAGTTGTTCGGCGCGCTGTTTCGCGACGGTGCGCGGGCCTCAGCCACGACCGAATTCAGCCGCTCCGGCACCCAGACAATGGTCAATGGCATTGCCACGAGCGGCGATGGCTTCACGGTCCTGATGGAGCATCCGGGGCAGATGTACCTGCGCGCCGTGGACGCCGACGGCAGCGTGGGAGCTGAAACGCCGCTGGAACAGATTCCGCGCGCCGACAACGATCATCCGTCGCTCTATTCGCTTGCGGGCACCGGCTTCGCGGCAGTGTGGGGTGTTGGTGCACAGGGTGTGCGTCAGCTGGCCGCTCGCCGCTTCACCCCCTCAGGTCAGACGCCGTATCCCATACAGGTGCTCGCGGATTACTCTGACCGTGCGCGCACGGACTGGAGCTGGAGTTATCGTGACGTATGCCTGCATGCGGACGGCACGGTGGTGTCGGCGTGGACCACCAAAGCCGCCGCGGTGGACACGC
>JAJFKF010000044.1 GCA_021773365.1 Gammaproteobacteria bacterium | reverse complement strand
CCTGACCATGTACACGCTGGCCATCGACCGCGCCAACGAGCACGTGGCGCATCTTTACGACCCCTTGCACCCGGCGGTGCTGCGGTTGATCCAGTTCGCGAACGAGGCGGCGTTGCGGGCGCGGAAGCCGGTCAGCATCTGCGGCGAGATGGCCGGAGATCCGCGCTATGCCGCCCTTCTCATCGGCCTTGGCCTGCGCGAGCTTTCCATGACCGCGGCCAACATCCCGCGCGTCAAGCAGCGCATCCGCGGCATGGAGTTGCAGGGCGCCATGCAACGCGCGCGGCTGATCATGGACCAGACGGATTCCGGTCACATCGCCACCCTGCTGGACGATTTCAACGCCTTGAAGTAGGCCCCGCGATGTCAGCGAGGGTATCCCTGAACCAGCGATGAGCCGGCCGCGAGCGATGCCGCTTGTGCCAGAACAGCGACCAGGAGAACTCGGCCCGCTCGAACGGCACTTCGGCGATGGCGAGGCCATCGTCGGCGGCGATCAGGCGCCGCGCCGCGTGCGCCGACATGACGGCAATCAATTCGGTCGCCGCCAGCACCGGCGGCACGGTCAGCCAATGCGGCACCGTCAGCGCCACCCGGCGTTCCATGCCGCGTGCCGCCAGCCGGCCTTCGACGAAACGATCGTCGACCGGGCTCTGAGTGATGCGGACGTGGCGGCAGGCGAGAAACCCGTCCATGGTCGTGACGCGTCCACGCGCCGGATGATCGGCACGGAGCAGGGTGACGAAACGGTCCTCCAGGATCGGCTGCTCGACGACCGACTGTGGTGTCGCCAGATCCGTGCTGACGGCAACGTCGAGAGCATCCGAGACCAGCGCCTCCACCGTCGCCTCGGGCGTCAGGTGGACGATATCGACGGTCACCGCCGGCGCTTCCTCGGCCAGTGCCGCCATCAAAGCCGGGGTGACGAGGAAGGACAGCAGGTCGGCGATGCGCAGCCGGAAGGTGTCGGTCGCCGTCGCCGGATCAAACGCCGCGTCATCCGAGACGATGCGATCGACCTGGCGCAGCAATGGCTGGACCTGTTCGGCCAGATCGAGGGCGCGGGCGGTCGGCTCCATGCCGGCGCCGGAGCGCACCAGCAACTCGTCGTCGAACAACTGGCGCAGCCGGCCGAGGGCATTGCTCATGGCCGGCTGGCTGAGGCCGACCCGGCGCGCCGCCCGGGTCACGTGGCGCTCCGCCATCAGTGCCTCGAACACCACCAGCAGGTTGAGATCGACGCTGCGCAGGTTCATGGGCCGTCACACCAGGACATGGGCAAGCTCGGCGAAATCCTTGACGATGACGTCGGGCTGATGCGGCGACTGGCCATAAGGTCGCCGTCGGCGGTCGATAAAGGCGGCGCGGTTGCCATAGGCCTTGGCGCCGATGCAGTCGAAGGCGTGGTTGGCCACGTGCATGATCGACGAGCGGTCGACGCCAAGGATTTCAGCCGTCTTGGCATACGTCCGCCAGTGCGGCTTGAAATAGCCCGCCTCCTCGACCGAGATGGTGGCATCGAAGTCGAAGCCGATGTGGGGCTTCGCGGCCTCCAGCATGTCGCGGTCGCCATTGGAAAGAATCACCAGCTTGTAGCGGGTTTTCAGCCGGGCCAGCGTTTCCAGCACGTCCGGGAAGGGCTTCAGCTTCTCGATCTCGCCGACCAGCCATTCGGCGACGCCGGGACCGTGCGGGATGCCGGCCCGGTCCATCACCTGGCTGACCGCCCGGTGGCCGATCTGGCGGTAGGGCGTGTGGCCGCGATCGACCAGGGCATCGATCATGGAATCCTCGAAATGCGTGCGTCGCCACCAGGTGACGAAGCGATGCGGATCTCCGTCCCAGCCTTTGTCCTTGAGGAACGGCGTCGCCGCCTCGACCAGGCCCGCCTGCATGTCGACCACGGTGCCATACTGATCGAAGGTCAGCACCCGCACCTCGCGTTTGACGATGTCCAACTGTTCCATGGCCGGTCCCTCCATTGCCGCTCGTTCATTGATGTCGAGAATGACCGCCGATTTATAATTTTTCAAATCAATAGATTATATACTAATATTCACTAGATCAATTATATAGTCCGACTTGTGCTCGGTCGTGAAAATCGGCGGATGTGTCCGGCGCGGGCCGGGCGGCACCTTAGGCGGTGCGGCGCCGGGAAGGCGCTGCTACACCCCCGTCGCCGGAACGAATTCCCGAAAGATTGGAGTCGCCCGTTATGCCATTCGATGATTGCATCGTAGCCGATATGTCGCTCGCGGACTGGGGCCGCAAGGAAATCGCCATCGCCGAGACCGAAATGCCCGGCCTGGTTGCGATTCGCAACGAACACGCCGATGCCCAGCCACTGAAGGGTGCGCGCATTGCCGGCTCGCTGCACATGACCATCCAGACGGCCGTGCTGATCGAGACCCTGAAGGCGCTCGGCGCCGAGGTCCGCTGGGCCTCGTGCAACATCTACTCCACGCAGGACCACGCTGCTGCGGCAATAGCCGCCGGCGGCACACCGGTGTTCGCCGTCAAGGGCGAAACGCTTGAGGAGTACTGGGAATACACCCATCGCATCTTCGAATGGCCGGGCGAGCCCGCCAACATGATCCTCGATGACGGCGGTGACGCCACCCTGCTTCTGCATCTCGGTACCCGCGCGGAGCAGGATCGTGCCTGCATCTCCAAGCCGGGCAACGAGGAAGAAGCGGCGCTGTACGCGGCGATCGCCAAACGACTGGACAGCCGGCCGGACTACTATTCGCGGCTGAAGAAGGCCGTACGCGGCGTAACCGAAGAAACCACCACCGGCGTCAATCGCCTCTACCAGATGCATAAGGACGGTGATCTCGGCTTCCCCGCCATCATCGTCTATGATTCAGTGACGAAGTCAACGTTCGACAACCTCTACGGCTGTCGCGAATCGCTGGTAGACGGCATCAAGCGCGCCACTGATGTGATGATTGCCGGCAAAGTCGCCGTGGTCGCTGGCTATGGCGACGTGGGCAAGGGCTGCGCCCAGGCGCTCAAGGCGCTCTCAGCCCAGGTATGGATAACGGAGATCGACCCGATTTGCGCCCTGCAGGCGGCAATGGAAGGCTACCGCGTGGTGACGATGGAATACGCCGCCGACAAGGCGGATATTTTCGTCACTGCCACCGGCAACTTCAATGTCATCGCACACGATCACATGAAGGCCATGAAGCATCAGGCCATTGTGTGCAACATCGGCCACTTCGACAACGAGATCGAAGTTGCGGCGCTGAAGCAGTACACGTGGGAGAACATCAAGCCGCAGGTGGACCACATCATCTTCCCGGACGGCAAACGCATCATTCTGCTGGCCGAAGGCCGCCTGGTGAACCTGGGCTGCGCCACCGGTCATCCGAGCTACGTGATGTCGTCCTCCTTCACCAACCAGGTAATGGCGCAGATCGAGCTGTGGGGCGAGTCGCAGAAAAACTCGGGCAGGTATCCGGTGGGCGTGTATGTGCTGCCCAAGCATCTGGACGAGAAGGTGGCGCGACTGCAGCTGCAGAAGCTGGGCGCCACGCTGACTGAGCTGACCGACAAACAGGCGAAATATCTCGGGCTCAGCAAAGAAGGCCCGTACAAGTCGGATCACTATCGGTATTGATGGAGACCCGGTCAGCGGCGTCAGTGAGCGCCGCTGCGTCGCGGGAGAGTTATCCGCAGTTTATGGGGCCTTTCCTGAATCTGTCAGGCCGCCCTTGAACTGCGGGTAACTTTCCCGCTCCTCTTCCCGCCCCGTCAGTCAGTATCCCCGCTACCGCTTCCGCGCCAGCGTCAACCCGTCGCCGATCGGCACCAGACTGATATCCACCCGCGTGTCATTGAGCAGCCGCGAGTTGAACGCCCGCAGCGCCACCGTGTCCTCATCCTTGTCGTCGGCATCGGCCACCCGCCCCGACCACAGCGTGTTATCCGCCAGTATCAGCCCGCCCGGTCGCATCAGCTTCAGCAGCCGCTCGTAGTAGTCCGCATAACCGGTCTTGTCCGCGTCAATGAAGGCATAGTCATACTTGTCCTCGCCATTCGCCTCAAGCAGTTCCTGCAGCGTCTGGCTGGCCGGCTGCAGCTTCAGCTCAATCTTGTTCTCCACACCCGCCTCACGCCAGAACTGGCGCGCGATCGAGGTCCATTTGTCATTGATATCGCAGGCGATGATGCGTCCGTCGTCCGGCAATGCCAGCGCCAGAGCCAGGCTGGAGTAACCGGTGAACACGCCCACCTCAATGCAACGGCGTGCGCCAATCAAACGTGCCAGCAGCGCCATGAACTGCCCCTGCTCGGGGCCGATCTGCATGTTGGCATCGGGCATCACCTGGGTAACGGTGCGCAGACGCTTGAGCACATCCGGCTCGCGCACCGAATGCTCGATCATGTAGGCGTGGATGTCTTCGGTTATCGACAGTGTGCGTTTGCTCATGTGCCCTCCGGTCTCGGCGCGCTTCGGACCCTGGGAACAGGACCTGGTTCACTGACCGCGCAGAGTGCTTTGCTATGATGCCTTTGACATTAACCCGCCCAAGTGTGACGGAATAGACGCTTTCGAGGAACCCCGGCTATCCCCTGATGAAACCCCTGCGCCTCATCCAGTTTACCGATCCGCACCTGTATGGCGATGAGCAGGGGCAGTTGCGTGGCGTGGCCACCTATCCGGCGCTGCTGGCCGCCATCGAGCATGCCCGCGCTCATCACTGGCCCTGCGAGGGGATCCTCGCCACCGGCGACCTGGTACAGGACGATCCTGCCGGTTACGCGCGCTTTCGCAACACGTTTGCCGAACTCGGCGTGCCGGTGTACTGCATTCCAGGAAACCACGACGACCCGGCGGCCATGCTGCAGACATTGCAGGGCCCGCCCTTCCAGCTCGGCGGGGTGGCCCGGTGGCCCGGCTGGTTCGCTGTCATGCTCGACAGCTATCTGGCCCGCAGCGCCAGTGGACAGCTGAGTCCGGAAAGCCTGCAGGCACTGGATGAGGCCCTACGGGCCAATGCCCATTTGCACGGCCTCGTTTGTCTGCACCATCACCCCGTTTCCATGGGCAGTGAATGGCTGGACCGGGTGGGACTGAAAAACGCTGATGAGTTCTTCGCGGTGCTTGACCACCATAGCAATGTACGCGCGGTGCTGTGGGGTCATGTGCACCAGGCCCATGACGGAATGCGCAAGGGCGTGCGGCTGATGAGCGCCCCCTCCACCTGTGCGCAATTCCTGCCGAGCAGTGATGCCTTCGCCATTGACCGCCGCCCGCCCGGCTATCGCTGGCTGGAGCTCGGCGCCGACGGCAGCATCAATACGGCAGTGGAGTGGGTGGAATAAACGCCTAGATTTCGATCATCTCGAAATCTTCCTTGCCCGCGCCACAGTCGGGGCAGCGCCACGACAACGGCACATCGTCCCAACGGGTACCCGGCGCAATGCCGTTTTGCGGATCACCATTTTCTTCTTCATATACGTGGCCGCAGATCACACACATCCAGCTTTTCATCGACTCTGTCTTGACCTCTCTTCGTTAATATCTGCCACCAGCCGCTCCAGGGCAGTAATGGCCGCTTCAACTCCACTTTCAAGATTCAGCGCCACCAGTCGCTCGCACAGGGCGGCATAGGCAGCGCCATCCTCAAGCATTGCAAGGCTGGCCGCAGCCAAGGCATTGGCATCAAGCGCCGCCGCAACTGCCAGACCCCGCCGCACGCAGGCGCCGATTCGCAGAGGCTGATCGCGCGCCACGGGCGCAGCCACACAGGGCGTATGCAGGGCTATCGCCTGCAACAGCATGCTGCCGCCGCTGATGGTTGCCCACCGCGCAGCAGCCAGCACATCGACCATGCTCGCCGCATCAAGCGAATCGATGACCACCACTCCCGGCAGATCAATCCGCGGCCCCTGGTAGTTCGGCCCACGTACCCAGACCACGGCGAGACCGGATTCACGGGCAACCCTGGCCGCAGCATCCGCGAATATATCCGATGCCGGGCGACCCTGGACATTGTAGCCACCACCGCCAGCGCAAAATAACACATACCCGCCCGGACGCAGGTTGAAGGCTGCCAGTACGGCGGCAGCGCGCGAGGGCTCCTGCGGTGTAAAGACCACGTTGATCTGCACGACCCGCAGCCGTGGCGCAGCGCGCATCCTGAGGCGTTCCCATACTCCCAGTCCGCCGCCGAGAAACTCCGGCCAGGCCAGCCAGTGCTGATCGAGCAGGCGTATGCGGCGCGCACCGAATCCCTTGCGACGCGCCGTGGGCCGCGAGCTGATATAGACGGTACGTGCTCCGAGGCTGCGTGCACAGGCGAGCTGAGCCCTGCGACCAGCACAATCGAATATCACAACGTCGGGGCGCTGCGCCGCAATAACGCGATTGACCTCCACGGTATTGCGGGTTGGGGTCTCGTCAACGACATGAATGACGATGCGTTCGTCGACAACCAGCGCCCCGCGCACATAACCGGCCTCGCGACTGACAATCATGCCGATTTCTGCTTTGCTCCAGCGCTGCCGTGCGGCGCGCGCAATGGTCAGACTGCGATAAAACTCTCCCGATCCGCGAGGCCCGCTGGCAGGTATGAACAGCAGCCTGGGCGCCATGGCGGCGAAGTCCGGATGATCAGACATGGCAACACCGCATGCACACGGGAGTGCGTGCGCGGGTGCGCGCCAGCAGGGCCACCGCTCTCACGGCCTGCCGGCTGCGGATTTGCGCGCAACCACCAGCAGTTGCTCGCTGCACAGCATGGCGGGATCCAGCATCCATCGGCACAGGTCGAGTGCGCCGCGGCGCTGTGCCCCGGTTTCCCGATCCCGGCGCAGTTGCAACCATGTCATCAAGGCTACCCCTGGATACAGCAGCAACAGCCAACTGTGGATCCACTTGAACCGCGTGAACTGCAGCGCCTGCATTTGAAGTTCAGCCTGATGCAGCACGGTGTGCAGCAGCGAAAAGTCCACGGGGTTGATGTGATAGGCATACAGATCGTCAGCCCGCAGGTCCCAACCCACGCGGCGACGGATTAGCTTGTGAGTGCCGGTAAGCAGAAAACGCAGCCGTGAATGCAGGCGATGGATATTAGGCGTACTCAGGATCAGATGCCCACCCGGCCGCAGCACCCGCCCCGCTTCGCGCACCACAACAATCCAGTCCGGCAGGTGCTCGACGACCTCACTGAGAACCACGACGTCCTGCGAGGCGGAGTCAAAGGGCAGTGGCTGCAGCAAGTCCACGCCCTCGCGAATATCCAGACCCTGAAGCGACAACGTTTCCGGCGACTGATCAAGCTTGTAATCGTCGCGCCGGTAATGCGTACCCTTTGCGCTGCAGCCATCCGCACCCACCGCCCTGAGCAGCTCACCTCGTCCACAACTGAGATCGAGCAGGTCCAACGCCGGATATCCGGGCAGGCTGCGGATGGAACGCAGAATGGCGTCGGCAATGAAAGCCTGTGGCATGCAATTGATCCTGGAAATTTGAAAGCAACGGGTAATTGTACGCGACGGCGGCGCCTGCAGATGAGCGCTGGCGGCACGGCAACCGGATCAAACCTGTGTGCCGCCGCGATTCGGTCGCCTTTACGCTGATACACGCCCACACAGCCTGTAGAATGTGCCGATGCGCGCCTTCCTGCTGCTCTGTGCTGTCATCCTCGGCTGCCTGACCGCGGGGTCCCTGCTGGGCTATCCAGCGTATCTGCTGGTTCACCCTCTCAATGCGGACTGGCCCTTCCATCGCATCGCCAATCGCGTCTCCATGCTCCTGCTGCTGATCAGCCTGGTATGGCTGCTGCGGTATCTGCGGGCAAACAATCGCCGGAGCCTTGGTTACGGGCTGGAGCGACAGCAATTCCTGCGTCTGTGCGCCGTGGCGCTGGGGCTGGGCGCGGCCATTTTGCTGCCGGTAGTCGGGTTGTTCATGTTGCTGGACGTTCGTGTCCTGCGGCCGGATGCAGTGCTTGCGCCGGGACCTTTACTGGCGATCCTGGCCTCCGGATTGCTCAGCGGTCTGGTCGTGGCCTTCATTGAGGAAACCCTGCTGCGCGGCGCCATGCACTCGGCCATCGAACGCGAATCGGGCCCATGGGCTGCCGTGACCCTCACCGCTATTGTCTATGCCGCTGTGCATTTCCTCGGACGAACCCGCATTCCGCACGCGGAGGTGGACTGGATGAGCGGCGTGGACCTGCTGCGCGGAACGCTGAGCGGTTTCGCCAACCCACTGGCGCTGCTCGATTCGTTCATGGCTCTGTTTGCCGTGGGCCTGCTGCTGGGTCTGGTGCGGGTGCGCACCGGGAGTATCGCGGCCTGCATCGGGCTGCATGCCGGCTGGGTGTGGGTAATTGCGGTAACGCGCGAACTGACGGTGCGCAATCCAGAGGCCCCCTGGGGTTTTCTCGTGGGCAGCTATGACGGTATCGTGGGATGGATGGTGTTCGGCTGGACAGCGGCGCTGCTGCTGGTTCTCGGCACCAGGCCCCGGAAAGCCGCGCCTGAAACACCGATCCACTGAATAACCGGAAATGCAGGTTGACCAATGCGCATCATCGGCACTCAGTTGTGACGGTCCTGACGACCGCTCAAGGTGGCCAGCAGTCGTTCATGCAATCCACCAAAACCACCATTACTCATGATGAGCACGTGATCACCTGACTTCACCCGTGCGGCCAGCGCTTTGTCCAGCTCATCGACACTGCCTGCGATATGAGCCCGCTCTCCGAGTGGGGCAACAGCCGCAGGCAAATCCCAGCCCAGGTCTGCCGGCGCGTGAAACCACACCTCATCCGCTGCCGACAGCGAGCCGGCCAGCGTGTCGCTGTGCACGCCCATGCGCATCGTGTTCGAGCGCGGTTCGAGCACAGCCACGATGCGGGCCTCCCCCACCCGCTTGCGCAGTCCATCCAGCGTGGAAGCTATGGCGGTGGGATGATGTGCAAAATCATCGTAGACCGATACGCCAGCAACCTGGCCGCGCAGTTCCAGCCGACGTTTGACGCCAGCAAACCGGCCGAGCGCTTCCGCCGCTGTCGCCACCGGAACGCCGGCATGATAAGCCGCCGCTATGGCAGCCAA
This sequence comes from Gammaproteobacteria bacterium, assembly GCA_021773365.1. Lineage (GTDB taxonomy): Bacteria > Pseudomonadota > Gammaproteobacteria > Steroidobacterales > Steroidobacteraceae > JAJFKF01. Next base: position 2,846 of record JAJFKF010000044.1, on the reverse strand, counting down.
AGCGTTGTCGACATTGTGTGCGCCCATCAATGACCATTGCACCCGGCCGCGCGATTCGCCATTTTCCAGGACATCGAACAGCGAGTAATCGCCGCCGGCGAGACGCGCGCTCCATTGGACAGATATCTGGGACTGGGCCGAAAAGCCCTGCCGTGGCGTCCAGCAACCCATGGCCAGTGTTGCGTCGAGATTGCTGTCGGCGGCATTGTGCACAATCAACGCTTCACCGGGCACAACGCGCATGAGCTGATGGAACTGGCGCTGAATGGCGGCGAGGTCGGGAAAGATGTCAGCGTGATCGTATTCCAGATTGTTCAGGATCAGGGTGCGTGGGCGCAGGTGCACGAACTTGGATCGTTTGTCGAAGAAGGCCGTGTCGTATTCATCAGCCTCCAGAACGAAAAACGGCGTGGTGCCCAGGCGGGCAGTCTGCCCGAAGTTGCCCGGAACGCCGCCGATCAGGAATCCGGGATCGAGCTGTGCGTACTCCAGAATCCATGCCAGCATCGAACTGGTGGTGGTCTTGCCGTGGGTGCCGCTGACCGCCAACACCCAGCGATCCCGCAGCACATGTTCCGCTAACCACTGCGGCCCTGAGGCGAAGGGCAAGCCCATGTTCAGCAGTCGCTCGACAATGGGCTGCCCGCGGCTCATGACATTACCTACCACCACCACGTCCGGCCGCGCATCAAGCTGTTCTGGATCGTAGCCCTCGATCAGCTCGATGCCGAGAGCGGCAAGTTGGGCGCTCATCGGCGGATAGACATTGAGATCCGCGCCGGTGACGCGATGGCCGGCGGCCCGCGCCAGCGCGGCCACCCCGCCCATGAAAGTGCCGCAGACGCCAAGAATGTGGACGTGCATAATCGCACGCATTCTAGTCGCTCAGGCAGGCCGCCGCGCGCTCATGACGTCATTTCAGTTCATCGACACCGTCTCCGATCTCGCCGCCCTGATCCCGCAGCTCGAAGACCAGCCCGCCCTGGGCCTGGATACCGAATTCATGCGCGAGGAGACCTACTACCCGCGCCTGTGCCTGCTTCAGCTCGCCACAGCCGATACGCAGTACGCCATTGATCCCCTTGCGCTCGAGGGCCTGAGCGCCCTGGCGACGCTGTTCGCCCGTCCCGATAGACAAATCCTGCTGCATGCGGCCCGGCAGGATATCGAGGTGCTGCTCACCCGCAGCAGCGAATTGCCGACGAACCTGTTCGACACCCAGGTTGCCGCCGCATTGTGCGGGCTACCGCCGCAGATCGGCTATGGCGATCTGGTGCAAAGGATGCTGGGCGTGACGCTCGACAAGGCGCACAGCCGCACCGACTGGACGCGCCGGCCATTGAGTGCAGAACAGCTGCGCTACGCCGCCGAGGACGTCGAGCACCTGCTGGCACTGGAGCAGAAGTTGCGCGGCACGTTGCAGGACCTGGGGCGACTTGCCTGGTTCCAGGCCGAGATGCAGCGGCTGCAGGACCCGTCGCTGTACCGCACCGAGCCAGCAGAGGCCTGGCAACGCCTGAAAGGGCTTGATCCGCATGACGACCGGCGCCTGGCAACGGCCAGGGCCCTGGCGCAATGGCGTGAACAGCGCGCGATGAGCCGCAACCGGCCGCGCGGCTGGATACTGACCGACGATGCCCTGCATCAGATTGTCGGCGCGCTGCCGGAGACCATGGAAGCGCTGGACGAACTGCGGACAATTCCACGCGGCGTCGTACAGAAATGCGGCAATGAACTGCTGGCCGCGGTCGCCGCCAACAGCCACCTGCCGGTTAATCCCTCACCGCCGGGCCGCAGGCTACCTCCCGATGCCGCGCAGCAAAAACTCATCAAGTCGCTGGCCGGAACGGTAAAAAACATCGCCAGGGAACTGAACCTCAGCCCGGAGCTACTGGCCACGCGCCGCGACCTGCAGGCCCTGCTGAACGGCCGCACCGACATCCCGCCTCTGCAAACCTGGCGGCGCGAAGTGGTCGGCGAAGCACTGCTGAGTCAGATTTAGGCCGCGTCGTTCACGAACGGCACGGTCGCCCAACCCCTATAGCAGCGCCCGCTCCAGCCGCTCAAACACCACGCCCATCTCGCCCTCCGCCTCGACAACCCGCAACAAACCCCGCCCCCGGTAATGCTCTATCAGTGGCTTGGTTTGTTCGGCATATACTTCCAGCCGGTTGCGGATAGTGTCTTCGTTATCATCTGCCCGCTGCAGCAGCTCCCCACCCGCACGGGTGCAAGCGTCGAGCTGCTCCTGCGGCGAGAAGTGGATGTTCAGCACCTGCCCGGTTTTCGAGCAGGTCCGCCGCCCCGTCAGACGTTTGAGCAGCACGCCAGGATCAACGTTCATCAGCACCACCCCATCGATGGGCTGGCCGAGCTTCTGCAGCATCTCTTCCAGTGCCTGCGCCTGGGCAATGTTGCGTGGAAACCCATCCAGAATGAATCCGTTGAGCGCGTCGGGACGGCTCAGCCGTTCACGGATCAGCGCCAGCACCAACTCGTCGGACACCAGCTCCCCGGCATCCATCGCGGCCTTTGCCTGCAGACCCAACTCGGTCTTGCGCGCCACGGCCTCGCGCAGCAAATCCCCCGAGGAAACCTGCGGCGCACCGTGTTTTTTCACCAATCGCTGCGCCTGCGTCCCCTTGCCCGAGCCCGGCGCCCCGAGCAACACGATTCTCATGATCTGAACATCCCCCGTTGAGAAGGCCCGGTAACCTACCGGCTCCCCCCGCAAGCGTCAAACACGACAAGCTTTCTCCCTGGCTTTCTCATGGGCTTTCTCCCCTGGCACAGCCGCCGGGAGCGGAAGGAAGTTATCCACAATTTAAGGGGAGGGATTCCCATAA
>JAJFKF010000043.1 GCA_021773365.1 Gammaproteobacteria bacterium | reverse complement strand
CGGTTCGGGTAGGGTTTTCGGGGCTGTGTGAGGCAGGATGCCGAACCCAGAGCCTCCAGGGATGGATTCACGGCGTCCCCGAAAACCCTACCCGAACCGCAGACCCGGCCCGGTATGGCCTTAAATGTCGGACACCCTTCTTAAGTAGGTGCCATTTATTTCGATGTCAGTCTCTTTCTGAAGAAGATTTAAGGCGAACAGCGACCTGGGGCACCGCCGCCCGCGGATCTGTTTGTTAACATCAAATGCATGAGGTCCCTGCCGCATGGCCGTTCGCCGCTGAATCGCCTCACCCGCACTGTGCTGGTGGTGGCGGGGCTGCTATGCCTGGTGAGCCAGTCCCTGATCGCCGTCGGATGCGAGGTACACGATCTCAGCCACGCTTCGGAGCAGCAGGTGCCGCATCAGACAGCGGACAGTGACGGCTGCCATACCTGTTGTGGCTCCATGGGCAGCGGACATCTTTGCGCCCACGGGGTCATGCTCACCTCGACGTCGTTTTATTCCGCTTTCGTATCGCAAGCGGTTCTGGCGCCGCTTCCCTCCTCCACGCGCACCCGCGCGCAATTCATTCCACCGGGAATGTTCCGCCCTCCGATCGTCGTCTGAACACCATGCCGGGCCCTGGGCCCGGTTGATCTTCATTCATTCGATCGGAGAATTCTCATGCATGCACGACTCGCGGCCTGCGCCGCGCTGCTCGGCGCCATTGTTACGGGCAACCCCGTACAGGCAGCCGACACCCTGACGCTGGAGGCGGCGTTTGTTCGCGTCGCTGAGCGACATCCTGAACTGCGGCTGCTGGGCGCACGCGCGGAGCAACTGTCCGCCGAGCGTGATCAGGCGGCGCTGCGCCCCGGTTACCGCGCCGGTATCGAGGTGGAAAATTTCCTGGGGACCGGCGACACCCAGGGCGTGGATCGCGCCGAGCTGACGCTCACCCTGGCTTCGGTGCTCGAGCGCGGCGGCAAATTCGATGCACGCCGGCTGGTGGCGCAAAGCCGTTTCGACGCGCTGGCAGTGGAGCGCGAAGCGACGCGGCTGGACCTGCTGGCCGAAGTGGCCCGGCGCTATCTGGCGGCGGTGAGTGCACGGGCACTGGGCGAAATCGCGGCTGCAGACATTCAGCAAAGACGTGAAACCGTGGAAGCGGCGCGGCGGCGGCTGCAGGCAGGTGCTGCACCGGAGGCGCTGGTGCTGAGCGCACAGGCTGCGTTTGCACGCGCCGAACTGGAGCATACGCGCGCCGGCCAGCGTTTCGAGACTGCCCGGCAGCATCTTGCCGCGCTGTGGGGTGAGTGGGCGCCGACCTTCGAGCTGCCCGCAATCGATCTGGGGGTACCGGCGCAGGTGCCGCCTTTTTCGACACTGGCCGCCTTGCTCGAGAGTACGCCCGAGCTGCAGATCTTCGCCGACGAAAAGCGCATCCGTGAGGCGCGCCTGCAACTGGCGCGCAGCCAGTCCGGCGCCGACCTGGAATGGGAAGTGGGTGTACGCCGTTCGCAGGAAAGCGATGACTTTGCCCTGGTTGCCGGTCTGTCCCTGCCCATCGGCGCCAGACGGCGGGCGCAGCCGGAGATTCGTGCTGCCGCCGCTGAGCTGACCGCCTTGGAGATCGAGCGCGAGGTGCGGGAGCTGGCGTTGTACTCCACGCTGCTCGAAGCGCATGGCCGCTACGGACTGGCCCGCACCGAGGCGCTGCGACTGCACGAGGAGATCGTGCCAATGCTCGAGCGTGCCAGAACAGCCACGACACATGCCTTTGAGGCGGGCGCTGCCGGCTATCTCGAATGGTCAGTCGCGCAAGGCGAGCACACCAACGCCCGTCGCCAGCAGCTGGAGGCGGCGCTGGAAGCGCGGATCGCATTGATTGAAATACAACGTTTGACCGGCCAGGCGTTCATCGCCGGCACTGCCACTGGAGATAGGCCATGAAGATTGCACAGGTATTTTTTCCGGCTCTGCTGGCGCTGTTGCTCGGCGCCTGCGATCACCATTCCGATCACGACGGACACGATCACGGGGAAGCAGGCCATTCCGATCATGGTCATGACCACGACGATGACCATGATGATCATCATGACAGCGATCATGGTGACGAACATGAAGACGAGGACGAGCACGGGGACGACCATGCGACAGAGGACCACACCGAGATTGCCGCCGCAGTGGCCGAGGAAACCGGTATCGAGACAGCCATCGCCGGGCCCGGCGTGATCGTCGACGAGCATGCGGTGCAGGGATTGCTGACGCCCATTGAGGGTCGCGTGGCCAAGGTTACCGCCCGCTTTCCTGGCCCGATACGTAAACTGCATGTCGCCGTTGGTGACAACGTGCGCGCCGGGCAGCCGCTCGCCAGTATCGAAAGCAACATGAGTCTCACCGAATACACGGTGACCGCGCCTATTTCCGGCGTGGTGCTCTCCCGTGATGCGGCGCTTGGCCAGATCGCCACCGACAGTACACAGCTGTTTGAAATTGCCGACCTGTCGAAGCTCTGGGTTGACCTGCATATCTTCGGCTCGGATGCCGAGCACATCGGCGCAGGTGCGGGGGTGACAGTGAGCCGCATGAGTGACGGCGTGAGCATCGATACCGTCCTTGATCGGGTGCTGCCCGCCATGGCAACCGCCAGCCAGAGCACGGTGGCGCGGGCGACCATCGCCAATACCGATGGCTACTGGCGACCCGGAGCCGCCGTCAGGGCGCGGGTGACAGTGGACCGGCAGACAGTCGATCTGCTGGTTCCGCTATCCGCCTTGCAGCGGTGGCGTGATCAGGACGTGGTATTCGTTCGTACCGGCGAGACCTATACCGCCCGCCCGGTAATGCTGGGACGGCGGGACAATCAGCGCGTACAGATTCTTTCCGGACTGCAGGCCGGGGAGGAAATCGTCGTCAAACAAAGCTACCTGCTCAAGGCCGATCTGGACAAGTCCGGCGCCACGCACAGTCACTGAGGAAGCGCCATGCTGGAAAAAATCATTCGCGGCGCCATCGCCCATCGCTGGTTGATGCTGATGCTCACGCTCGGCCTGATCGGACTGGGTGGCTGGAGTTTCACGCAACTGCCCATCGATGCCACTCCCGACATCACCAATGTGCAGGTGCAGATCAATACCGAGGCCCCTGGTTACTCGCCGCTGGAAGCCGAACAGCGCATTACCTTCCCCATTGAAACCGCCCTCGCCGGCCTGCCGAAGCTCGATTACACCCGTTCGCTGTCGCGCTATGGTCTGTCGCAGGTCACGGTGGTGTTTGATGACGGCACCGACCTGTACTTTGCGCGCCAGCAGGTAGCCGAGCGCCTGCAGCAGGTCAGGTCCCGGCTCCCCGCGGGCATTGAACCGCAACTCGGGCCTGTGGCCACGGGCCTTGGCGAGATTTTCATGTACACCGTCGAAGCCAGGCCGGATGCCCGCAAACCCGATGGCACACCCTGGACTTCAACAGATCTGCGCACGCTGCAGGACTGGGTGGTGCGTCCGCAGCTGCGCAATACACGCGGCGTGACCGAGGTCAACACCATCGGCGGCTATGAACGCCAGATCCACATCACGCCCGACCCTGCCCGCCTGGTAGCCCTGGGCTTCAGCATGCACGACATCGTCACCGCCGTGGCACGCAACAACGAGAACCGCGGCGCCGGCTACATCGAACGCAATGGTCAGCAATTCCTGGTGCGGGTGCCCGGCCAGGTGCCCGATCTCGATGCGCTGGGCGATATCATTCTCGATCGCCGCGAAGGCGTGCCGATCCGTGTGCGCGACGTGGCGACGGTGGCGGAAGGTGCGGAGCTGCGTACCGGTGCAGCCACCGAGAACGGGCGTGAGGTGGTGCTGGGCACGGTGTTCATGCTGGTCGGCTCAAACAGCCGCGAGGTGGCGCAGGCAGCGGCCGGGCGTCTGCAGGAAGCCGGCAGCAGCCTGCCGGAGGGCGTGGTCGCCAAACCGGTATACGACCGCACCTCACTGGTCGATCGCACCATCCGTACCGTGACAAAGAACCTGGTTGAAGGCGCGCTGCTGGTGATCGTGGTGCTGTTCCTGCTGCTCGGCAACGCCCGTGCTGCGCTCATTACCGCCGCCGTTATTCCGCTGTCCATGCTGTTTGCCATCTTCGGCATGGTGCGCGGTGGTGTGTCCGGCAACCTCATGAGCCTGGGCGCACTGGACTTCGGCCTGATCGTCGACGGTGCGGTCATCATCATCGAGAACTGCCTGCGTCGTTTCTCCAATGCCCAGCGCAGCCTGGGGCGGCCGCTGCAGCGCGAGGAGCGATTCGACCTCACCGCCGCCGCCACCGCCGAAGTCATCCGGCCCAGTCTGTTCGGGCTCGGCATCATCGCCGCCGTGTACCTGCCGATATTCGCGTTGAGCGGCATCGAGGGGAAGATGTTCCATCCCATGGCCATCACCGTGGTGCTGGCGCTCAGCGGCGCCATGATGCTGTCGCTGACCTTTGTGCCGGCGGCCACGGCGGTTTTTCTGGGCGGAAAAATTGCGGAGCACGATACCGGGCCCATGCGCTGGCTGAAGCGCTGCTATGAACCACTGCTTGACTGGTCGATGCGCCATCGTTGGCCGTTGCTGGGCGCCGCCGCGGCGCTGGTGATTGCCTGTGGCCTGCTGGCCACGCGACTGGGCTCGGAATTCATTCCCGATCTTGATGAGGGTGATATCGCCGTGCACGCGTTGCGCATACCCGGAACCGGCCTGCAGCAGGCCGTGCGGATGCAGCATTCGCTGGAGCGGCGTTTCGCCGCGCTGCCCGAAGTGACCAATGTGTTCAGCAAGATCGGCACGGCCGAGGTGGCCAACGATCCCATGCCGCCGTCGGTGGCTGACACCTTCGTCATGCTCAAGCCACGCGAGGAATGGCCCGATCCGCGCAAACCCAGAAACCAGCTGCTGGCCGAGCTCGAAGAGGCGGCACAGGCGCTGCCGGGCAATAACTATGAGTTCACCCAGCCGATCCAGATGCGTACCAACGAGCTGATCTCCGGCGTGCGCGCGGATGTGGCCGTCAAGGTGTATGGAGACGATCTCGATCGCCTGGTGCAGGTGGCCGAACGGATTGAAGCAGTTACAGGAAAGATCGATGGCGCCGCGGACGTGCGGGTGGAACAAACTACCGGCCTGCCCTTTCTCACCGTGGTTCCCGATCGTGCGGCCCTGGCCCGTTATGGCCTGAATCCGGCAGATGTGCAGGAAACGGTGGCCAGCGCCATCGGTGGCGAGGTGGCCAGTCAGTTCTTCGAGGGCGATCGGCGTTTCGATATCGTGGTGCGCCTGCCCGAAGCGCTGCGCGAAGACATGGCGGCGCTGGCGGACCTGCCCATTCCGCTGCGTCCCGACAGCAACGCCGATGAGTCCAGCCGCGAGGCGAGCTGGCGCGTGGGATTGCCGCATTCGGTGCCGCTGCGCGAGGTGGCACGCATCGAAACCCAGCTCGGCCCCAACCAGATCAACCGCGAGAACGGCAAGCGGCGCATCGTGGTGACCGCCAATGTGCGCGACCGCGATCTGGGCAGCTTCGTGGAGGAATTGCGTGAACGCATCAGCGCCGAGGTCGAAGTTCCGCCGGGCTACTGGGTGGACTACGGTGGTACCTTCGAGCAGCTGATCTCCGCGGCGCAACGCCTGTCGGTGGTGGTGCCGGTGACACTGGCGGTGATCTTCGGGCTGCTGTTCATGACATTCGGCTCGGCGAAGGACGCTGCCATCGTATTCACCGGCGTACCACTGGCACTGACCGGTGGCGTCATCGCGCTGACCCTTCGCGGCATGCCGCTGTCGATCTCTGCCGGAGTGGGCTTCATCGCGCTCTCGGGCGTGGCGGTTCTGAACGGACTGGTGATGATTGCCTTCATTCGCAGGCTGCGGGAAGGCGGCGCCAGGCTGCAGCAGGCCATCCACGAGGGTGCTCTCGGCCGCCTGCGCCCTGTGCTAGTGACGGCACTGGTGGCCTCGCTGGGCTTCGTGCCGATGGCTTTCAACATCGGCACCGGCGCCGAGGTGCAGCGGCCGCTGGCCACGGTGGTGATCGGCGGTATCGTTTCCTCGACGCTGCTGACACTGCTGGTGCTGCCGGCGCTGTACCGGCTGGTGCATCGGTCGGAGAACTGAGCCTGGATGATTCGACTCTATCGCCGCCAGAACTCCATCGCCACGTATATGGCCAGCAGCATCAGCATCCACAGTGCGGTGACGCCGATGGAGGGACTTTGGGCAAACGCGCCACCCGGTTTCAGCAGCGGCAGTACCCGTGCCGAGATCACCTTGCGCAGTACTGAAACGCCTGCAGTTGCCGCGCTGGCAACACTTCCGGATATCCCCGATGCCACGCCCGCCAGCTTTGTGCCTGCGACCCGCCACAGCCAGTCCGTATCCAGAGTAATGGTGAGCGTGCGCTTCATCATGGGCAGCAGCAGGAAGAAAGCCAGACCGGAGAACAGCAGCAGCTGCAGATAGAACAGGACGTTCGGTGTGGTGTAGGCCGTGTAGTCCACCGGATAGGGCAGCAGGTTGTACAGCGGCTGCGGGTATACGCCCAGGAAAATGCAGGCTGCCGCGAACAGCACCATGGCCGCACCCATGTTCCATGGTGCATCCTTTGGCCTGAGCCCCGAGTCTTTCTGGAAGAACACGTACCAGGGAAATTTGATGCCGGCATGCAGAAATACGCCCGCGGAGGCTGCGGCCAGCATGAAATACACCCACACCAGGCCCTCATGTTTGGCAGCTTCCGAAATGAGCGACTTGGTGGTGAAACCGGAGGTCAGCGGGAAGCTGGAAATGGCCAGCGCGCCGATAATGCCGCAGATGGCCGTCAGCGGCATGGTGCGATACAGGCCGCCGAGATCGGTGCATTTGTGAAAGCCGGTGCGGTAGATCACCGCTCCCGCACTCATGAACAGCAATCCCTTGTAGATGATGTGGGCGAAGGCGTGGGCGGTGGCGCCGTTCAACGCCGTGGCGGTGCCGATGCCCACCGCACATACCATGAAGCCGACCTGGTTGACGATGGAGTACGCCAGAATACGGCGGATGTCGTTCTCCATCAGTGCATAGATGATGCCGTAGAAGATCATGTACAAACCGACGGCGATCAGCAGCTTTTCGCCGGGGAACAGCAGAATCAGCGCCAGCACGGCGGTCTTGGTGGTGTAGGCGGAGAGGAAAACAGAGCCGGTGGCCGAACCTTCTGGATAGGCATCGGGCAGCCAGGCCGAAAACGGCGGCGCGGCGGCATTGACCAGCACGCCGACGAGAATCATGCAGGTGGCGAAGCTATCCGCGCGCAGGACTACCAGATCCGCAGAGCCGCTCTGGGTCACCAGCGCACCAATGCCCACCATCAATACGATGCCGCCCAGCAGGTGCATCAGGATGTACCGCAGGCCGGCGGCGCGTGAGGCATCAGTGCCACCACACCACACCACCAGGGCGGAGAACAGCGCCATGATCTCCCAGAACACAAAGAAGGTGATGAGATCGCCCGCAAAGGCCACGCCCACCGCGCCGGCGGCGTAGGCAAAGCCGGCTGCCAGCTCCAGTGCCCTCGCCTGCCGCAGCCCGAACAAGGCGCCGCCAAAGGTCATCAGCACAAAAATGGTGGCGAACAGTCGCCGCACCGCGCTGCCCTCCAGTGGTTCGATGTGCAGGCCCATGAACGTGGCGCTCCACACCACGCCGTCGGGCATCTGCCAGATGGCCCACAGGGAGACCAGTGGCGCCAGCAAGGCGATGGCCGCGCGCACCTTGCCCGAGGTCATCGCGATGAGGACGGCGCCGAGCAGCAGCGGCAGGATGGGCGGCACAACGGCGATCATTGTTCGCTTCCCGTGCGCCCGTCATCGTCCTCTGGCCTGTTCTGGTAGTACTGCTCCCGGCGCTTGAGAACAAAGCCGAGCAGTTTGGCCACGATAACCATGGCTGCGCAGGCGCCGAAGCCGAACACTGCTGCAAAGCCGAACCAGCCGTCGACGCCGAAATAGCCCTTGATATGAATGAAGGCCTGCGCCGCCACGGTCAGTGTCAGCACAATGGTGAAGCCGATCCACAGCCCACGAATGGTGCTGGGCCGCTCCAGCCAGGTGTCCGTTTGGCGCTGTTCGCGTTTCATCGATACTGAACCTGCTGCCCCAGCTCCACGGCCGGCGCGTTGAAGAAGAAAAACGCCAGCGTCAGTGCCGCGGTGGCCAGTACCGCCGCGATCATGGCCGGCGGCGCCTCGCCATGCGTCCGTCTGGGCGCCACGTTCTCATCCAGAAACCAGGCCGCATAGATGATGGGCAGAAAGTAGGCGGCGTTCAGCAGCGTACTGACAATGATCGTGCCAAGCGCCAGGAAATTTCCCGCCTCGAAGGCGCCGCCGATCATGAACCATTTCGACACAAAACCGCCGGTGGGTGGTACGCCGATCAGGCTGAGCGCGCCAATGGTGAAGGCGGCCATGGTCCATGGCATGCGCCGACCGATGCCATTCAGTTCACTGATCAGGGTCTTGCCCGAAGCCGTGTAGATGCTGCCAGCCACAAAGAACAGGGTGATCTTGCCAAAACCATGCGCCACCATATGCAGCGCCGCACCGAGACTGGCCATGGGTTTGAGGATGGCGGTAGCCAGCACGACGTAGGACAGATGGCTGATGGTGGAGTACGCCAGCATGCGTTTGAGATTGTCCTGGCGCAGGGCCACCAGGCTTCCGGCAATGACGGTGAAGGCCGCGATATAGATCAGCCAGCCAGCGGCCGGCTGACCAAAGGTGAAATCCACACCAAAGATGTACACCACCACTTTCAGCAGCGTGAATACCCCCGCCTTCACCACGGCCACCGCATGCAGCAGCGCGCTCACCGGTGTCGGCGCCACCATGGCCGCCGGCAGCCAGCGATGTACCGGCATGACCGCGGCCTTGCCGATTCCGAACACAAACAACGCCAGCAGCACACCCAGGTGCCAGCCTTCCACCTTGCCGGCCAGTATTCCACCGGCGGTGAAGTCCAGCGTGCCCGTGGCCAGCCAGGTCCAGATGATCGCCGGCAGCAGCAGTCCAATGGAGGTGGTCAGAAGGATGCCGAGATAGACGCGCGCGCTGGCCACCGATTTTGCATCGCCCTTGTGCGCCACCAGCGGGTAGGTGGACAGCGTCAGCATCTCGTAGCACAGGAACAGCGTGAGTAGGTTGCCGGCAAAGGCGATGCCCATGGTGGCGCTCAGCGCCAGGGCGAAGCATACGTAGAACCGCGTCTGGTTGGTCTCGTGGTTGCTGCGCATGTAGCCGATGGAATACAGCGAGTTGACGATCCACAGCAGCGAGGCCAGGGCCGCAAACAGCATGCCCAGCGGTTCGACGCGGAAGGCAATTTCCAGGCCGGGCAGCATCTGAAACAAACTGGCTGCCGGGCGCGCGCCTGCCAGCAGCTGTGGCAGTAACGCCCAGACATTCCAAGCCAGCGCCACGGCGGTCAGCAGCGTTACGCTCTCGCGGATATTCGGCCGCCGGCCGGTGACAACGATGCCCAGCGCGCCGAGCACCGGGATGAGCAGCGCCGCCAGAATGTGGTCGGCGCCACTCACGGCTCAACGCCCATCAGGGCCTGCGCCGCGCGGCGGGCCAGTTCAAGTGGAAATTGCGGAAAGAATCCAAAGTAGATATTGGCCAGCGCGCCGGCCCAGGCCGCGATCAGGCAGCCGAGGGGAGCCTCCGCGCGCCCGCTCGGAGCCGCAGGATCGGACTTGCCAAAATAGGCGCGCTCGACCACGCGCCATACATAGGCCAGCGCCAGTAGCGAGCTGAGCAGAATGGCCGCGACCAGAAACACGGCCGCGCCGGGCTTGTCCAGCGCCGCGACTATCAGGTACCACTTGCTGATGAAACCGGCAGTGCCCGGTACGCCGATCAGGCTCAGACCTGCCACCACGAAGGCGGCCATGGTCCAGGGCATGCGCCGGCCGATACCACCGAGGCCATCCAGGTTGAACGTGGACAAACGATGCCCCAGCCCCATCACGGCCAGGAACAACGTGCCCTTGATAAGCGCATGATTGAACATATGCAATGTCGCGGCCATCAGCCCGGCGGAGGACACCAGACTGGCGCCCAGCACGATGTAACCGATCTGCGAGATCGACGACCAGGCCAGCAGCCGCTTCAGATTGCGCTCGAACAGTGCCGTGCCGGCGGCCACCAGCATGGCCAGCACGGCCAGCGGCATCATGAAGGCGCCGAACTGCCAGGCATGATCGGCGAGATTCGGTTGCAGGATGGCGAAGTCCACCCGCAGCAGCACATACAGCGACACCTTGGTCGAGCAGGCCGCGATGAATGCCGTCACCGCGTTGGGCGCATAGGTGTAGGCATTGGGCAGCCAGGCGTGCAATGGGAACACTGCAGCCTTCAATGCCAGTCCGGCGGCGATCGCGCCGGCAGCCAGCAGCACCGGGGCCGGCGCGCTGACTTCCGCCAGCCGCAACTGCAGATCGGCAATGTTCAGCGTGCCGGTCATCATGTACAGAAAACCGATCCCGATCAGATAGAAGGTGGCGCCGAGGGTGCCCATGACCAGGTACTTGAAGGTGGCCGGCAGCGCGCGCCGATCGTTGCCGCCGGCGATCAGGATGTAGGAAGCCAGCGAGCTGATTTCCATG
>JAJFKF010000042.1 GCA_021773365.1 Gammaproteobacteria bacterium | reverse complement strand
CCGCAGAGTAGGGTCTCCGGGGAAAGACGGCAGTTTGCGCGAAGGATCGCGCACCGTTCGCGCCCTCACAGGGAGACGGCGTGGACTGCGCCGGGAGGAGACCGAGCCGTGATCGAAGTCGAAGACCTGCACAAGGCGTACGGAGAGCTCGGCGGGCATGTGGCCAGCTACGCCTCGGCGGCGGAGATCTTCGAGATCGGCTTCAATCACTTTTTTCGCGGCCTGCAGGCGCCGCAGGGCGCGGACCTGGTGTACCTGCAGCCGCACTCGGCGCCGGGGGTCTACGCGCGGGCCTTCCTGGAAGGGCGACTGGAGGAATCCCGGCTGGCCAACTTCCGCCGCGAGGTCGAAGGCCAGGGCCTGTGTTCGTATCCGCATCCGTGGCTGATGCCGGAGTTCTGGCAGTTTCCCACCGGCTCCATGGGTATCGGTCCCATCAATGCCATCTACCAGGCGCGCTTCATGCGCTACCTGGATCATCGCGGACTGGTGGCTGCGGGTGAGCGGCATGTGTGGGGTGTATTTGGCGACGGTGAGATGGACGAGCCGGAATCGGTGGCTGGTCTTTCCCTGGCCGCACGCGAAAAACTGGATAACCTCACCTTCATCATCAACTGCAACCTGCAACGACTGGACGGTCCGGTGCGTGGCAACGGCCAGATCATCCAGGAGCTGGAGGCGCTGTTCACCGGCGCCGGCTGGAATGTGATCAAGGTGTTGTGGGGGTCTGACTGGGATGCATTGTTCGCGCGTGATCGCCACCATGCCCTGCTGCGCCGCTTCGCTGCCACGGTGGACGGCCAGTACCAGACGCTGGGCGCGAAGGATGGCGCCTACAATCAGACGCATTTCTTTGACGGTGATCCGCAGCTACGCGCGCTGGTGGCGCATCTGTCGGCCGGTGAAATCGATGGTCTGAAGCGCGGCGGCCACGATCTGCGCAAGCTCTACGCTGCTTTCGCGGCTGCGCGTGATCATCGCGGCGGGCCGACGGTCATTCTGGTCAAGACAAAAAAAGGCTACGGCATGGGCCGGGCCGGTGAGTCGCGCATGACTGCCCATCAGGAAAAGAAACTCGATGTGGCGGCGTTGCTGGCGTTTCGCGATCGTTTTGAGCTGCCATTGAGTGATGCGGACGTTGAGCAATTGCGTTTTCTGCGTCCGGAGGAAGACAGTGCGGAGATGACCTATCTGCGTGAGCGGCGCACGAAGCTCGGCGGATATCTGCCCGCACGCCGTACCTCTGCGCCGCCGGTGCCCGTGCCTGCCATTGAGAGCTATGCGGATTTTGCACTGAATGCGGCCGGCAAGGAGATGTCCACCACCATGGCGGCGGTGCGCATGCTCACTCAATTGTTGCGCGACAAGACGCTGGGTCCGCGTATTGTCCCCATCGTGGCGGATGAGGCGCGCACCTTTGGCATGGCAAGCCTGTTCAGGCAGATCGGTATCTATTCGCCGGACGGGCAGCTGTATGAGCCGGAGGATTCCGCCTCGCTGCTGTCCTACCGCGAATCAAGGAATGGACAATTGCTGGAGGAGGGCATCACTGAAGCGGGTGCGCTGTCCTCATGGGTGGCGGCGGCCACCGCCTACAGCGTGCATGGCATGTCCATGCTGCCGTTCTATATCTATTACTCCATGTTCGGCTTCCAGCGAGTGGGCGACCTGATCTGGGCGGCGGCCGATCAGCGCGCGCGTGGCTTTCTGCTCGGCGCCACGGCCGGACGTACAACCCTGGGCGGAGAGGGGTTGCAGCACCAGGATGGCAGCAGTCCGCTGATCGCCGCCACCGTGCCCAATTGCCGCGCCTACGATCCGGCGTTCGCCGGTGAACTGGCCGTGGTGCTCGATTATGGAATGCGGCGCATGCTCGAGGAGGACGCCGATGAGTTCTTCTATGTAACGCTGATGAACGAAAACTATCCGCAGCCGACATTGCCGGCGGTGGCAGCGGATGTCATCAAGGGGCTGTATCGATTCAGTGAACCGCTGGCCGGTGAGGCGCCGGTGCGTTTGCTCGGTTCCGGCGCCATTCTGCGCGAAGTCATTGCCGCGGCAGAATTGCTGGCGCGGGACTGGCGTATCGCCGCGGAGGTGTGGAGTGCACCGAGTTTCAGTGAACTGGCGCGCGAGGCGCGCGCCGTGCAGCGCTGGAATCGGCTGCATCCGCAGTCATCACCGCGGCGCAGTCATGTGGAGCAATGCCTGGGCGGCACGGCGCCAGTGGTGGCTGCCACCGACTACGTCTGTGCGTGGCCACAGTCGATCGCGCCCTTTCTGCGGGCGCCTTTCGTTGCGCTGGGTACCGATGGCTTTGGCCGCAGTGATACGCGCGCGGCCCTGCGACGGTTCTTCGAGGTCGATCGCTGGCATATTGTGCTGGCGGCGCTGCAGGCGCTGGCCGAGGCTGATGTCATCGCGGCGGAAATACCCGCCGCAGCCATCGAGCGCTACGGCATCGCGAGCGATCGTCAGTCGCCCTGGACGGTTTGATCGGTGAGTGGTTGATCAGATGGGCTTCTTTGTTTTTTTGTTTTGTCATGGAGAGCGAAGGCGTGCACATACTTCAAGTGACAGGTAAGGCGATTCATCTGATCCGGTTGATCTGTGGGGTTGCCCTGATGATGCCGGCATTGCTGCAGGCACAGTCCATTGCGTTGATGAACGGCAACCTGCTTGACGTGGAAGGCCGCAGCGTACGGCCGGGCGTCAGCGTGTTGATTCATGATGGCCGGATCGCACAGGTCGGGCCCGGTGAAACGCTGGATATTCCCGCTGACGTGCAGCGCGTCGATTGCAGTGGCAAATGGATCATGCCCGGGCTGGTCGATGCCCATATCCACCTCTTTCAGTCCGGAGGCCTGTACACGCGTCCGGACGTGATCGATCTGCGCAGGTTTCGTCCGTATGAACAGGAGCGGGCCTGGCTGCGTGAAAATGCGGGCGATCTGCTGGCGCGCTATCTCGCCGCCGGTATTACCACGGTTATCGACATGGGCGGTCCCATGGCCAACTACGCCATTCGCGATCGTTTCAATGGTGAAACTACCAGCCCTACCATACTGCTCACCGGTCCGCTGATTTCCACCCTGCAGCCCGAGGCCTTCCGCATCGAGGATGCGCCCATCATCCAGGTCGACACACCAGAGGCAGCGCGGGAGAGGGTGCGCGCACAGCTGCCTTATAAACCGGACCTGATCAAGATCTGGTACATCGTTCGCCAGCAGTCGCCGGCCGCAAGCACGCTGCCTATCGTTCAAGCCACGATCGAGGAGGCCCACGCTCATGGTCTCAAGGTGGCGGTGCATGCCACGCAGCTGCGCACGGCCAAACTCGCGGTCAAGGCTGGCGCGGACATCCTGGTGCACAGCGTGGCCGATGCGGCGGTGGACGATGAATTCATTGCGCTGCTGAAGCAGCGTCAGGTGCCTTACATCCCCACGCTGATCGTCGGCAGGCGTTACGGTGAGGCGCTGTCATTGTGCTTTGTACCCAGCGCGCATGATTTCGCGCTGGCGAATCCGGTGGCGCTGGGTTCCCTGCGCGATCTGAAGCATCTGGCGGCGCGCGGAGCACCGGTGCGAACGCCTGCGGCCCCGTTCAAGATCCCTGTGCAGTTTGACAATCTCAGAAAGCTCGCCGAGGCCGGCGTCATCGTGGCCACCGGCACCGATGCCGGCAACATTGGTACTCCGCACGCCAGCGCCTATCTCGACGAGGTGATCGCGATGGAGAAGGCCGGCTTGCTGCCTTGGGACATCATCGTGGCCTCAACGGTGAACGGCGCCAGGGTGCTGAACCGGCAGGACCGGACAGGTGTACTCCGGCCGGGTATGGAGGCGGACGTGCTGGTGCTCGACCGCGATCCGGTCGCTGACATCCGCAATCTCCAGGCCGTGCATGGTGTGGTCAAGCACGGCGTCTGGCTTGAACCGCAGGCGCTGCTCGATGCATCGCCGGCCACCCTGGCGCAACAGCAGCTCAATGGCTATAACCTTGGTGACATCGAAGCCTTCCTGGCGCCGTATGCCGACGACGTGAAGGTGTATGGCTTCCCGGGAAACCTGCGCTACACCGGCAAGGAAATCATGCGCGAGCGCTACGCGGCACTATTCGAGCGCACCCCCGAACTGCATTGCGAACTGGTCAATCGCATGGTGATGGGCAATACGGTGATCGACCAGGAAAGCGTGACCGGACGGGGCGATACGCCGGTGCAGGCCATTGCCATCTACAAGATCGTCGCCGGGAAAATTGCCGAGGTGTACTTCGTTTCAGGGCGCTAGCCTGCAACCTGCCGGGCGTGAAATGATCTTATGAATCTGGCATCCAGGGAGGATGCGGCTTGCCGTACGGTTGCGCGAAGCCGCCGGATATATATGTGGAGATCCGGCGGTTGTCAGATATCGAGCCGCAGATTGCGCTGGATCTGTGTCTGCTGGCCCGCTGCGACGCCGGCGGCGGCGGCAAATTCCGGCCAGCGCTTCACGGCGGCAATGACTTCATCGACGATTGTTTCCGCGCGTCCGCGCTTCATGGCCGCGGTGCGGGCGCAGGCGCGAAAGTCCTCCCGTGTGAATTCTTCCAGCTTGCCGTTCATCGACATCTGGTGGCGTCGTGTCCACGCCCCCTCGGGGTTGTAGCTGTAGGTCATATCGAAAGCCGGCGACAGTGACCACTGACCGGCCTTGTCCATGAGAAAGGCGATGTTCTTGACGTGGTCGTCCTGGTTGCGGGCGATGATGTTGAACGCCATGCGGCGGAACTGTTCCTCGATGGCCTCCATCGGCAGTTGCAGGCGGCGGATGGCCGCCAGTGCCTGTTCGTAGGCATAGGCGCCGGCGGCGTTGAAGTCGTAGTGCGCCAGGGCACACAGCGACTGCATGTGCAGTTTCCGGCCATCGTCCAGACGGTCGAAGCGTTGGGTCATGAAGTGGCGCCTGCCGTTTTCCTCCAGCAGTCGGCACTCGGCGAGGTCAATGCCGGCGGCGCGCGCCATATGTGAGTAGGCGTACTCGATGGCGCCATAGCCCTGCGGATCTTCCATCTCCTTGTCCTTGTTGCCGGCAACGCCGTCGAACTTCAGCAGCCAGTACTCGAAGCCCTCGCCGGCGGGCACCTGCCCGGAGCGCACTTCGTTTGTCTGCCGGTTCCAGGCGACAATGGCCTTGGCGCGTGCGCCGCCCGCCGAGGTGCCCACGCGCAGAATGTCGCGCAACGCTGTTTCCCGGTGCTCGTCGTCAAATGAAGCCTTCAGGCCACCGCGCCGGGCGAGGATCTCCGAGGCCAGTTCCACCAGCGCGGCGACTTCGATGTGCTGCGCGCGGCGGGATCGGGGGCCGATGGCCGGCATGAACTCCAGCGCACCCATGCCGCGCGCGCCGATGTAGCACAGCCGTTCCACGGCGTTGAAGGTTTCGGGCGTGCGGCCCTGGGTGGATAGCCACGCCTCGATCAGTGCGTTGCCGAACTTGTCCGGCAGCGAATCGGCGAGCAGGCCGGGCAGGCCGTGAAAGGTGTCGGGTGGCAGTTCGGGGAAGGTGTACACCCGTTCGGACAGCGGCATCATCAGGGGTGAGACCTCGATGCCACTGCCGGCGAAGTCCGGTGCGTACTGGAAGCTGGCGTGCGCCGCGCCGTCTTCCAGTGCCACCGCGCCGATGGTGCGCCCCCAGAGCCTGACTTCCGCCAGCGTGCTCATGGTTCCTCGCCCCAGGTCCACTGCTTCGAGGTGGTCGTGGCGGGTCTGGTGGAAGCGCGCTGCCGTTTTCTGCCGTGCAGCTTCAGCAGATCGATGGGGCCTGGCGTCGTCGGGGGGAAGAGGGAATCGAATCTTTCGAGCAGGCCGAGCGTGCGCAGCAGGCGCACCAGACTGGACAGCTGCGCCGAGGCGCCGGCCTCGATCCGTTCCACGGTGCGCTTGGAAACACCCGATTGCGTGGCCAGTTGAGCCTGGGTGAGTCCGCGCTCCACGCGGTGCTGCGCCAGGCGTTCGCCCAGCTCGGTCAGAACAGTCTCGTCAGTGAGCGCAGTGGAGATTTTCATGAGTCGTCACTAATAACGAAATAAGGCCTTTATATCGTATAAATCGTCAGAAACGACGATCTTATAGCACGGCATATCAATTTATACAACTCGTCAATAAAGGCGAATAATGACCTGAATCAGCCTTTATTCGCCTTTATTGACGCACCGGCAATCGCGCATCGCGACGATCCATGGCAACGGCAGGCTCTCCCGGTGAGGCAGCGTATGATCGCAGCGCCCAAGAACTCATCCATTCGCGCACGGTCCAGCATGGACGCCCTTTCTCGCGGGAGACTCGCATGACGGCTTTGAATATCAACGGCAAGGAACATCACTTCGAGTCTGCCGCGGACACGCCTCTCTTATGGGTGCTGCGCGATGTGCTCAACCTGAAGGGCAGCAAATACGGTTGCGGCATGGGTCAGTGTGGCGCCTGCACCGTGCATGTGGATGGCAGGCCGGTGCGTTCCTGCATCACGCCTGTCGGCAGCATCGGCGCGGCGGCGATCACCACCATAGAAGGGGTGGGTGCGACACCGACCGGCAGCAAGGTGCAGCAGGCCTGGCTGGATCTCGATGTCATGCAATGCGGCTACTGCCAGGCCGGGCAGATCATGTCCGCCACCGCGCTGCTGGAGAAGCATCCAAAACCCACGGACAAGGATATCGACGCAGGCATGCGCGACAACATCTGCCGCTGCGCCACCTACGTGCGGATCCGCGCTGCCATCAAACGGGCGGCCGGCCTGCCTGAAACCGATTCGAGGGAGGCCTGATCATGCGCCCCCTGTTGCACGACTCTGCCGAAGTGAACGTTTCCCGCCGCACGTTTCTGACTGTGGGCGCCGCTGCGGGTGGCGGGCTGTTGCTCAGCTTCTCATTGCCCGGTTTCAGGCTGGGTACGGCCGAGGCTGGCGAGGCCGCCGGTGCGCCGATACTCAATGCCTTCGTGCGCATTGCACCCGATGGCATCGTCACCATCGCTGCCAAGAACCCGGAGATCGGGCAGGGCGTGAAGACTTCCCTGCCCATGCTCATTGCCGAGGAACTGGATGTCGACTGGAAGGATGTGCGTACCGAGCAGGCCTTGCTCGACGAGGAGGCGTACGGACGGCAGTCTGCGGGCGGCAGTACCGCCATTCCGGGAAACTATCTGTCGCTGCGGCGCGTCGGCGCTGCCGGACGGCAGATGCTGGTCGCTGCCGCGGCGGCGAACTGGGGTGTGCCGGCTGCGGCGCTCACCACCGCCTCCGGCGTGGTCAGTCACAAGGCCAGCGGACGCAGCGCGAAATATGGCGAGCTGGCCGCCAAGGCCGCCACGCTGGCTTCGCCGGATCTGGCCACCGTCGCGCTCAAGGACCCGAAGGATTTCAAGATCATCGGCAAGCCCATTGGCGGCGTGGACAGTCCGCTCATCGTGCGCGGCGAGCCGGTGTTCGGCATCGACGCCGATGTTCCGGGCATGCGCTACGCGGTGTTCGAGAAATGCCCGGTCAACGGCGGCAAGGTGCTGGGCGCCAATCTCGAGGCCATCAGGGCGCTGCCCGGCGTGCGCCATGCCTTTCTCGTCAAGTCGCCGGAGGGCGGGCGCGGCATGGGCCTGAAAGATGGCGTGGCCATCGTGGCCGACAGCTGGTGGCAGGCCAGCAAGGCGCTGGAAAAACTTGAAGTGAAATGGGACGAGGGCGTCGTCGACGATCAGAGCAGCGACTACTTTGCACGCACGGCGGCCGCGCTGGCCGACAAGGCGCCGGCGAAAGTTGCGCGCCAGGACGGTGATGTCGAGCAGGCCTTTGCCGACGCGGCCCGCGTCGTCGAAGCACAGTACGAATATCCGTTCCTGTGTCACGCCACGCTCGAACCGCAGAACTGCACCGCGCAGGTGAAAGACGGCAAGGTTGAAATCTGGGCGCCGTCGCAAACACCCGGCTCGGGCCAGAAAATGGTGGCCAGCATGCTGGGCGTGCCGGCGACGGCGGTCACGATTCACCTGATGCGCTGCGGCGGTGGCTTCGGTCGCCGGCTGGCGAACGACTACATGGTGGAGGCGGCCTGGATCGCCCGCGAGGCCGGCGAGCCGGTGAAGCTGCTGTGGAACCGGCGCCAGGACACCCGGCACGATGCCTACCGGCCCGCCGGGTTTCACTTTTTCAAGGGCGCGGTAGACAAGGAAGGCAGGCTTACGGGGTTACGCAATCACTTTGTGAGTCTGGGCGGCTGGGCGGGTGCGGGAGAGTTCCCCGCTGGCCGGGTGCCCAATCTGCACTACGGCACGACTTCGCTGCCGCTGCGGGCGAGCACCGGTGCGCTGCGTGCGCCCGGCAGCAACGAGAGCGCCTTCGTATATCAGTGCTTTCTCGACGAGATGGCGCATGCGGCCGGGAAGGACCCCATCGCATTTCAACTCGAACTTCTGTCCACGCCGGTGGAGCCGGCAGAGGATGCCGGTCGGCGCAGGTTTGGCATGAGCGCCGATCGCATGCGGGGCGTGCTGGAGCTGGTGGCGGAAAATTCGGGGTGGAATATGCGAAGCCGGTTGCCAAAAGGCACCGGCATGGGTGTGGGCTGCTACTTCAGTCACGGCGGGTATTTCGCCGAGGTCATGCAGGTTACCGTTGCCGCGGGTGGAGCATTGAAGGTGAACAAGGTCTGGGTGGCCGGCGATGTCGGCAGCCAGATCGTCAATCCATCGGGCGCCATCAACCAGGTGCAGGGCGCGGTCATCGACGGCATCAGTCAGGCCTTCGCGCAGATCACCTTTGATCGAGGTCGCGTGCAGCAGAGCAACTTTCATGATTTCCACATGCTGCGCATCGACCAGGCGCCGCCGGTGGAGGTGCACTTCCGCACCACCGACTTCCCGCCTAGCGGTCTCGGCGAGCCGGCGCTGCCGCCGGCAGTGCCCGCGCTGTGCAATGCCATCTTCGCCGCCACCGGCAAGCGCATCCGTCGCCTGCCGATCGAGTGGACATTGAAGGTCTGATCTCCCGTGCCCGCTCCCCGCGGGGGGGCGGGGTTTGATTCCGCATGAATAGTGGCCGCATGAAGCAATGGCGTGAAACCCAGTCAGTGCTGCGCCGTCTCGGGCAGTTGCAGGCCACCGGTGTGCGCGCCGCGCTTGCCACGGTCGTGCGCGTCCGCGGCTCCGCCTACCGTCGCGCGGGCGCAAAGCTGCTGGTGGCCGAGGATGGCAGCAGCCTGGGCAATGTGAGCGGTGGTTGCCTGGAGCAGGACGTCAGGGAGTCCGCGCTGCGGGTCATCTCCACGCAGCATCCCGTGCTGCGCAGCTACTGCTCGGGCGCGGATGACATCGGCGCCTGGGACATGGGCCTGGGCTGCGACGGGCAGGTGGAAGTATTCGTCGAGCCCATCGTTGTGCCGATGGCAGCGGCGCTGGAGCTGCTCGATGCTGATGTGCCGCTGGCGTTGTGTACCCGCGTGCCGATGACCGCAGACACTGAGTGGCGTTCGCATCGCCTGCTGGTGCGGCTGGCGGGCGGCAGGGATCTTCACGACGGATCACTCGGCTCCGGTGAGCTGGATGTCGCGGTGCTCGAACTGGCCGCCGCGGCGATCCGGCAGGGCAGCTCATCCGCCCTGCATGAGATTGCCGGTGAGACGGTCTTTGTCGATGTGCTGCTGCCGCCGGCGCGCCTTCTTGTTATCGGGGCAGGGGAGGATGCGCGGCCCTTCACGCGCCTGGCGGTGGAAACGGGATTCAGAGTGGCGGTTGTCGACCGCCGGCCGGCATTGCTTGCCCGCGAGCGATTTGTCGAGGCCGTGCAGACCATCGAATGCGATGCGACTTCGCTGGTCGCCGCGGCGGCGCCGGATGAGCGCTGCTGCGCGGTGCTGATGACGCACAACTACGCCGATGACCGTGACTATCTTGAGGCGCTGCTGGGAACAAAGGTCCGCTACATTGGCCTGCTGGGGCCGCGGCAGCGCACCGCACGTCTGCTGGAATCGCTGGACGTGCACCGGCCCGCGGATCTGGAGCGAATTCATGCCCCGGTGGGCCTGGACATCGGCGGCGAAGGGGCGGAGCAGGTCGCCCTGGCGATGGTCGGGGAAATTCTGGCCACGCTGTCCGGCCGCCGCGCCTTGCCGTTGCGTGAGCGCACTGCTCCCATTCATGCCCGGGCCGTCTGAACCGATGCGCGTGGCCGGCATCGTGCCGGCAGCGGGCGCCTCGCGGCGCATGGGCGCCAACAAGCTTCTGCTGACAGTGAACGGGGAACCGATGATTCGCCGTGCCTGCCAGCGTGCGCTGAAAGCCGGTCTCGACCCGGTTATCGTCGTGGTGAATGCGCAAGGCGCGCCGGTACGCGAAGCGCTGCGAGGCCTGAATTGTGAGTACGCGACGGTGACTGCCGGCAATGGCGTGATGAGTGCTTCGCTGCATGCCGGCCTTGCGGCAGTGCCGGATGATGCCGCCGCGGCCATGATTATTCTGCCCGACATGATCCATGTCACCGTGCAGATGTTGGCGCAAATGAGGACGCGCGCCGCCGATAGCGATGCGCCGCTGGCGGTGTCCTCCTACGAGGGCACGCTGGCGCCGCCGATGCTGTTCCGGCGCGGCCTGTTTGCAGAACTGCTGGCAGTTGCCGGTGACGGTGCTGGCCGGACGGTGGTCACGCGACACCTCGACGCGGCCTGCGTGCTGGGCTGGCCCGCGCAGCTGCTGGCGGACATCGATACGCCGGATGATTACGTTCGCGCCAGTTCCGGTAAGACGTAAGTTTCAAGAAAGTCCTCAATGCAATTGCGACAGGTGGCTGTTCTGCCCATCTGGCGCCGGTTTGCGGTTGCCACCGCAGTGCGGGCGCGCGTAGTGTGACTGCATCCTTGTATGACTGTGGAGTCAAATGGCCACCGGCCTCAACGATGACGTCCATGCAGCACACGCCCGCCATGCGCTTTGCGGCGCGGAGCAGGAGCGGCTGGCGGCCCTGTCGGATCGCTATCGCCCTGGACTGTTGCGCTTCTTCGAACGGCGCATCCGGCCGCGCGCGGATGTGGAAGACCTGGTGCAGGAGGTTTTTTTGCGCCTGGCCCGGCGCAGTGACCTCGATTCGGTGGAGCATATGCAGGGATACCTGTTCGAGGTGGCCGCCAATGTAATTCGCGACCGCGTGCGTCATGACCAGTCACGCGCTGGCGGCCGGCACGATGAGTACCGCGAGGAGCGTCACGGACTTGAGGATTTTTCGCCCGAACGCGTCTTAATGGGGCGGCAGTCCGTTGGACGTGTCACCAGGGCGCTATACGAACTGCCCGAGCGGGCGCGCATGGCCTTTGTGCTGCACCGCTTCGAGGGCATGCGCCATCCGGAGATCGCCCGTCGTCTGGGCGTGTCGGTCAGTTCGGTGGAGAAATATGTCATGCAGGCGCTGGCTCATGTAAAGCGGCGGCTGGAAGAGGAGTCATGAGCGAACTGACCACCGAGGAGATCGCCGCACGCTGGTGCGTGCGCCTGCGCGATCCTGACGTGTCGCCGCAGACGCGGCTGGAATTCGAACAGTGGATTGCGGCCTCGCCACTTCATCGCGCAGCGGACGAAGCCATGACGCGTGCCTGGGATGCCGCCGGCGAGGAGGCGGGCGAGGCGGATATTCTGGCCATGCGAGATGCCGCACTGAGATTTCAGGCGCCGCCGCACCACCGGCCGCGCCAGCGGATGTTTGCAGCGGCGGCAGTCGCCGCCTTCGCCGTGGGCGCCGGGCTCTGGTTTGCGCTCGGCCAGCCGTGGCCGCAGGCCGGTCCATCGACCGCGCACGCCGTCGCTGCGGGTCATTTCCAGACAGCTGTGGGGGAGCGCTCGACGGTGCGCCTCAGCGACGGCTCGGTGGTGACGCTCAATACCGCCTCGCACATGCAGGTCGAACTCTCCTCTGCCACCCGTGAAGTACGTCTGTTCGATGGCCAGGCTATTTTCGAAGTCGCACAGGACAGCACACGGCCGTTTGTCGTCCTCGCCGGTGATCGCAGGATTACCGCTCTGGGAACCGCCTTCGATGTGCGCGTGGACAGGCGCAGAGTGATGGTGACTCTGGTTGAAGGTAAAGTGGCCGTCGACCAGCTGCCCGATGCCCGCGCCGCGGGTGACGTAACCGCATCCGGCGTCTTGCCTGCCGCACGCGCCGAGCTGGAGGTCGGCGAGCAGCTGGTGGCGCCGCTGGGCGGCGTGGCCACGGTGCAGAGCACCGACGTTGAACGGATTACAAGCTGGCGCCAAGGGCGTCTGATCTTCGAAGCCGACCGTCTTGCCGATGCGCTTCTGGAAATGAACCGCTACGCCGGCGCACCTATTGTGCTGGACGATCCCACCATCGGCGAGCTGCGGCTGAGCGGGGTGTTCCGCACCGGCCAGCCGGTGGCGTTTGCCAGTGCGCTGGAGCAGTACTTCCCGTTGCAGGTCGTGGAGCGCAGCGATGCCACAGTGCTGCGTTGGCGAAAATAGTTTGCGCCGTCTTTGAGGATTCTCTGGCGGCATCCGTCCTACCCCGCACTGAAGGTGGCCACGCGGCCAATTATTGGGGAGTGCCGATGCGTACCGACTGCAAGAATCTGCGACTATCGATCGCCCTGCTGACAAGCCTGGGCCTCACATTGTTTGCATCCCTGGGCGTGGCGCAATCCACCGCGG
This sequence comes from Gammaproteobacteria bacterium, assembly GCA_021773365.1. Classification (GTDB taxonomy): domain Bacteria; phylum Pseudomonadota; class Gammaproteobacteria; order Steroidobacterales; family Steroidobacteraceae; genus JAJFKF01. The sequence continues at coordinate 77,725 of JAJFKF010000042.1, read as the reverse complement.
AAACTACCGCGCCGCCACTGGCGCGGAAAATCAGTTTTCATATTGAAAGCCAGGACCTGCAAACGGCGTTGAACCAGTTCGCGCTGCAGAGCAGAAAGGACCTGCTGTTCTCTCCCGACATCACCGCCGCCAAGCGCTCAACAACCCTGAAGGGCGCCTATTCGCCGGAGCAGGCGCTGCAACGGTTGCTGGCGGGCACCGGCCTGACCTATCGCGCCGCCGACGAACGCACCATCCTGGTCGAAGTGGCCTATTCCGGCGCCGGTGCGCGCAGCGATGCAGGCGTGCCGGCCGACAGTTTGCGTCTGGCGCAGACTCCGCCCGCTCCGGCCGCCAACCGCAGAGCGGACGGAGCGGATAGAGTTGCAGCGGACGAAAAGCAGGGCACGGCGACTCCCAGCGATGCGAAAGGTATTCCCGAGATGCTGGTCAAGGGCAACCGCTCGCTGAATACTGATATCGAGCGTTCCGAAGACGCGCCGCAGCCCTACGTGGTTTTCAGCAAAGAGGAGATCCAGCGCTCGCAGGCATTGCATCTGGGCGATTTCCTCAAGAATCGCCTGCCGATGAACACCGAAGCAGCCGGAGTCACGACCGGGATACAGTATACGACTACCGGTAACTCGGGCACCTATTCCAATATCAACCTGCGCGGCCTCGGTTCGAACCAGACCCTGCTCCTGATCGATGGACGGCGTCTGCCTGCCAGGGCGGTTAGTGGCACCACCAATCAGCCAGATATCAATGGCATTCCGCTCGCGGCGATCGAGCGCATCGAAGTGCTGCCCTCGACAGCGGGCGGCATCTACGGCGGGAGCGCCACGGGCGGCGTCATCAATATTGTCATGCGCAGAGACTATCAAGGGGTTGAAGCCCGCGCCTCTTACGCCAATACCTTTGATACGGATGCTTCCAACATGCGCCTGGAGGCGAACGGGGGATTCTCACTTGAAGGTGGTCGCACGCAGATCCTGATTTCCGCTACGCACCTGGAATCGAACGACCTGAAGGTGGGCGATCGCGATTTCGTGGAGCGTGGCCTCGCGCTGCAGTTGAAGAACAATCCTGCAGCCGTCACCGGCAGCAGCACCCCGCCCCTGGGCGCTACGGTCAATATCCTCAGCGCGCAGATCACCGATGGCACGCGGGAAAATCTGGTGCTGAAACCGGAATACGGCGGTGCGGCGCTGGGCTTCACCACCACCCACCTGCCGCTTGGCTATGCCGGAGCTGCTTCAGACAATGGCGCGGGGCTGGTAGCCAACGCCGGAAGCTACAATCTCGAGCTGGCGAACGATCTAAGCGGGCGGCGACGCGGGTTGTTTGGCACCCCAAACACGGAATCAGTGGCGTTGAACGTGAGACGGGAGTTCACCTCGTGGCTGGAGGCGTTTGTGGATGCGGCCCACCTGAGCAATACAGGCACTTCCGCCGTGACGGGCATTACCACCAGCGTTACGCTTCCCAGCACCGCGCCAAATAATCCCTTCGAACAGAACATCGCCGTCAGGTTTCCGGAGCCCAGCCTGTCATTCGATCAGGTCAACGAATCGACGGTGCAGCGCGCCACGGCGGGAGTGATCGCCCGCCTGCCATACAACTGGACTGCTGAGATCGACTATGGCTGGAGTCGCTCGAAATACCGGGCGCTGATCAACAGCCCCCTGGATAGTGCCGGTACCCTTTCCCTGCGAACCGGCCTGCCAGGCACCGACGGCCGTCCGGCGCTGAATGCGTTGCAGGAAGGCAATACCTTTCCCATCGATTTCACGCCCTATCTGCTGCCGTCGCCGACCGGCCGCAACGGCAACGAGACCACCTTGAAGGATGCGACGCTGCGCGCCTCCGGGCCGGCGCTGGCGCTGCCGGGCGGCGCGTTGAATCTTTCCATGCTGCTCGAGCGGCGCGAGGAAACGCTGGAGGATGCCATCTACGAATCCATCAATTCCACCAGCCGGTTGATGACCTACTCCTGGTATCCCTCCCGGTCACAGGAGATCGACTCCTTCTACCTCGAAGCGCGCGCCCCGCTGATCTCGGCAAGGAACGCGCGGCCTTTCCTGCGTGATCTGGAGCTGCAGGCCTCGGTGCGCCATGACCGGTATACGACTCACCAGCAACGGGAGGGCACCTCTTTTTCGGTGGACTCTCCTGATGGACCGTTCATGCCGCTGACCTATGCTACCAATGAGCTTCGCTCCAGCGATTACACCGTGGGGTTCCGCTATTCACCCGTTGAGGATCTCGCGCTGCGCGCGAGCTTCGGCACCGGGTTCCTGCCGCCGTCTGTTTCGCAGATCGTATCGAGCAGCATTCCCAACGTGACCTTCAACCTGGGCACCGATCCGGAGCGAGGCGACACGCCAATGTCCGTCCCGGGCGTGCCGTGGACTTATATCTATAGCGGCAATTCCAACATCGGACCTGAAGAATCCGAGAGCTTTTCGGTGGGATTGATTTTCACTCCGCGCTTCGCCCGCGATCTTCGCCTCTCGATCGATTACACTCGGATCGACAAGGTGGATGAGATACAGATTCCAGACTGGCAGTTCCTGCTCGATAACCAGGAACTGTTTCCCGAGCGCTTCGAGCGTGGCCCGACGCGGGATATCGACCCGGATACCTGGCTGGGCCCGATCACCTCGTTCGATACCAGCCTGATCAATATCGCCAGCACGACGGTGGAGGCCTACGACATTCAGGCTGATTATATTCTGCGCACGGATCGCTTCGGCGAGTTTCGCAGCTATGCCGTCGTGACCTGGCAGCCGCACTATCTGAACCAGGCCATACCGGCTTCGCCGGTGAATGACAGCGTCGGTTTTTCGGGCGGCACTTTGGAATGGCGCGGCAATCTGGGCGTGACCTGGGACCGCGGACCTCTGGAAGTGAGCTGGAACGCGCAGTACTTTGATTCCTACTACGCCTTCTCATCCACGGCATCGCAAGGCTCGATTGACAGCGCAGTGCTCAACCAGGGCTCGGACACTATTCCGAGCCAGCTGTACCACGATGTGCTTGCCACCTATCGTTTTGATAGTGCGACATCCTGGGCCAGAGGGCTGTTTGCCGACACCGAGATCTCGGTCGGTATTCAGAATCTGTTCGACAAGTCACCGCCCATACTGGCATTGACCAATACGACGGGTGCCGGCTTCAGCACCTACGGCGATCCGCGTCTGCGGCGTTATTCGATCTCGATACGCAAGTCGTTCTACTGATTCGAGCCGACAAACATGGGAGGCGCCGGATGCAGGAATGCATCCGGCTGCTTCGCATTGGTTTGTCTGTATTCACTGGAGGCTGCATGTTCCATTGCTACGTAAAAAAATGTCGACTCGTCGCCCGTCTGTGCGCGCTCATCCTGATTGCAGGCTGCGGCACGGGTCTGCAGCAGACCGCCGGTGCTGCCCAGGCCGCTGCGGCAGCCAAGTCCCCGCCGATGCCGGCCAACACCTACCTGCGTGCCGCGCCCGGTTCGCTCATCGCCGCAGGCGACCTCGACGGCGATGGCAAGGATGAGGTAGTCACGTGGGATCGGAAGAAGAAGACACTGACCGTGCTGGGCTACGCCGGCGGCAGCGCCCGCGTGTTGACGTCCCGCATCCTGGACAGCTTTCCCAGCGCGCTGGCGATAGCCGATACGGATATGGACGGCAAGGGCGAACTATTGCTGGGCGAGGGACTCGCCGGGTCCGATCCGGCCGACGCGACGAAGTCGGAGGTCCGCGTGAGCATCTATCGTCCTATGGAGGCCCCTCTCGAGGAGGCTGGCGAAGCGGCCGGTTGGAAGGCGACGGAAGTGTTTCGCGGTCCCAGTACACGTCCTGACGTCGGTAGCATCCATGTGATGGATATTCGCGGTGACAAACAGCCGGAGATTCTCTTCCGCTACTACAACGCGAAGTACTACGTGACCACCGCGATAGCGCAACGCGACGCACAGGGCTGGTCGGTGAAAGGGGTTGGCGATATCCGCATGGGCGCCTATGTCGATGCCGGTCGCATTTTCGGTGGTGAAGAAAGCTATGTCGTCGTAGGCCGCCCCTATGCCGAGCCGACAAGGAGCATCGATCCGAAGAGCGGCAAGACCGTGGAGAAAATCGCGGTGGGCGATGCCTTCGTGTTACGCGAGGGCTTCAGGCAGGCGCTGCCGGTGCACCGCGGCGTTTCGGCGCTGGCCATCGGCAATGTGCGTGGCGGCGATGCTCCGGATGTTGTCGTCGCCGATGGCTGGCATTCCGACTACGGCAAGCTGGCGCGGGCGCGGGTGGCCATCCTCCGCTGGCGCAACGGCGAATGGGACTATGATCTCATTGAGGACAATTCCGGTTTCATCCGCGTGATTGACCTGAGGCTGGTTGATGTCGATGGCGATGGCCGGCAGGAGATTCTCGCACTGGCCCAGGAAGCGACGACTTATGCTCCCCGGCTGCGCCTTTATCAATACACCGGTTCCGGCTGGCGTGGCGCGACGCTGGCGGAAGGTGCCCAGGCCTTCGCCGTTGCCGATGTGGATGGCAACGGCGGCCGGGAGCTGGTGCTGGCTGGCGAGCAACCCAAAACGCAACAGCTCGCCCTGCAGCAGCTATCCTGGGACGCCACGCTCGCCGAGGCAGTGGAGACTTACAAGAACGATCCAGACGACCTGCTCGGCAAACCCGCGCCCGACCTGCTCGCGGCGGAATGGGTGGGCGCCCCGCAGTCTCTCGATGCCCTGCGCGGGCGGGTGGTGCTGCTGGACTTCTGGGCCACCTGGTGCGCGCCGTGCATCAAGACCTTCCCTGCGCTGAAGGAAATGCTCGCCGTACACAAGCCGGAGGGTTTCACCATCATCGGTGTGACCAACCATTCCGGTCAGGACTCCGCGGACGTGCGACGGTTTCTGGACAAAAAGCCCTTGCCCTGGCCGGTGGCCATCGACCCGCAGAGCCGACCGCATATGGCTTTCGGTTCGGGCAGCATCCCTCATCAGGTGCTGATCGACCGCAAGGGCGTGGTGCGTGCGTACTTTGTTGGTGGTGAGCAGGAGAAGAAGATAGAGCGCGAAGTGGTGAAGCTGCTGGGAGGGAGTTAGCGTGCGGCTGATTCCAATGACAGCCAGTGCCGCGCTGGCCACGGCGGCACTCGTGCTGGCGGCCTGCGCAGGAACAAACCCCGCCAGGCGCAGCGACGCGGTAGTGAGGCCACCGCCAGTTGACTGGACGGCGCTGCCGGATATTCCAGACTGGAGTGAGTGGGTAAAGGCCGTCCGCGCCATGGAGGATCCCGCCGGAAGAGGCGAGGCATTGCTCGAGCTGCTGGAGGCCGCGCTGGCAGGCACCGGGCGTGAGATTCACGTCGCCGGCACCCACTCGCCCGAGGCGGTGCATCCAGACGATTATCGGCCGGTGCCGGCGCTCAATTTCGATGTGAAGCTCAATCAGAAAACTTCGCGCAAGTTCACGGTCAGGACAAAAACCCGTTCGCTGAAGAACAACGCGGGCTATTACTTCACCCATAACCTGGTGCCCTACGTTGTGCTCGGCCCCGCCAGCATCGATGCGCGTGATCCGGACCTGCTGCGGATGTATGTGGATCATGAGCTGTATCACGCGGAACATCACGTCGGTGACCGACGGCCGCTGGTCGACCGTGAACTGGAGGCCTGGACACGGCAGTTCCGCCACTGGTTCTACAAGATCCACGCACTGCGCCAGCGCTGGGGACCGCTGGTGCAGTACTACGAGCGGGCCGGCGAGGAGGAGCAGGGCAAGGCGCTGGCCGCCCTGCTGGACTACTATCGCCGGCCACCGACGCAGCCGCCAGCGCAGTACGTGCCAGTCAGTCAGGTCGCCGACGCGCAGGCGGAGTTCGAAAAGTGGCTGCAACGCCGGACCGCCGATGACAACACGAAATCCACGAAACTGATCAAGGCCCTGGCGGCTCACCTGGACTGATCGCGCTGCCGGCGAATCGGCCGCTGCAGCTAGTCGGCCTCAATTTCCGCTCTCTCAGCTATACTCCCGCCCCCCGCCGCTACGGGTGGCTGCGCCCGTGCGTGGTCTGAAGCAATGCGAAAGTGGCGGAACTGGTAGACGCGCTGGATTTAGGTTCCAGTGGGTAACCCCCGTGAGAGTTCGAGTCTCTCCTTTCGCACCAACAACATAGGCCAAGAGGTAGCAGATTCGATGAAGGTGTCGGTGCAAACAACCAGCGGGTCCGGAGGACTGGAGCGCCGCATGGAAGTGGAGGTGCCCGCGGGGCGTATTGATACGGCCGTGGAATCGCGTCTGCGCGATCTGGGCCGCACGGCGCGGCTGCAGGGCTTCCGGCCGGGCAAGGTGCCGCCGGCAGTGATGCGCCAGCGTTACGGCAGCCAGGTCCACCAGGAGGTGGTCGAGGAGCTGGTCAAGCGCACTTTTGCCGAGGCCGTCATGGAACAGAAGCTCAGCCCGGCTGGCGGGCCGCGCATCGAGCCGGTGTCGCCGGTGGCCGGTCAGGACCTGAAGTACACCGCTACTTTCGAGGTGTATCCGGACATCGAGCTGAAGGGCCTGGACACCCTTGAAGTGGAGCGCCCGGTGGTGGAGATCGCTGCCGCCGATGTGGACGGCATGCTGGAGCACCTGCGCCAGCAGCGGCCCAACTGGGTCACCGCAGACCGCCCGGCGAAAACCGGCGACCGGGTGACCATGAACTTCGAGGGCAGCATTGACGGGGTGGCGTTCGAGGGCGGCAAGGGCGAGAACGTGCCCATTGTCCTGGGCGCCGGACGCATGCTGCCGGACCTGGAGGCTGGCCTTGAGGGCCTGTCGGCTGCGGACCGGAAAACCGTCCCGGTCGGATTCCCCGACGACTATCAGGCCGCGGCGCTGGCCGGAAAAACTGCCGATTTCGCGGTTCAGGTGAGCGCCGTGGACGTCCCGGAGCTGCCGCCGCTGGATGATGCCTTCTGCGCCAGCTTTGGCATCGCGGAAGGTGGCGTGGAGGAATTCCGCCGCCAGATCGAGCAGAACATGCTGCGCGAAGTCGAGCAGACCACCCGGTCGCGGATGCGCGCCCAGGTGCTGGAGAAACTTTTTGCCGCCCATACCGTGCCGCTGCCCGCCGCCCTGGTCGACCAGCAGATCAATGACATGCAGGTTGAATGGGGTCGCCGCTCCGGGGTGTATGAAGTTGAGAAAATTCCAGCGCGCGAAACCTTCGAGCAAAACGCCCGGCGCCGTGTGTCGCTGGGCCTGCTGATTGGCGCAGTGGTGGAGCGCGAGGGGATCAAGGCCGAACCGGGCCAGGTCCAGGAGCGGCTGGAGGCGGTTGTGGCCCAGGCGCACGACGCCCGCCCGCACCAGCATGGCAGCCCCCAGGAGCATCAGCAGCATCTGCAGGAGATGATGCAGGCCTACCGGAAGGACCGTCAGGCCATGAGCCAGATCGAGTCCATGGTGCTGGAGGAGCAGGCCATCGAATGGCTGCTCTCGCAGGCCAGAGTCAAGGAAAAGAAATACGCCTTCAAGGAATTCACGCATTTCGGCGAGTAGCGCCGGGCGTAGTAAAGTACGCCCTCAGCCGACAAGAGGAAGAGCATGACAGCCGCAAACACCCGAGCCATGAACCTGGTGCCCATCGTCGTCGAGCAGACCGCGCGCGGTGAGCGCTCCTACGACATCTTCTCGCGCCTGCTGAAGGAGCGGGTGGTGTTCATCGTCGGTCCGGTGGAGGACCAGATGTCCAACCTGGTGGTGGCACAGCTGCTGTTCCTGGAATCGGAAAATCCGGAAAAGGACATCGCCCTGTACATCAACTCCCCCGGTGGGGCGGTCACGTCCGGACTGGCCATCTACGACACCATGCAGTACATCAAGCCCGATGTGAGCACCATCTGCATGGGCCAGGCCGCCAGCATGGGCGCGCTGCTGCTGACGGGCGGCGCCAAGGGCAAGCGTTTTGCACTGCCGCATTCACGCATGATGATCCACCAGCCCCTGGGTGGATTTCAGGGCCAGGCTTCCGATATCGACATCCATGCGAAGGAGATTCTGCAGACCCGGGACCGCCTGGACGCCATCATGGCCCGGCACACCGGCAAGAGCCTGGAGCAGGTCCGCAAGGACAGCGACCGCGACAACTTCATGAGCGGCGAGGCCGCGGTCGAATACGGCCTGATCGACCGCGTTCTGGCCAGCCGCAGTGAACTGCCGACCGCAGAGAAGTCAAAGTCCTGAGAAGTATCACTTATAGTTACGGCTGTGACGCTCAGGCTTTCCCCCGGGGCGCCCAGCGTGCTATAAAAACCGCGCGATTATGGCGTAAGCGCATGATTCGCAAAGGGCATACCCATTTGAGGACGGCATGAGCAACGACCGGGGCAGGCACGACGACGGCAAACTCCTCTACTGCTCTTTCTGTGGAAAGAGCCAGCACGAGGTGCGCAAGCTCATTGCGGGCCCGTCTGTATTCGTCTGCGACGAATGCGTGGAGCTGTGCAACGACATCATTCGCGAGGAACTCGAGGAGCGCCGCGAGCGCACCCGCGACAAGCTTCCCAAGCCCCACGAGATCAAGAAGGTCCTCGACGAATACGTTATCGGCCAGGACCGCGCCAAGAAGGTGCTGTCGGTGGCCGTCTACAACCACTACAAGCGCCTGCAGAACCGCGGCACCGAGCGCGCCAAGGACGAGGTGGAGCTGGCCAAGAGCAACATCCTGCTGATCGGCCCCACCGGCTGTGGCAAGACCCTGCTGGCCGAGACCCTGGCCCGCCTGCTCAACGTCCCGTTCACCATTGCCGATGCCACCACCCTCACGGAAGCTGGCTATGTCGGCGAGGACGTGGAAAACATCATCCAGAAGCTGCTGCAGAAGTGCGACTACGACGTCGAGAAGGCGCAGACCGGCATCGTCTACATCGACGAGATCGACAAGATCTCGCGCAAATCCGACAACCCCTCCATCACCCGCGATGTGTCGGGCGAGGGCGTACAGCAGGCGCTGCTGAAGCTCATCGAAGGCACCATTGCCTCGGTGCCCCCGCAGGGCGGCCGCAAGCACCCGCAGCAGGAATTCCTGCAGGTGGACACCGGCAATATCCTGTTTATCTGCGGCGGCGCCTTCGCCGGCCTGGACAAGATCATCCTCAACCGCACCCAGAAAAGCGGAATTGGCTTCATGGCCGAGGTCCGCGGCCAGAGCGACCGTCCCCACGGCAGCGACGTCTTCCACGACGCAGAGCCCGAAGATCTGGTCAAGTACGGCCTGATCCCGGAATTCGTCGGCCGCCTCCCCGTGGTGGCCACACTGAACGAGCTGGACGAAGCGGCGCTGGTGTCCATCCTCCTCGAACCGCGTAACGCCTTGACCAAGCAGTACAAAAAGCTGTTCGAAATGGAGGGCGCGGACTTGGAATTCCGTGACGACGCCCTGCGTGCAGTGGCGGCGCGGGCCATGGCGCGCAAGACCGGCGCCCGCGGTCTCAGAACCATCCTTGAAAATGCGCTGCTGGATACCATGTACGAGCTGCCCTCGATGCAAAACGTCGCCAAGGTGCTGGTGGACGAATCAGTGATCGAGGGGGAGAAAAAGCCTTACATCGTGTACGGTGCAGAAGAGAAGACCCCGGCGGTCGAAGACCAGCGCGAACAGCGCCCGACGGGATCGGACAACTGATTACACCGGACTTTGACCGGGCGGTTGCGCCGGCATAGTCGATAAGGAGGCCCGGGCAGGGAGGGGTTTGCAGGATCGTGAAAAACAGGACGTTTTTCCCGAAGCCTACAGGGATGTATTCACGGCGGTCCTGAAAACCCCTCCCTGCCCGGGCCTCCGCGTTGAAGGGCTGATGATCTTCATTCCCGCACAGCCACCACAACAGGACCCCGCATGACCGCAGAAACCACCGAAGATCTGGAACAGCCCCCCGCCACCCTGGTGCCGGTACTGCCCCTGCGCGATGTGGTCGTCTATCCCCACATGGTCATCCCCCTGTTCGTAGGCCGCCAGAAGTCCATCATCGCCCTTGATCTGGCCATGCAGGCCGACAAGCAGATCGTGCTGGTCGCGCAGAAGCAGGCAGACATCGACGAGCCGAAGGCCGACGACCTGTATCGCGTGGGTACCGTCGCACAGATCCTGCAGCTGCTGAAGCTCCCCGATGGCACGGTGAAAGTGCTGGTGGAAGGCGTGGCACGCAGCCGCATCGAACGCATCGTCTCGGCCGATCACTTCGCCGCCGAGATCTCGCCGCTGGCCGACATAGATACCCATGCCGAGCGGGAAATGGACGTGCTCTCACGTTCGGTCATCTCCCAGTTCGAGCAGTACGTGAAGCTCAACAAGAAGGTGCCGCCGGAAATTCTCACCTCCCTGGCGGGCATCGAGCAGGCCGGGCGCCTGGGTGACACAGTAGCCGCGCATCTGGCACTGAAACTCGGCGAGAAGCAGAAGGTGCTGGAGATTCAGGACGTGTACAAGCGTCTGGAACATCTGCTCGGCGTCATCGAAGGCGAGATGGATGTGCTGCAGATCGAAAAGCGCATCCGTGGGCGCGTCAAGCAGCAGATGGAGAAGAGCCAGCGCGAGTACTACCTGAATGAGCAGATGAAAGCCATTCAGAAAGAACTCGGCGAGATGGACGAAGCGCCAAACGAGATCGCGGAGCTCGAAAAGAAGATCGCCGCTGCCGGCATGCCAAAGGACGTGCGCGAAAAGGCCAATGCGGAGCTGAACAAACTGAAGCTGATGTCGCCCATGTCCGCGGAAGCCACCGTGGTGCGTAACTATGTGGACTGGCTGGTCAAGGCGCCGTGGAAGAAACGCACCAAGATTCACAAGGATATTGTCCTTGCCCAGAAGGTGCTGGATGAGGACCACTACGGGCTGGACAAGGTCAAGGAGCGCATTGTCGAATACCTGGCCGTGCAGCAGCGGGTGAACATGCTCAAGGGGCCGATCCTGTGCCTGGTCGGGCCGCCGGGTGTGGGCAAGACCTCGCTGGGACAAAGCATCGCCCGCGCCACCAATCGCAAGTTCGTGCGCATGTCACTCGGTGGCGTGCGCGATGAGGCGGAGATCCGCGGCCACCGCCGCACCTACATCGGTTCGATGCCGGGCAAGATCATCCAGAACATGTCCAAGACGGGCGTACACAATCCGCTGTTCCTGCTGGATGAAGTGGACAAGATGGCCATGGACTTCCGCGGCGATCCGTCCTCGGCACTGCTGGAAGTGCTCGATCCGGAACAGAACTCCGCCTTCAGTGACCACTACCTGGAAGTGGACTTTGATCTGTCGCACGTCATGTTCGTGTGTACGGCCAACAGTCTGAACATCCCGGCGCCGCTGCTCGACCGCATGGAAGTCATCCGCATCCCCGGCTACACCGAGGATGAGAAGCTCAACATCGCGCGCCGCTACCTGCTGCCGAAGCAGGTGAAGAACAATGGCCTGAAACCGAATGAGCTGAAGGTCTCTGATCCGAGCATCCTCGACATGATCCGCCACTACACCCGCGAAGCAGGCGTGCGCAACCTGGAGCGCGAGCTGTCGAAGATCTGCCGCAAGGCCGTCAAACAACTGTTGCTCAAGCCGGATGACAAGAGCGTGTCAATCACCCCGCGCAGCCTGGACAAGTTCCTGGGCGTGCGTCGTTTCCGTTACGGCAAGGCCGAGGAGGCCGATCATGTCGGTCAGGTCACCGGCCTCGCCTGGACAGAAGTGGGCGGTGAACTGCTGACCATCGAGGCGGCGGTAGTGCCCGGCAAGGGCAAGCTCATCCACACCGGCCAGCTCGGCGAGGTGATGCAGGAGTCCATCCAGGCCGCCATGACGGTGGTGCGCAGCCGCGCGCAGCTGCTGGGACTGGACCCGGACTTCCATCAGAGAAGCGATGTGCATATCCACGTGCCCGAAGGCGCGACGCCCAAGGACGGCCCCAGCGCCGGTATTGGCATGTGCCTGGCGCTGGTCTCGGCGCTCACGCGTATTCCCGTGCGCTCCGACGTGGCGATGACCGGCGAGATCACCCTGCGCGGGGAAGTGCTGCCCATCGGCGGGCTGAAGGAAAAACTGCTGGCGGCGCATCGCGGTGGCATCACCACCGTGCTGATCCCAGACGAGAACACCAAGGATCTGGCGGAGATACCGAAGAACATCAAGGAAAAACTCACCATCAAGCCGGTGAAGTGGATTGATGAGGTGCTGCAGCTGGCACTGCGCGACATGCCCGTGGCCGTGGATGGTGACAACCTCAAACCCGTTGCGCTGCCGGCCACGCAGAACAAACCCGCCCGCCGTGGCAAACGTCCGCCGGGCAAGCCCGCGCCGCATTGATGTGAGGGCGATAGCCCCTTAGACTACGTCGCTTCTCGAAGACGGGTGCTTAGCTCAGCTGGTAGAGCGTCGCCTTTACACGGCGCCGCTTGGCCTGATCCGCAGGGCGTGAATCGCCCATTGAATCAACCGCTTGCTATCGGCTACGCTACGCGCCCGCAGAGTTCGCGGGATTCCTGCGGGACTCTCGTCCCCGACCCGAAAACCGTGGGTGCTTAGCTCAGCTGGTAGAGCGTCGCCCTTACAAGGCGAATGTCGCAAGTTCGATCCTTGCAGCACCCACCACTTCTTATCAGGCGGTTTCTCCGGTGCAATTCGTTACTCGAATCCTGCTGTTTCTTACCGGGTTGTTCGCGTACACGCATGAGCAGTCCATTTCAGTGTGGTCTAGGCCGGGCATTCCGAGCTACTGCCAAACCCAGCGATTTCAGGGAGGGGGCTGAAATGTTGGTGTTCCAGTAAGTGGCTGATTTCATTCGTCGCTTTCGCGAGTTCTAAACCATCGCAAACTGCCGGCCGCAAGTATATACTCCACGTATCTATCTAAGGCCGGAGTCCCCCATGAAAACAGCCAAGATATTCAAGCACGGCAACAGCCAGGCGGTGCGGCTGCCCAAGGAGTTTCGGTTTGAGGGCGATGAGGTCATGGTTAAGCGAACCGTATCCGGGGTGCTGCTGATGCCGAAGAAAATCACCCTTGAGCAGATCGAGACCATTCTTGACCGGTTCCATGGTCATTTTGTACGTCGCCAGCCAGCCGCCCAGAAGCGGACATGGAAATGATCTGGCTGCTTGATACCGACACCATCGGGCATTTGATCAACCGTACGCCCGGTTTCGAGAATATCAAGCGCAGGCTTTCCGGGCGGTCACCCGGAGAGGTGCGCCTTTCGGCAATTACATTGGTTGAAATCCGATATGGATTCGCGGCCGGAGACGTCAGCGTGGAACGCCGGCAGGCGTTGGAGGATTTTCTGATGCTGTTTCAGATTGATGACTTCCCCGCGGCTGCCGCGGATGACTATGCCAATATCCGGGTGGGGCTGGAGCGTAAAGGCCGGAAGATCGGCGGCTACGATCTGCTGATAGCCGCGCACGCGCGGCACATCAAAGCTACGCTGGTTACCAATAACGAGCGGGAGTTTCGTCGAGTGCCAGGCCTGACCGTGCAGAACTGGCTGAAGCCTTGATAGGGTATAGCACCACTCCACGATAGCGAGGTAGAGCGATGCGACTCGTAAAATACACCAATGTCTCGATAATCGAAGTGGCGGTGGCAAGGGGGGTTTGAAACGCCGTCGCATTTTTCCAGGTGTTTCTGCGCCCGTTACGACGTTTCGCCGAGCGCGCTGCGTTACAGTCGACCCGCGTCGGCGTTGCCGCCAGTGAGAATGGAGAGGTCTGCAGTTTCATGACCCAGACTTTCGTTTCGCATCTTGAATGTTCGATGACCGGCAAGCGCTATGCGGCAGGCGAGGTGCATGGTCTGTCCGAAGCCGGCAAACCGCTGCTGGTGCGCTACGACCTGGAGCGGCTGGCGCACAGCTTCAAAAGGGACGATCTGGCGAAATCCACGGAACCCGGGCTGTGGCGCTACGCGCCGATGCTTCCGGTTACCGAAGCAAAAAATCGGATTTCGCTTGGCGAGGTGATGACGCCGCTGATCGCGCTGGAGCGATCCGCCGCCGGGCTGGGCGCCGAACCTGGCAAGGCAATTGTCAAGGACGAGGGACGCTTGCCGACTGGGTCGTTCAAGGCGCGAGGGCTTTGCCTGGCCGTGTCGATGGCCAAGGAATTTGACATCGAACATCTGGCCATTCCGACCAATGGCAATGCCGGATCGGCGATGGCCGCCTATGCCCTGATCAATGATTGCGGCCGCATCGTTGGCGAAGGCAAGCAGAGGGTCGGCTGGTTCGACGTTTCCACCTTGAAGGAGCCCTATCGCATCGAGGGCAAGAAAACGATGGGGCTGGAGCTTGCCGAGCATACATTTACTATCCGCCGGTCGGTTCCACCGTTCGCAGCATTTACGCGGAGGTGACCGCGCCGCTGACCCGCGAGGTTGACCTGCAGGCGTCCTATCGCCGTGACCATACGGAAACCCGCACCCGTGAGCTGGGCGACAACCCGACCATCCCCTCGCTCGACGGGCCGTTTCCGGATGTGCCGTATCAAACCAATACGGTATCGGCCAATCAGTTCACGGTCGGTTTTCGCTATCGTCCCGTGCAGGGGCTGGCGCTGCGCACCAGCTACGGCGAGGGCATACTGCCGCCTTCTTTTGATCAGCTTGCCGCATCACCCTTTACGCCGACCAGCGTGAGGATCTTCAGGATCACCGATCCGAAACGGGGTGACACCCTGATCGAAAGCGTCGGCAAGTTCACCATTCTCGGTAACCTGGATCTCAAGGAAGAGCACTCCAGGAGCTGGTCTGCCGGCGTGGTATTGACGCCTGAATTTCTCCCCGGGGTCCGGCTGTCGGTGGACTACACGCGTATCAGGAAAACAAATGAGATCGTCAACGCAGATTTCCAGCTCTTTCTCGACCGGGAGGATGAGGCGTACTCCAGTCGCGTGCTGCGCGATCCGCTGACGCCGGAAGACGAGATACTGAACTACACCGGCGGGCGGATCAGCGAGCTGTACGTCGGCTACGTCAATATCGCCCGCAGCGGCCTAGAGGCATATGACGTGCAGACCGACTACACCTGGAACACCGCCTTCGGCGCGTTCACGGCCAACGCGATCGCCAGCTACCAGCCCCACCTGGTCCAGCAGGTGCTGGACTCGAGTGACGAACTGGACCGCGCGGGCTATAGCGGTGGCGCGCTGAAGCTGCGCGGTAACGCGGGCCTGACCTGGACGCTGGGCTCGTGGAGCGCAGGCTGGAACATGCAGTACTTCGATGCCTACCGGGTCTACGCCGTCACTGCATCGGATACCAGTCGCGACAACGCGGTGCTCAGCCAGGGCGCGGCGCTCATCCCCACCCAGACCTACCACGACCTTTTCGCCCGTTACCGCTTCGAAGGCGCGGCTGGTTTTGCCTTCGGTATCCTGAAAAACGCCGAATTGACCATGGCGGTGCAGAATGCACTGGATGCCTCCCCCAACCCCCTCTTTCCGCTACCCTGACAGCCATCCTCTAGTCGGGGCGGAATTGGGCTCTGGTGTGTTGAGAGTCAGAGCCTGAAATCTTGATCTCCTCGCGAGGAAATGCCGCATGACCAGAGCGTTCAAACGGCTGCGGAATCTGATCCCCACAACAGAAGTGACGTCTACCTCCCTGCGGGCAGCGCTGTAGAGGTCGCAGTAATCAATGTAACAGCGTCCCCCTGCCGTTGCAGTCGCACGCCACTTCTGGTCAGGAAATCCAGCAGCGATTGTGGCTCATCAGCCTTGAACCGGCCGCTCATGCGGCGCGCGGCGAGCTCCTGGTCGGCAATTTTGAGCTGCATGCGGTTGTAGCGATTGAACTCGGCGGCTACCTCGGACACGGTGGCGGAGCGGAACTCCAGGTGGCGCTGGCGCCAGGCCATCGCCCGATCGATCTGCGGCGAGTTGACCCTGTCGATACGACCGCCGGGTTCGATGGCAGCCTGCTGGCCGGCATTCAGCAGCACAGCATGCTCTGGTTCCGGGGAAGCCCCATGAGTATGAACTTCAGATTCGATCTTCACCCGCCCCTCAAGCACCGAAACTGTCGCGCCTTGCGTGTGGCGATAGACATTGAACTGCGTGCCGATTGCCTGCACGGTGGTTGAGCCACTGCGCACCAGGAAGGGGCGGGCGGATTCCTGCGCGACGGTAAACAATGCTTCGCCTTCAAGCAGATGGATGATCCTGGCCTCATCGGAGAATCTCACCTGCATCCGCGAACGTGTATTGAGCTGCACCACCGATCCATCGGTGAGCTTCACGGTGCGCTGCTCGCCGACACGGGTGCGCAATTCCTGTGCAGCGAAAAAGCCTGACCACCACAGGGCTCCGGTGAGTACCGATACCGTGGCTAGCGCGGCCGCGGCGGCAGTCCAGCGCCATCGCGCAGGGAATCCCGGCCGGGACTTCGATGGGGATGACGGCTGTGGCCCCGGTTGAGCTACAAACCGGTCTCGCGGAATGTCTGTATTTACAGTCGCTGCAGGGTGTCGCGTAAGGCCCGCCAGAGGCACGACCGTGCACGCGCCCTCATCAGTCAGCAGCGCCTCAATGTCGATGTGCTGTTGTCCCTCCAGGGCGCCGAGCTCCGTATCCGTGGCCGTGGCCAGCAGAAACTCCACCACATGCTGCGGTGAGTGCAGCAGCCAGGCGGTAAACTCCTCGCGGCATTCCGTGGAGCTGTCGTCTTTCAGCCGGAATACCCAGCTGCCGGCCTCCTGTGCGATGGTCTGTTGTGTCGTGCCGTTCATGGGGCGTACTTGCTATTCCGGGGTCGGGTTTTCCTGAACTGGGCGATGGCATAGCCCAGATAGATGTAAACCGTCTTTCTGCTTATGTTCAGCCGGCGGGAGATTTCTTCCGCCGACAGTCCCTCGCGCTTGCTCATGAGCAGAATAGTCTGCCAGAGTTTCGGCATCGCCTGCAGCGTGCGATTGATCTGCTCGGCGGTGATCACACGACTTTCCAGCTCATTACGCCACACATCCGTGCTGCCTTCATCGGCCGAGTCGGCCAGCTCCGAATCGCAGGTCACCAGGCCGCGCTTCTCGCGCATGCGGAACTCATAGACGAAGTTCGACGCCAGCCGGTAGAGAAACGCCTGGGGATTACGGATGGGTTCAAGCTGCGAGATCTGCCAGTAGCGCATGAACACTTCCTGCGCGAGATCGTGTATGTCCTCGGGGCGTCGCAGGCGTGGGCGCAGATACCGGTGCAGCGCCGGGCCGTACTGCTGCAGTGCGGAGAGGGCCGTCTCTGACGGCACACGGGTGCTGTTTGTGGGGTCGTTTGCGCTCACGGCGTCTGTGTTGGAGTCCTACCTGACTCTATATGACTATGCTGGGATGCGAAACTTCCATACTGATTTTTTGTATGGAAGTTTTCGGGCTTTGCCCAGTCATTACCACCATGAGAAGCATGCGGAGCAGCTAGATGAGCAAATTACGAGTATTCGGCTTGATCGCGTTCCTGGCGCTGGGCAGCCAGGCATTGGCAGCGGAGTCCGCCCCATCGACCCAGATGGCTTTCGACATACCGGCTCAGCAGCTGCGCGATGCGCTCAACGACTTCGGACGCCAGGCCGGGCTGTCCATCGCGTTCTACGATGATGCGGTCAAGAGCCACAGAGCCCGGGCGCTGACCGGAAGCTTTACGCCCGAGGCGGCGCTGGTGCTGCTGCTGCGCGATTCCAATCTGCGTTATGAATTTGTCAACGAGCGCACCGTGGCCATTCGCGCCGAAGACGCCGTGCTGCGGGATGATTCTCCGGCCCATTCCGGCGCCGTGGATCGCGCTGGCGCCATTGATGGTCTGCGGCTGGCCTTGAACGAACAGAAGGGCGGACCTGTTGCAGCAGGATCGGCGGCGCCGACCTACGGCGAGCAGGAACAGGCCTCATCTGCTGAAGAAGGTGAAGCAGATAAAAAGAGTGATGCTACGGAGCTGACGGTCACCGGCAGCCGCCTGAGAAATGTTTCCAGCGGATCAAATGTTCAGATTCTTACCCGCGAGGATATCAATCGAAAAGGGCTGGGCTCTGTCGAAGATATCATGAGATATCTACCGCAGAATTTCAGCAATGTCAGTTCACAGCCTGAGGCCCTGTCGGGATTATCCGAAAATTCCGGAGTGAACGCCGCCAACCTGCGTGGATTAGGTACCGGCGCTACCCTGATTCTGGTCAATGGCCGCCGCAGAGCGCAGTCTCCCGCCTTCCGTGGTGATGGTACGGTAAATCTGAATGGCATCCCGTTCAGTGCCATTGAGCGCGTGGAAGTGCTGCTGGATGGCGCCTCGGCAGTGTACGGCGCGGATGCCCAGGGGGGAGCGATCAACTTTATCTTGCGCAAGGCATATAGCGGCTCTGAGACCACCGCACGGTATGAGCAGGGAAGTAATGGCGGTGATCAGTATCGGATAGGCCAAACTCTCGGTACCGGCTGGGATTCAGGTAATGCCCTAATAAATGTGAGCTTCACTTCCGCCGACCCGGTAAAGGCTCGTGATGCGGGCTTGAAAAATGTGGATTTCACCAGCCAGGGGGGCACCAACCATGGAAGTACAACGTGGGGCCAGCCTGGCGTTGTACGCAGCGCCGGGGGAGCGCTACTGGGGACTCTGCCCAAAGGTGACGACGGTACTGGCGGTCTCGCCAACCTGTCGTTGACAAATTTCACCCCCTTTGACCCTGTTATGGCTAACGACCAGCTGGAGATAACATCAGTCCCGGAAACCCTGGCCGGGAGTATCCGTTTCGACCAGGAACTGGTTGAAGGCTTTGGGGTGTTCGGGGAGGTTATCTACAGTAAATCCAAGGTTCGTTACATTGGCGACGTGACCAGAACCCGTGCCACTGTTCCGGCATCCAATCCGTACAATGATCTGGGCGTTCCGGTAAACGTCGCCTATTACTTCAGCGCAGAGCTGAATGCAGGTTTGATACCCCAGCCCAGGTTCATGAATGATTCGAAAAGCCTGTCGTACACTCTGGGGGTTGACGGGGAATTGCCGTTTGCAGGCTGGACAGCGGAACTTTCCGCAACCAGAAGTGAGGACGAGAACACCATAGGTATATTGACCGTAGATCAGGGTCTTTTGGCCGAACGTCTTTCGGGTTTTGATGCAAACAACAACCCTATACCGATGAATCAGGTGCTGAACCTGTTCGGCAATGGCAGCGCTCAAAGTCCGGCCGCACTGGACGGTTTATTTGTTGGGGGCGGCATATTTGACGGAACAGGATTCGGCCACACCAATACTTCCGAGCAGAATGACTACCTTTTGACTGCGCAGGGCAAGATTTTTGAGCTGCCCGCTGGTGAGGTAAAGTTACTGCTTGGAGCAGAGTATAGAACCGAGACTGTAGTGTCGTTTGCTCCAACGGTTGTCGCTGATCCGGAGCGTGAGAACACGTCATACTTTACTGAGTTGGGCGTACCGCTGGTGGGTGCGAGGAACGGCTTTTCAGGCGCGTACAGACTGGATTTGAAAGTAGCGCTGCGCAATGACCAATACGACTTCAAGGGGCCGTTCGATCAGCCGAACGTAACAAGCAGCCGCTCGTTGAGCAAAACCGTTCCAAAGATAGATCTGGCCTGGTATCCGGTCAAGGAGCTGAAACTCAGGGCCTCCTGGGGTGAGTCTTTCAGAGCGCCTGGTTTTAGTGACATGTTTGGCGTGGGATTTGGTCCTATCGGGGTTGTCCCCCTGGTAGACCCCGAAAATCCAGGAGCAGGTGTGCAGTTTCCGGCTCTATTCATTGGCGGCAATCCCGATCTGGCGCCTGAACTGTCCGACAACCGCAGTGTCGGGTTTGACTGGACGCCCGGTGGTGCTCTGACAGGACTGTCGCTCAGCACTACCTGGTCAAAGATTGACATCACTGATCGCATCACCAATCTGCTTGTTATTGCTTTTACGGCGCCGGATGTGCTGTTTAGTATTCCAGGCGCCATTGTGCGGGATCCGGTTGCCGGCACGCTCGATCGGGTCAACGCTCTTATGACCAATGTGGATCAGCGCAGGAGTGAAGCGATCGATTTAGATGCGACCTACGACTTCGATACGGATTTCGGGTCGTTCCAGCTGGGGCTGGGAGGCACCTATATCAGCGAATTGCAGGATGTACTGGTCTCATCTGCCGAGCCGATCACGCTGGTCGAAACCTCGGCTGGTCCTGACCGGCTCAGAGCACGAGGTCTGGTAGGCTGGTCTCGTGACAATATGAGCGCCAATCTGCTGGTGAACTACTCCAGCAGTTACGATCAGCTGGAAACCGGCCTGCCTGATCGGCGTATTGGGCACTATGTGACCAGTGACCTGACTGGATCGTATGCGCTGTACGGTTCTGGCTGGAAGTTCAATGGCGGGATTCGTAATTTGTTTGATCGGAAGTTCCCATTCTTTAATGGTGGACGTGCGCCATGGGATCCTACTCGCGTCAATGTGCGTGGCCGCATTATCTATCTGGAGGCAACGAAATCCTTTGATTTTCTTTGAGGGCACTCTTGCCGGCCATCTTTTCCGTAATGTTTGATCTCAAGGAGAGACGTCGGTACCGAAAATACATTGGCGAAGGCCATGTGCCGAGGGGCGGGAGAATCTGATCGATTACTGGAACGCGGTGATTCGCTGGTTCGATACGCATCTTTAGCCGTTTGTCAGATGTCCCGTCACCCGCACGCCATCCTCAATCAGATCCGACGGAAACACGATCACCTGTTCGCCTGACTCGATGCCGGTTTCAACCTCGGCGAACTCTGTATTGCGATGGCCGATCTGAAGTTTGCGCAGACGCGCGCGTCCATCTTCAACGACAAAGGTCTGCCAGGCGCCGTCGCGACGGAACATCGCTCCGGTGGGGATCTGCAACACGTCCGTGCCGGACCAGGTCACGATCGCCGCCTCGATCCGGTACCCGGCGCCCAGCGTTGCTGGAGCGTCGGGCAGATCGCCGATCACATTGACGCGCTGTTCCTCCACGCCCAACGCGGAAATTTTGGTGAACGCACCGGGCTCGACATAGCGCACATTGCCTTTCAGCGTCGCCGAACCGCCCCAGCCGGTGATCAGGATCGGGTCGCCGCCGTGCACCTGCACGGCGTCCTCGGTCAGCACATCCACGACCAGTTCCAGCGCATCGCCCTCACTTAAATCAAACAAGGGTGCGCCCGCCTGCACCACACGCTCGCTCTCCTCGTGAACGCGCAGTACCCGGCCGCTGACGGGCGCGCGAATGGCGATGGCTCCCTGCTTGTCGGAACCGGGATCGGCTCCCAGCAGGTGCGAGCGTGCACTGCGCACCGCGGCGGCGGCGGCGGCCAGCGAAGCCTGGGCGCTGCCCAACCGGGCCTCGGCTGCCTGCGCGGCCTGCTCGAAGGCGTCGCGCGTTTCCGCACTGATTGCCTGCTTGAGATACAGATCGGCGCGACGCCGGGCCTCGCCTTTTGCCAGTTGGAAGTTGCCCTGTGCTTCGATGACCGCGGCGCCGGCCTCACGCTCACGGGCCTGGGCCGCCGCAAGGTCAGCGCGAGCGGTGGCCGCGGTACGGGCATCGGTGGGTGGCGGTGCTATTCTGACCAGCACGTCGCCTTCTTCGACGCGGTCGCCTTCATCGATGTGGGTTCGCAACAGCCGGCCGCTGATCGGTGCTGCGACGGTGTAGCGCAGCATTGCGCGCGTGCGGCCCTGTTCCTCGACGGTGACCGACAAAGGACCGCGTTGCGCGGTTGCAAGGTCCAAATCGACACTCGAAGGCCACATCAGCGCCGCAAGCAGCGCCACCGCTACCAGCGCGATGGCGCCGGCGATCAGCCATTTCTTCCAGTTGAATGTGCCGGATTTCCCGGGCTGCTCGGTTTCGTGATTCATTGCGGGTTACTCGCGGGTCTTGAGTACGGAGATCAGGTCGAGGTTGTTGATGCGGCGATGGACCAGAGCCGCGCTGGCCGCAGCCGCCGCGATTATAATGGCCGCTGATATGGCATAGGTCCGGGCGCTGACGATGAACGGAATCCGGTAGGTATCGCTCTGCATTGCTGAGGTGACCAGGAAGGACAGTCCGTATCCCAGCGTCCAGCCGAGCGGGATGGCCAGCAGGGTGATCAGCGCCTGCTCCCCGAGCAACAGCACCGAGACCTCGCGCCGGCGAAACCCCATGACCCGCAGGCTGGCCAGCTCACGTCCGCGCTCCGACAGTGAAATGCGTGCGCCGTTGTAGATCACCGCCACCGCGATCACGCAGGCAAAGCCGAGCAGGAAGGCGACCGCAATGAACAGGCTGTCCGCCAGCTGTGACTGGAACGAGGCCAGCATCGTCCCGGGCGAGGCCACGCCGGCAACGGCTGGAAGTTTCTTCATGGTCCGCTTGACCGCGCCGAGTTCGTCGTTCGTCACTGACAGGTAGGCGCCGGAAATCAGTTCCGGGCCGCCCACCAGCCGCTGCAGGGCTTCCCGGCTCATGTACGCCGATACTCCGAGAAAATCATGCACCACGCCGGCCACGGGAATCCGGGCTGTGCGGCGTCGGCCCTCCAGGATCTGGACATCGAGCCGGTCGCCGACCCTGACGCGTAGTTTGTCCGCCAGGATCGCGCTCAGCACCACACCTTCCACCGGTACCGGATGCACGCCGCCGGTATCGCTGACGATCCGGCGCAAACGGCCTTCCGGTTCCAGTCCCTGAATCGCGGTTTCCTGCGCCAGGGGTCCGGAAATCAGGCGAGCGGGCGCGCTGCGATAAGGCTCGACCCGGGTGACACCGGCCAGATTCTGAAAGTCGTGGCGGGCTGACGCCGTCCGGGGTTCGTCGAACGACGCCGACAGATCCTCACGCTGAATCACCCGAAACTGCAGATCCATCATGAACTGCACCCCATCGAACATGAAAAGCCCGATGACCAGTATGGCCACCGAGAAGGCGACCCCAAGGGATGACAACAGACTTTGTACCGGCTTGCGCTGCATGTTGCGCAGAACCATGCGGCCGGAAGAGGGCAGCCAGCGCACCAGTCCGGAGCGTTCCAGCCATCCGGGCTTGAAGCGGGCGGGCGGCTCGGGGCGCATCGCCTCGGCGGGCGCCAGCGCCACGGCCCGGCGCACCGCCATCAGCGCGCCGCCACCGGCGGCAATCACGCTGACGAGTATGGCGATGGCCAGTAACAACGGACTGAGGTGATAACCCAGGCTGGGGAAGTCGAAGTACTCGCCATAGAAGTTCACATAGGCGCGCCCGAGCATGATTCCCGCGCCGGCGCCAACTACGGCGCCGACCACCACCGCCGCCATGGCAAACAGCAGGTAGTGGAGCCCCACTTCGCGGTTGCGATAGCCGAAGGCTTTGAGCACGGCAATCTCGGTGCGCTGGGTGGCGATCAGGCGCGACAGCACCAGGTTGAGCAGGAACGCCGCGACTCCCAGAAACACCGCCGGAATTGCAGTGCCCATGACTTTGTTGCTATCCAGTTCGCTCTGCAGGATCTGATGCGAGGGCTGATCTTTGCGCAGGTATGCGCCCAGTCCACCGTAGGTATCCAGCAAAGAGTTGATGCGCGACAGCACCGCCTGCGGATTGGCATCCGGACTCAGCGCCACCAGTGCTTCATTGAAGGCGCCGTCCATGTTGTAGGCCGGGCCGAGTACTTTCCGACTCATCCACAGTATGCCGTAGCGTTTGTCGTCGGGATAAAGTGCCCCCGGCGGAACCGCGTAGGTATGTTCCGGCGAGATCGCGATGCCGACGATGTCCAGGTCGCGGGCGCGACCATTGATGACCGCCCGCAAACTATCGCCGGGCCGCAAGCTTCTGGCCGCGGCAAAATTCTCGCTGATCAGTACTTCGCTCGCGGCCCCCGGCGCCAGGTAGCGGCCGCTGCGGATGCGAATGTCGTTGAGCGCCGGGCGGCCGTGTTCCGGCAAGGACACCAGCCGCGCCTGCGCGGGTGCGTCCAGGCCCGGCAGGTCCAGGGTGGCAAACAAAGTGACACGCGTATCGACGGCCGCAACGCCGGGGAGCGTCTGAATCCGGTCGCGCAGCGTGTCGGGCGCGCGCTTGAGCGGCGCCCAGACATCGGCGAAGCGGGTCTGGCGGTAGTAGGACTGCTGCGCATCGACCAGCGAATCGTAGCTGCCACGCATGGTGACAACCGTCATGATGCCCGTGGCCACGACCAATGCGATCGAGATTATCTGGCCTTTCAGCTTCCATAACTCACGCGCAAGTTTTCGGCTGAGCGCAGTCACCTGGACGGCCCTACCATTGAATGTCGTCGACGCTGGCGCGTTGCTTGTTGGTGTTGCGCTCGACGATCTCGCCGCTGCTCATTCGCAGGACCGTATCGCCAAGACCGCCGATGGCCGCGTTGTGAGTAATGATGGCGATGGTCGTGCCGGTGTCGCGGTTGACCTTGTCCAGAACGTTCAGTACCAGCTTGCCGGTCTGCGCATCCAGCGCGCCCGTCGGTTCGTCGCAGAACAGCAGGTCGGGACGTTTGGCGACGGCGCGCGCGATCGCCACACGCTGCTGTTCGCCGCCGGACAGCTGCGAAGGGAAATGGTCGAGCCGGCTTTCCAGGCCGACGAGGGCCAGGGCCTCGTCAGGCGACATGGCGTCCGAGGCGATATCGGTCACCAGCGCGACGTTTTCGCGTGCAGTCAGACTTGGGATGAGATTGTAGAACTGGAACACGAAGCCGACGTGCTCACGCCGGTACTCGGTGAGCCCGTCACCGTCGAACTGGTCGAGACGATGCTCGCGGTACTGCACCGTGCCGCTGGTGGCGACATCCAGGCCACCCAGGATGTTGAGCAAGGTCGATTTGCCGCTGCCCGAGGCACCCAGCAGAACCAGCAATTCCCCGGCGCGCAGTTCCAGGTCGACATCGCGCAGCGCCCGCACCGTGACTTCGCCCATCCGGTAGGTTTTGCTCAAGGCCCGGGCGCTGAGGACCGGGGCTGCGGTGGATTGATTCATACGGGTATCTTACCGCCAGGGCAGCAACAGGATGTCTGCGCCAAGCGTAGTCTGGGAATGGTTGTGGTCGATCAGGCTCTCACCAGAACCGCTGGTTGCCTGAATGTAACCCTTCAGCGCCCCGGTGACGGGAAACGCCCACTCAAACGGCAGTCCACCCTTGCCATCGGCGGCGCTGTAGCGCCCGAGCAGGGAGTAGACGTGGCCGGCACGCTCATTTGACCGGTTGAACGGAAGAGAGGACGGGCAAGGATTCTAGGCTGACGAGCAAGTGGACGCTGAAGCTGTTGGCCGGACAGATGGTGGAGCTGAGCGAGCATGCCCCATGTTGCGCAAGACGATCCGCCGCCGGCTGCACGATAACGAATTGAAGCCCTGGCAACGGCAAGATGTGATGCATAGGGAAAGTGGATAGGGAGTACGTGGTGCGGATGGAAGATGTGTTGGATATATACGCGGAAGAGGCTGACAAACAGCATCCGGTAGTCAGTTCATCGCGACCGATAATCCGCTTCTCAGAGAGTGAGAGCGTCCGGTAGAGCATGGAGCAGGGTGTCTACGACGGAGAGATTCAAGGACGTTCAAGCACAGCCGTTTGCTGGCAGGGGCATTTGTTGGGGGCATCAGCGATTGCCCGAGTGATCGGGCAAGTAGCTATCTCGCCCGCAGTCGCACCGACCCGTCAGGTGTCCGGATTGCCTCAATCTCGAATGTTGTTTCCAGGCTCGACAGCCAGCCGTCGATATTTTGCTCCAGCACCACACCGGTGACTTGTAACTTCCCGACCGCCCTGTCCTCCACACTGATCTTCCGCGACGAGTAGCGAGCAAGATCAGCGACCACTGCGGACAATGGTTCGTTGAAGTATTGCAGACGGCCCTCTCGCCAGCCCGCCACCGAACCCGCATCTACTTGCATGCGGGTATCGGCCGTCGCGGTCGCGTCGATGCTCAGTTGCTCCCCGGCCTCCAGCCGTGCCGCGGTGGGGCCGTCGACGCGCACACTGCCTTCGGCTACGGTGATCACGGTACGCGCCTTGCCGCAGCGGATGTTGAAGGCCGTGCCGAGTGCAGTGATGGAAGTGGCGCCGGTGCGGACGGTAAAGGGGCGCTGTTTATCCTGTGCCACTTCGAAGAAGGCTTCTCCCTCAGTGATCGTGATCTGCCTGGAATGCTCATCAAGTCTGGCTACGAACTCGGTGCGCCCGCCGGCAGTGACCTTGGAGCCATCGGACAGCGCCAGCGATCGCGTCTCGCCCACGGCGGTCTCCACGACGACGCCGCCATCGCGCATCCAGGCGAGCACGGCCACCGCGCAAACACCGGCAGCCAACCCAAAGGGGGCCAGTCGGCGCAGGCGCCGCGGGCACGCCGGGACCGCCGACTGACGTGTCCGCCAGGCGGATACGGTTTCATCGCCCGAATAGTCATCCGCTGCTACCGTGGCGTCCGATGGCCATCGCACCGCCTCGGTGCGGGGTTCCAGCTCCCAGAACGCCTCTACTCGTTCGAAGGCCCGACGATGAGCCTCGGCGCCCATCCAGTCCTGCCACTCCGCTACGCGTTCGCCGGACACTGAGTCCGAGCGCAGTTCGACGAACCATTCGGTAGCCGTCTGGAGCAATGGGTTGCTCTCCAGGCGAGCTTGCAGTTGCTTATCCATTGTGACCTCTAGAGGGTTGCTTGCCGCTGCGTGCGACGTCCAGCCCGGCCTGCGCATATACGATGGCGCGTACCACGTAGCGGCGCACCATGCGCTCCTTCAGGCCCATCTGGGCCGCTACCTCGGCAAAGTCCAGACCGCAGACCTTGTGCAGGAAGAAGGCCCGCTGGCATTTGGGCGGCAGTTCGTTGATGAGCTGCTCGGCAAGACGCAGTTCCTGCGCCCCGGCTGCGGCTTGTTCGGGTGAGGGTGCGCCCAGGATACCCTCCAGCACTCGCTCGCGGCGCTGGGGCTCCCGCGCTATCTACTCGTGGCGGATCCGGTCCACCGCCAGATTGGCTGCAGTCTTGAAGAGAAAGGCGCGCAGAAAGCTTACCGCGCCGGGCTTGTCCAGGCTCAGCACTCGTACATAGGCTTCCTGCGCGACCTCCTGTGCCGCCTGCTGCGAGCGCAGTTTCAGTGCCAGAAAGCGCACCAGGGCCTCATTGTGTTCGCGGAACAGGCGCGCGACTGCTGTCGCCCGTGGCGATTCGGAAGGTTCCTGAGGCGCTGGCATCTCGTTCATACACAATAACCCTGCACCTCTAGACGGATGAGGTGGTCCTTTTTGTACCGCAGTACAAATTTTTATCCGTCAACCGTCTAGAGCGCCGAATTTGATTCACAATGCTTCAGGGGAACCGGTTATGCAACGTGCACTGATTTTGATGGCCCTGTTCTGTATGTCTGCTGGCGTCGCAGCAGATGTCGTTCCGCAGGTGCAATTCGATATTGCACCGCAACCGCTCTCGGCCGCGCTGGCCCGCTTCTCCGAGCAGGCCAGGATGCAGTTTACTGCGCCGGGAAAATCCCTGGATGGCATCAAGACAGCAGGAGTGAAGGGGAAGTACCTGACAGAGGACGCTCTGGCGCTACTGCTCAGGAATACGGGACTGACGTTTCGGTTCATCGATGAACAGACGGTGGCGATTCAGGCCAACGCAAAGGGGGAAAGAAGCACGGAGCTTGTTTCGCAGGCTGCCGCTCTCCGGTTGGCGCGGTCTTCGGACGAGGGGGGCGCGATGCAGGAAGTGGCCCCTTTGTCCCAAGACGAAGCAGCTGCGGCGCAGCGTGCAGGGCGGGATGAGGACAACAATGGATCGCCGGTCAGGGGGTGGTCACCGCGAATCTGCGTGGTCTCGGTGAGGGTTCAACACTGGTGCTGGTCAATGGCAAGCGAATCTCCGCTTCGCCGACGCAATTCGACAGCTTTACCGATATTTCCACAATTCCATTCTCCGCCATCGAGCGTGTCGAGGTGATGGCCGACGGCGGCAGCGCGATCTATGGCTCCGATGCCGTGGGCGGCGTGATCAATTTCATCATGAAGAAGAACTACCGCGGCAGTGAGACAAGGCTGCGTTACGACAGCAGCAGTTCGGGCGGAAACAGCACCACTGTGGAGCAGAACCTCGGCGTCACCTGGAGCAGTGGCAACCTTACCGCTTCGGCCGGCTATACCAGGCAGGATGCGGTGGATGCCAACAAGGCGGGGATCAGACTGGAGAAGAATTTCCGCGACAGAGGAGGCCGATGGTTTCCTGAAGCTCTCAACTCCCAACCCGGTTTGATACGGGCTGTATATCCGCCATCTGCGCCGGCGGAAAGTCTTTTTGCCGCTGTTCTGCCGCCAGGAGATGGCGCCAGCATCGATCCGGGCGACATCATTTACGTGACAATCGCAGAGTATCTCGCGCAATCCGGCAACTACTCCCTGTTGCCGTCGGGTACCGCGACCACGAAAACGGTATTGCCCGAGACGATGGACGCCAACGGCTACATAGCCTTGCATCAGGAGTTGTCCGAGGAGTGGAGTGTGGATGTAACCGGAATGTTTGCGCAGGGGGATTCGACCTCAAGCTCGGCGATTGGCCTCATCCGTCCGGTCATTCCGGTTGCAAACTACTACAACAATTTTGGAGGACCGGTGCAGGCCGGATATACCTTCCGGCGGGAAATTAGCGACGGATTGATGCGGCCAAGACAGTACCAGTTAGATTCAAGACGCTGGAACCTGTCTGCCGGCGTCAACTGGGATATGCCGGTGGGCGGCTGGAAAGCCGCAGCGTCGCTAACGATGGGGCAGGATCGGGTGGATCAGGTGAGAAAGAACAGTTTTCTTCCCGTTACTGATCCAATTGTGGCAGAGGCTATCAGCAGCAGCGATCCGGAGCTCGCCTTGAACTTGTTCGGAGACGGCACCGTGCAACGGCAGAATTTGAATGATCTTCTGTATGACGATGATACCGGGTCTTCTCTGGCCAGGCAGAAGGTGGTAAGCCTCAGCTTCTCGGGCGGCCTGTTCGATCTGCCGGGCGGCGAAGTCCAGATGGCCGTTGGCATTGAAGGCCGGACCGATGGGCTTGATTTCACCGGCTCCAGGTTCGACATTACGCTCTCGGACGGTACGTCCATCCTGCCGGAATCTGACAATCTGGCCTGGCATGTGGAGTTCGCCATTCCCGTCATCGGGCGGGGCAATGCGACCCGGGGGCTGCATAGCCTCGATCTGCAGCTGGCCTGGCGTTCTGAAGATTATGATATTCGCGGCCCATTCGAGGGCGCCGGAGCACCGAAGTCTTCCCGTTCCTATAGCGCTGGTGTGCCGAAGGTCGGGCTGGCCTGGCGTCCCAGCGAGGGTTTCAAAATTCGCGCCAGCTGGAGCGAGGCCTTTCAGGCGCCGCGGCTGAGCTCATTATTCAGCCCCCAATCAAGTTTTGAATCGTTTTTGCTCGATCCGCTCAATCCGGCCGCCAACGGCGGCCCGGACGTACCTGTTACTCCGATGGTCTGGAGTGGCGGCAATCCGGATCTGGTGCCGCAGACCGCGAAAACGATGACCGCTGGATTCGACTACCGCGCCATGGAGTCCAGGCTGAGATTGTCGGCTTCCTGGGTGAAGACCGATTTCAAGAATATTATTTCCAGTATTATCAGTTCAGGAGTGGATCAGGATTTTATCCTGCGCAATGCCAACTACTTTCCCGGTCTTGTCGTCCGTGATTCCCAGGGAATTCTCACGGACTTCTATAGCTGGGTGGATGCCAATCTTGCACGCAGGGTTGTCGAGGCCGTGGATCTGGCAGCGAGCTTCGGCTTCCGGATGGCGGGAGGCGATACCGTTGTCGGCGTGAATGCGACAGCTACACCTGTCTTTAATACGATTCTTGCGGCGGGACTGCCGGCGGCAGAAAACCATGGGACAGAATTGGCTCCACCCGAATGGAAGGGCAACGCTTACATGGATTGGGTGCGGGGTAACTGGGGTGGAGGATTCACGGTCCGTTACCAGGGCGGGTATCGTCTTGTCGATGATGCAGCCGTGTTGCGGGACAGGGTAGGCAGCTATACGACAATCGATGTGCAGGCGAAGTATGAGGTCCCAAAGGCAGGTTGGCGTTTCACCGCTGGGATCCGGAATCTGACCGATGCCGATTTCCCCTTTGCGGATAACCGCGTGGGTTTCAGCTACTCGCAGGTCGATTTCCTGCGGCGTGTTCTGTACCTGAATGTGGCGAAGAGTTTTCAATGGTAGACGCATAGGCGGAGCCCGGCAGTCAGGCTGAGGTGCGTGGTGGTTGCAGACACATTTGCGGTCACCTGGGCGTCCGGGGGGGGATTCGCTGGAGCAACTGGTGCAACAACGTTTGCGCCGGTACTACTATCGGTGCCATGCGTGTGAAGCAGCCAGCTTAAACATGGCGTAGTTTCATGACGGCCTGTGGGCTGAGGGCGCCGCAATCGACAATCAGAAAGATCGTCAACGGCAACATCGAGAAGAAGACAGTCGTCCAGCGCTAGTTGAGATTCAACCGGTAGCGCGCCTCGCGCGCGCTGCCGTCCTCATGCTCGACCACCATCCGCAGAATCCACACCTTGCTGCCGCTCAGCTCGGTTGGCTGCAGGCGGAACAGTACGCCGTCGCGCACCGTCCTGGTCAGCGCTTCGCCGGTTTGTTGCCACTGTTCGGGGTTCTCGCCCGCACCGCGTTCAAGTCGCGCGCGTGTGAAGCGGTTCGCGTCGGCTGTTCCAAGGAGCTCAAGCACCACCGCGTTGCCCTGCTTCTGCACGCGCGCGCCATCGAGGCGTGCCTCGACGAACCATTCCGGGTCGGCGCTCATCGCCGCGCGCGCATCCACCCGCCCGTAGCCGGTGAGTGGATCCCAGCCCGGCGCTTCCACGTCCCGGGCGGACTGCTCGACGATGCGTTGCACCTGCGCGACGCTGAGTTGCGGGTGCGCGCTGATGATCAGCGAGGCCAGGCCAGCCACAATCGGTGCGGCGAAGGAGGTGCCGGTGGCGCGGAAGTAACCTTTGTCCGCGCCCACGAAATTGCCGCCGCGCCGGTAGTCGTCCAGCGCCATGTTGGCCATCGTGTCGGTGCCGATGGCGCGTAGTCCCAGTATGTCGACGCCAGGCGCGGCCACGTTCACCCGCGCGCCCCAGTTCGAGCCTGCGAAGCGTCGGTCATCGGTGTCCGTGGCCGCCACTGTCAGCACATGTTCGGCGCCGCCCGGCCCATAGCCGTCCACGTCAATACTGCCGTTGCCGGCGGCAGCCACCACCAGCACATTCTTTGAATGCGCGTAGTCCACGGCCACCTGTTCGGCGCGGGTGAGTTGCGGGCCGCCGACGCTGATATTGACGACACGCGCGCCGTTGTCGGTGGCGTAGATGATCGCCTCCGCCAGTGCGGAGGGCCGCGCGCGCCCGTTCGCGTCCAGAGCCCTCAGTACCATTATCCGCGCCTGCGGATTGATGCCGGCGATGCCCAGGCCGTTGCCGCGGTTTGCTGCGATGATGCCTGCGACCAATGTGCCATGTCCGTCGAGGTCCCAGGGCAGGTTGTTGCGCTCGACAAAGTTCCAGCCCACCACGTCGTCCACGTAGCCGTTGCCGTCATCGTCGCGGCCGTTGTCGGGCAGCTCGCCGCGGTTGATCCACAGATGTTCCACGCCCAGGTCGCGGTGGTTCCAGGCTACGCCGGTGTCCACCACCGCGACGATGATCGGTTCTCCGGCGTCGGGTGTTGACGGCCATGCCGAGTCTTCGCCAGCGGTGAAGCCAATGCGCTTCAGTGCCCATTGATCGTCGTAGTTCTGCCCCCAGCTGCCACGCGAGTTGAAGTACGGATCGTCGGGTCCGGTCTGCTTCAGGCGTGAGTAGGGGTCGGGCTCGAAGAACAGGCCGCTAAATGCCAACTGCGCGCCCCGCGCATCTTCCTCGTTCATATCTAGCACGGCCACGCCGTAGTCGTCGGCGCCGAATGTAAAGTCGATGAACGGCGTCAGATTCGGTGGCACGGGCACTTTGTTTGGCAGATGCAGCATCCATCCGCCGGAGGACGCCTCTTCGGCGGCGCCGGCTGCCGGACCGATCTCGCACTTTCCCGGTGGCCGGCCGAGAAATCCGGGCATGCGATCCACACCCATCTCCTGCAGCCATCGCGGCGGTACGCCCCACAGCGGTGGCCTTTCGGCCGGGACTCCCAGTGACTGGGGCGCGGCGTCCACCGCCGATCCGCGGCGCAGCGGAGGGATGTGGCCCACGACCGGAAAACCGCTGCCGGCGGCCGCGGCCTGTCCGGCCGCCGTGCTGGCGCCGCCGGCGGCCTGCGTTGTCAGCGGTGGGAGTACGGGCGCGGCGCCCTCCGCCAGCCGTATCGCCGGGAACTGCTCGCCGATGCGCGGGTTGTAGGGAAAGCCGTCCAGGCCCCCGGAAAGCGTGCGGTACGGCTGCCCGGTGAGCCGTTCCATTTCCGCCCAGTCGACCAGCGGATTGAACCGCTCAGCCAGGCGGTTCTGGAAACCGATGCGCGCTTCGGCCCATGGTCCGGTGAGAAATTCCGTCGGCGGGTTCTGCAGCGCCGTTTTGAGAGCGTGCGCCGCTTCCGGTGTTTTCATCTTTACAAAGCCGCCGAAGTCAAAGAACACCGGAATCCACTCATCCGGGCCCGCGCCGCGCAGGAAGGTGAAATTGTCCGCCTTGATGTCCGCCATCACCCAGCCGGTGTCGGCCAGCGCATCAGTGGCGCGATTCAGCGCACCGACCTGGCCGGGGGTCATGTCACCGGCGGCGGTCTTGATCGCCCGCGCCGCGTCGCTGGCAAAACTCGGCGGCGCTTTTTGTACGACCTGCACCACGCCGCCTTCCAGGCGACCGACCGTGGTAATCGGATACTCGGCGATTACCCTGGGTGCGGCAGCGATGCCGGGATCGAGTGCTTCCAGCGCCGCATGACCGAGTGCATCCAGGTCGGTGCCGCCGGCCTGAATGACCTTGATGCCGATGTCCTCGCGCCCCGGAAGCGAATAGAAATCGGCGAAACCGCCGGAGCTCGGCTTGCCGGCGAGCACCAGGGAGCCGCCGTCGGTGCGTGTCACCACCAACGGACCACCGGGCAGATCGCCGAAGGGCGCGACATCGACGGTCATCCCATGCCCGGATGGACTGGACGGCAGCGGCGCACCGCCACCGCCCGGCGGCCTTGCGCCCGGCACCGGCGTTGCAGCTTCAGCAACGTGGGCGGGCAAGTCGCCCACCGGCCTGCCGCCGCCCGGCGGCCGCGCACCCGGCAGTGGCGTGGCTGCTTCGGCCACATGGGCGGGAATCTGTCCCGGCGGAAGGCTGGCCGCGGCCTCGGGCAGGGGATTGATTGCATCGCCTGCCGCACCCGCCACCCGTTCCACGGCGCCGGCTTCGGCGGTGGCGCTGACTACGCGCGCCGCGCCCGTCGCTTCCGCGGCGCGGTCCCCGGTTCTCATGACCCGCGCCACGACCATGGCCTTGCCCGCCTGCGCGCCCTTGCTGGTGGCCTTGAGAATCATCACTTCCGGTGCGGCGACAAAGGTGCCGACGGTACCGGTGACGTAGCCGAAGTCCTCCAGGGCATCGCGCAGACCCTGTTCGCCGGAACCGGCCTGTATCTCGATGCGCCGATCCATCCAGCTGAGCACCGACTGGGTACCGTCGTAAATGCCCTCGCCGCTGATCCCCGAGACCGAATCGGGAATGGCATACAACGTATCGAGATTCTCCCGGCCGAAAACATCCGTATCCACGCCGGTGTAGTAGCCGAAGGCGCCTTCTCCGGCTTCCCCAACCGTATCGACTGCCTCGGCACCGATTACGTACAGACCGTGAGCGGCGTCGTAGGTGGCGTTGCCCACGCCCTCCCAGTACGAACCATAGCGGCCGAAGAAGATGCGGGGATTTTTGAAACTGACGTAGAACTCATCCGAGTAGTCGTAGGCGAAATCCCGCCAGGTGTACTCTTCCGGCGCATTGGCCGCCGCCCCGCTGGCGATGCCGGTGGCGCTTTGCGTCGCCGCGTCCACGCTCCAGCGGATGTCCTCATCGACGATCTCGCGCGTTTGCGGATCACGCCCTTCCAGCACCAGCATGGGGCTGTCGCCGCAGCCGGCAATCTGGCTGATGAGCTGTGTCTGATTCTGCGGGCCGACGCCTTCGGCGGCGTTGCGGTTGAACGCGCGCTGCAGGTTCGAGCCCTGGGCGGATATTTCAGTTTGAATGCCGGCGATCCACAGTTCGTGGGTAGCGATGACGTATTCCTTGTCCTTCTCGAACTTTTCCGCCGCGTCGGTATACCCCAGTTCGCTTTGCCGGGCGATCATCTGGTCCAGGGTTTGCAACTGGGCGTCAAATCCCGCCTGGCCCTCAACGAACTGCAGGTGCGTGGTGTTCAGCTCGCGGGTCAGCGCCACCGCTTCCTGGAAGCGGAACTCTTCTTCTTTCTTCAGCAACCCCGCGTCTGACTTTACGGCGGTGAGGGTGAGGGTGCGCTCGTGGCTCCCGGCCGCGGTGATGGTGTTGTTCAGCGCCTGGTAGGTCGCGGCGGTCATGCCGCGCAGGAACAGGATCTGCTCGTCGGCCTTGGCAATCTGCGCGACGAGATAATCCTTGCGCGAGTCGTCACTGGCGAAATCCAGCGACTCCCAGATCGACCGACTGTCGATGTAGCTGTCGAGGTTCGTCTGCAGATTGTTACGGTTGGTTATCGCCCGGTTCAGATCGTTCTGGTAGACCTCCAGGCTCTGTTGCAGCTCGCCGATTTCTTCAGCGTAGTGCTCGCGGGAATCAAGCAGTGATTCGCCGCTGGCCGCGCGTGTGGTGGTACTGGCGTCGGTCGCCTCGGCGTCCGGGTCGGTTGCGTAGTAGGTGGAGACGAGAAAATCTCCGACCTTCTGTGCCCAGACCTGCCCGGCGTCCGTGCCGGTGGCATCAATGGTCAGCGTGTCCAGGCGTGCTTGATTGAGTTGCTCCAGCTCCGCCTCTTCCAGCCGCCTGACGGCACGCGCGATCTGCGTCGACATGTCGTTCCATTCGTCCATGTAGTCGTAGAAGGAGATCTCGCCGGCATCCATCCTGGCCTCCAGCTCCTTGAAATACTTGTGCAGCGCCTGCGGATCGTTGGCAATTTCCTCTGGAATGGCATGTGCGTACCCGGCACAGCACAGCAGCGCGAGAATAGCGATTGCACGCATGATCAGGCCCCCCTTGAAGGGGTCACAATACGCCCAGGTGGTGATGGGGCCAAGCGCGCGGACGGTGACCTTGCATATCAATGTATTATCGGCCAGCCGGGGCATCATCGGTGCTCATGCCCAATACGCATAGTTGTCACAGGAGAGGTTTGTCATGAAGCCACTGATATTGATGGCTTTGCCGGCCCTTGCATTGGTGGCCTGTGCGCCCGATACGGCGCAGATGGAGGCTTCGGCGCCAGCCGGCATTATCGCCAGGCCCCTGCCGGACATTGCCAGCGCCCTGGCCGCCGGTGAAGTCACATCGGAACAACTCGTCAACGCCTATATTGCCCGTATCAATGCCGTGGACAGGGCGGGCCCGACATTGCAGGCCGTACTCTCGCTCAACCCCGACGCTCTCGATCAGGCCCGTGCAGCCGATGCACGGCGGGCAAAGAAACAGGCGCTCGGTCCGCTGGACGGCATACCGGTCCTGCTGAAGGACAACATCGAATCCCGCGACCCGCTACCCACCACCGCCGGCGCGCTGGCACTGCAGGACAATGTCACCGGGCGCGATGCACCGCTGGTGGCCGGCCTTCGTGACGCCGGCGTGATTATTCTGGGAAAGACCAACCTGAGTGAGTGGGCCAACTTCCGCTCCGGCAATTCGATCAGCGGCTGGTCGGCGCTGGGTGGCCAGGTGCGCAATCCCCACATGCTCGATCGCAGCCCTTGCGGGTCCAGTTCCGGTTCGGCCGTGGCGGTTGCCGCATCGCTGGCGGCAGGCGCAGTCGGCACCGAGACCAATGGTTCGATCATCTGTCCGTCCAATGTGAACGGAGTTGTTGGTTTCAAGCCCAGTGTCGGCCTGGTTTCGCAGCAGTTTATTGTGCCCATATCCTCATCGCAGGACACGGCCGGCCCCATGACAAAAACGGTGAAAGGTGCGGCCATGATGCTGAACGCGATGGCGACCAGTGATGACAAGACGGATTATGTCGCGGCACTTGATGCCAATTCACTGGCGGGCGCCCGCATCGGTGTGGCTCGTTATGCGCAAGGGTCCAATGCCGACATCAAAGAGCACTTTGACGCCGCGTTAAAGGCGCTCGAAGCCGCCGGTGCCGTGCTGGTGGAGATTGAAAAATTTCAATCCGCCGGCAAGATCCCCGGCGCCCAGGGCAAGATGTTGCGTTATGAATTCAAGGCGACAATCAATAATTATCTTGCCGATGCCGCGCCCTCTGTTGAGACGCGTGATCTTTCCGCGTTGATTGCATTCAATCAGGCCAATGCAGGTCTGGAGCTGGCGTTGTTCGACCAAAGTATTTTTGAAGAAGCGGACAAGCTTGGCGGCCTTGATGAAAACGAATACATTGAAGCGCGCAATGACGCCGCACAGGCCGCGCGCGAAAACGGCATCGACAGACTGCTTGCTGAACACCATGTCGATATCCTCGTAGCCCCGTCGGGCCCTGTTGCACCGCGTGTCGATCCCGTCAACGGTGATGTCTGGCCGCAGTGGGTGGGCATCGGTTCGATGGCGGCAATCGCCGGTTATCCTCACCTGA
Organism: Gammaproteobacteria bacterium; assembly: GCA_021773365.1. Classification (GTDB taxonomy): domain Bacteria; phylum Pseudomonadota; class Gammaproteobacteria; order Steroidobacterales; family Steroidobacteraceae; genus JAJFKF01. Next base: position 41,024 of record JAJFKF010000042.1, on the reverse strand, counting down.
CCGTACCGATGGGTGCGGTCCATGGCATTCCGATCGGGATTTCCTTTGTCGGCGCCAGGAATGCCGATGCGAAAGTGTTTTCCTGTGGTTACGCCTATGAGCAGAAGACGAATCTCAGGCCGGAACCGGAGTACCTGAAGAGCGCGGAGGATCTGCCGGAAATAGCCGTGCCGATGAAAGGAGTCGGGCTTGTGGACGAATAGCGGTCAGAGCGAAGTGAATATACTGTGCAAAGCACGCCTCTGCCCATCGACGAATCCAGGCGACTGAAGCCGGATGTCTGGAACCGCGGTCTGGATCGTCTAGCCTTATGATAGGGCGGTAGTCAGGCAGCAGATGCGGAGTCCATGAGCGCCATTGCTCAAATGTTCAAGAAAGCACGGTCGGTCGTCCTGCGGCGCGGAGTGACGCCCGAGGACGCTGATGACATCGTGCAGGAGGCCTTTGCCCGACTGACTGCCTACACCCGGGCACACGAGTTGCGTTCACAGGAGGCCTTCCTGGTCAAAGCGGCGGTGAATATCAGCCGCGATCAGGTGCGACGGAAAAGAAAATCACCATTCGATCCTGCAGAAGTCGACTTTGATCTGGTAGCCGACTCTGAGCCTCGGCAGGACGAGGTGGTCCGTGCGCAGGAGCGTTTGCGCCGGGCAGCGGCAGGCATGGAAAGACTCAGCCCGCTGGCGCTGCGTATCCTGATGGCCCAGCGTGTCGAGGGACTGAGCTTTCCGCAGATTGCACGGCAGGAGGGCATGTCTGTCGCTGCCGTTGAGAAGCAGCTCGCCCGGGCGGTTATGTTTCTGACTAAATGGATGGATGGGTGGTAAAGCCGGTGGAAACACAACAGGACAATGACGTGGTACTTGCCGAAGCAGCGGCGTGGATTGCGCGGCTGCAAGGCAGCGCGCGCACTGCAGCCGCGGAAGCCGCGTTCAAGGAGTGGCTGGCTGCCGATTCCGCGCATGCGCATGCGTTTTCACGTGCCACCGACACCTGGGAGGTCATCCCTGGCGCAGCACGCCTCGTTGGATCTGCAGGCCGGGGTTCTGACAAACAAAGGGACGATCTGCAGGCAAGGTGGCTGGCAGTGGCCGCAACATTGGCTATCGCCATTGTCGGAGCAGTGCTGTATGCGCAGCGCTCGCCGACGTATCTCACTGGCGTGGGGCAGCAGCAAACAGTTACTCTCGATGATGGTACGCGGGTGTCATTGAACACCGATAGCAAACTTACGGTTCTTTATACGGAAGATGAGCGGCGCTTGCGCCTGGATCGGGGTGAGGGTCTGTTTGAGGTTGCCCGGGATCCGCTGCGGCCGCTTATTGTGGAGGCGGGACGAGAGCAGGTCAGGGCGCTGGGCACCAAGTTCGTCGTGCGCAAGGATGCGATGAGTGTCGCGGTCACGTTGCTTGACGGCAAGATCGAGATGATTCGCCCATCGAATAGCGGGGGCGCGGCAGCCAGCGCTGGTCGCAAGGTGCTGCTGGAGCCGGGAGAGCGGGTGATCGCTCGCGACGATGAGCCTGTGGTGCATGACCGTCCCAAAGTGGAAGCCCTGATCGCCTGGCGGCGTGGTGAGGTCATGTTCGACGACGCGTCATTGCAGGATGTTGCCGCAGAGATCAACCGCTACGGCAGTTCGCAGAGGATCATCGTGGATTCATCAGTGGCTCACCTGCGGGTCTCCGGCGTATTCGAGACCCGGGATCCCCGTGAGTTTGCGCAGGCCATGGCGCGGCTTCATCGCCTGCAGGTCCGAGACGCGGATGGGCGGATCGTGCTCCATGCGCCGCAGGCGCACTAGAAGCCGGTTTGCGTAGCGCCGTGTCTGCTGTGGCTTTCATGGCCCGAGCAGGCTCACAAGGGAATGTCGGGATTGTCGTTCTGAGTCGTCTAGTGCAATGGACGTGTCAGTAATTTTGTCAGATCAGACTCGGAAGGGTTCATTCATGCCAGTAGTAGCCGGTTTACGCGCGTTGTGCGCAGTTGCATTCCTGGTTGCCGCTGTCGCTGCCTTGCCAGCGACGGCTTTTGCGCAAACCAACTATGATTTTCACTTACCTGCTCAGGCGTTGCCGGACGCCCTGCGTGCCATTGGCAGCAAGGCCAGCGTCAATGTTGTCTTCGAGCCCTCTGCGGTGCGTGGAAAGCGCGCGCCCGGATTGCAGGGCAGCTATTCGGTGCAGGAGGCGTTGGCGCGACTTCTTAACGGATCCGGGCTGAGCGTGCGGGTAACGGATGGCGGATCGTTCGTCATCGAGAGTACTTCACCCGCTCGTGTGCAGAAGGCCTCCAGCCAGGTAGACAATCGGGAGTTGCGGCTGGTGCGTCGTGATACACCCGCAACTGGCCAGTACTCCGACGCTTCGGCGGCGGCGGAACGGCCGGAGCCCGAGGCTCAGGAAATTACCGTGACGGGTACAAACATCCGCGGTGCCAAGACGATTGCGGCTCCGTCCATTACGATTACGCGCGAGGAAATCGAACGCGATGGCTATGCCACCGTCGAGGACCTGATGGAGAAGCTGCCGCAGAACTTCACCGAAATTCGTCCCGAGGCCCGGTTCGCCGAGGGTGGCTCGCGATTGGCGCGCCTCAACGAGGATCGCGCCTCTGGTATCGATCTGCGTGGTCTCGGTTCGCAGTCGACACTGACTTTGGTCAATGGCAAGCGCCGCGCCGGCAGCAATCTCGGGCGCGTGACCGACATTTCCACGATTCCCCTGTCGGCGATTGAGCGCGTCGAGATCGTGACGGGCGGACGTTCGGCGGTATACGGGTCCGATGCCGTCGCGGGTGTGGTCAACCTGGTTACGCGCCGTGACTTCGAGGGGTTCGAAACGCGAGCTCAGTATGGTCTGGCATCGGCCGGTGGCGAACGCCTGCAGCTGAATCAGACGGCGGGCATGAAGTCGCAGCGTTGGGGATTCATGCTGGCCTACGACTATCGGCACGACTACGGTCTGGATCTTCTGGATACCGGGCTGGTGATCTCGCCGCTTCCCTCGGGGAACATCAAGACGTATATGGATCTGCTGCCGCCAGCCGATCAGCACTCCGCTTTGCTGTCGGGCCGCTTCTCGTGGAGCGACAATGTGGAGCTGTATGCCGATGCCATGTACACGTCGAAGCGCTCCGAGTCTCTGGAGAAGACGCTGTACAGCGGAGCCGACAACGAGAGCTGGACGCGGTATGTCATTCCGACCGAGCAGTACAATGCTTCTGCCGGTGCGGTATTCGGCATCGGCTCCTGGGCGCTCGATACCTCAGCGGCTGTCAGCCTGATCTATACCGAAACCTTCTCGGCCTATGCCCTGGACTTCGGTGATTTCTTCATTGCTTCGGAGTCCATCTATGACCGTGCAGCGACGCTGGGCACCGCATCAATGCTGGCCAGTGGTCCGTTGTTCGCCATCGGCGGCATCGTTCCTCAGGCGGCGGTGGGTGTGGAACGGCGCAAGGAAGGCATGAGGAATATCGTCGCCTTCCGCAACGGCGCTCCGAATGGTCTGGTGGTGGCGCATTCCGACCGGCACATCGACTCCGTATCGGCAGAAGTGCTGCTGCCGCTGGTGGAAAATGGCACGCAGCCGGGCCTGCGGGGTCTGGAGATCTCTCTGGCGGGGCGCTATGACGATTACAGCGATTTCGGCAGCACCGTCAACCCGCAAGTGGGTGTTGTCTGGGCGGTGGCCGATGAAGTGACGGTTCGTGCCGCCTACTCGACGGCATTTCGCGTGCCGCCGTTGACTGAAGTCGCGCCTCCGCGCAACGAGGCGTCACTGGCGAACCGCACCGATCCGCTCAGTGGCGGTAGCACAGCGGTACTGACGTGGGATGGAACCAATCCCGGATTGGGGCCGGAGAAGGCACGTACCTGGAGTTTCGGCGTGGATTTCCGGCCGGCATTCATGCCGCAAGGCCGCGTGTCGCTGTCGTATTTCAACGTCGAGTACAAGGACCGCATTGAGACACCTGCCTTCGGCGGGACGGATCAGGCGCTGGTTCTGGTGAGGGAGGATCGCTTCACTGATGTGGTGCATCGCGATCCCTCAGCCGATCTGCTTGCTGCCGTGCTGGCCACCGACACCAACGGCATCATCTCCAATGGAACGGGAACGCCATTCGACCCAGCCACGCAGAACATCCTGGACGTGTTTCCGAATCTCGTGTTGTTCGACAATCGCACCAACAATCTGTCGGTGGAGAAAGTCGATGGCATTGACCTGATCGTGGACAATGAATTCTTGTCCGGTGAAAACCGCATCAATGCCGGCTTCAATGGCAGCTTTACGCTCGGGCATGACCGTCGCCTGACTGAAAACAGCCCGCCTTTCGATCTGTACAACGAAGTTGGCAAGGCAGTCGACCTGCGGCTACGTGCAAAACTGGGCTGGTCGCGTCGGGCCCTGGGCGCCACCGTCTTCGTGAACTATGTGGATTCCTATTCGAATCCATTCCCGACTCCTGCTGGCGAGATAGAGGGCTGGACAACCGCGGACGTGGTGCTGCGCCTGGATGGCTCGAAAATGCAGGGCGGGCGCTGGCTGCAGGGCTTCGCTGCCACGCTCAGCATCAACAATGCGCTGGATCAGGATCCGCCTGAGTTCCTCTACAGCGGTTCGGGTCTGCGCTACGACGCCTCGAATGCGAATCCCCTTGGTCGGTACATGTCGCTGCAGTTCTCCAAGAACTGGTAGGCGAGGCATGCGTGGTGCACCCAGCCGGAAGAAGGCCATGGAGACAGCTGGTCTGGGTGCAATGCGCGGTATTGTGGGGATCAGGCAGCCTGGCGGCAGATCAGCCGCCGGGCATGTCTGCCGAGGCGCTGGCACGGGTATTCGCTGAGATACCTCAGTTCGGCGAGGCGGGCAGGGCGCAGCTTTCGCCTGACGGCGAGTGGGTTGTCTACTCGGTAGCGCGCCATTCCGTAGCAAACAACACCATAGTCGAACAACGGCGGCTGCAGCGTTTGCAGCCAGCGGGTGGTGAGCCCGATGCGCCGGTAGTTCTGCCGGTCGGGATGCAGGCGGTGCGCTGGCATCCGTCGGCACAGAGTCTTGGATTTCTTGCCAGCTCTGCCGATGGTCAGCGAGTCTTTAGCTCCTACGATGTGGCCACATCGAAGACCACGCAGCTGCCTGCGGATTTCGCAGCAAGCGTAGCCCGGGCTGTTGGCGACGATTACCAGTGGTCGCCCCGCGGAACGTACGTGGCATTTACGGCTTCGCTGCCACCGACAGCAGACCCCGCGGGACTGGATCCGCGACGCGGGGTATTGCTGGAGCAATGGAAGCCGCAGGCAGGTCCAACCCGGGCGCTGTTTGTGCTTGATGTGGAGTCCGGCAAAGTCCGGCAGCTGACGCCAGAGTCCGTTCATGTTGCCCGGCGCCGCGGCTTTGCGTGGTCGCCGGATGAGAAGCGGCTGGCAGTTGTCCTCGACCATCAGTACGACAGCCAGAATACCGACACGGATCTGTTTGTGGTCGATGTCGAGACGCGCACGTTGAAGCAGCTGGTGGTGCGTCCCGGGATGGACGGAGCGCCCGTATGGTCTGGTGATGGACAATGGATCGCCTTTGAGACTCATCATGGAAAGCCGGACTACCATGGCGGCTGGCCGGCAGTGATTGCCGCATCCGGCGGCGATGTGATGCGTTTCAGTGGGGCGCCGCGCGGATCGCCCCAGGTCTGGCTGGGTGAGGAAGATCGATTCCTGTTTTCCGTGTCCCTGGACATGACGACGCGCCTCATGCGCGCAAATGTCCGCGACGGGTCGGTGAGTGCTCCATTGCCGCGCGTTGCCACCGGTTCCGGCTCAACACCTGCGGATGATGGCTCCTATGCCTTCAGTCGGGACGCACATCGTATGGTGTTTGTGCGCAGTACGTTCACAACGCCGCCGCAGCTGCTCTATGCCAATCTCGATGCGCAGGGAGAGCCCTCAGGGCAGGCGCAGGTTCTGGAAGCACTGGCCCCGGATTTCATGCTGGGGCAGGGGGTTGGTGTTGAGAAGCTGGTCTGGCGCAGCGCCGATCATCGCTATTCCATCCATGGATTGCTGGCCACGCCGGCATTGGCTGCAGGTGATGTGCCCGCCGGGAAACCCGGGCCGGTGCTGCTCTATCTGCACGGCGGCCCGACCATGGTGCGTCAGGGATTCGCAACTGAAGCCTGGGGCGGTGTGCCGCTGTACCTGGTGCTGCGTGGATACTCGGTCCTGATACCCAATACGCGCGGGCGTGGCGGCTATGAGGATGAGCTGCTGTCGGGTATTCGCACCGACAAGAGCAATGTTCGTGGTCCTTATGGCGATGCCATGGCAGGAATAGATGAGCTGATCAGCCGCGGCATTGCCGATTCGGAACAGCTCGGTGTATTGGGCTTCAGCTACGGTGGTGTACTTACCGCCTACACCATAACGCAGACGGATCGTTTCAAGGCAGCGGTCATCAATGAAGGCGCAGTTGATCAGCTGAGGTTTTTCTATCCGCCGCCAGCGGACAGCTATCGTATACTTGCGCAACGCGATCTCATCGGTATTACCGATCATCTTGATCCTGATGTGCGAGCGCGCATGCTCGCCGATTCGCCTGCCCTCAATGCCGACCGTATTCATACGCCCACTCTGCTCCTGTACGGTGCGAACAACCTGGCGCCGGAGGCGGAGCGGTTTCTGGCCGCACTGCGCCGTCATGAAGTGCCCAGCGCGGCGTTCGTGTATGACGAAGGCCACGTTCTGAGGCGGCCAGCCGCGATTGTGGATAGTCTGGTTAGAACTGCAGAGTGGCTGGATCGGTGGGTGCGTGGCATTGCCTATCCGCATAAGGGACGGGCGCGGGAATACTCATTCGGGCAGTAGCGGAGCTGGTCCGCGAGCCTCATTGTCACCCCGTCATGCGCATCGGATGTCCGTGATTCAACGGCCTGACACCGGTCACGAGGGTGAAGGTTTGAAGAAAATGGAAATCCGGCCGGCGCAGCGCGAAGCCTTCCTGCCGCGGATCGCATAGAAGGTCGAGCTCAGCCTGATCGTCGGCCGCGAGGTAGGGGCGCAGCCGTTCGCCCCAGGTGCCGCGGAAGATCGCCTCGAGCAGGTAGTTTTCGTCCTCGGGCCGCAGCGGTTGCATTCGTTCGATGACGTGGGTTTTTGCGTCGATTGACCGCAGGCCCGCTCCGTGCAGCAGGCCCACCAATGCGCGTATCCCCGTCAGCCTGCGCTCATCGACGGCGTAGCGTTCCCGGTAGTAGCGGCGCACCGCCTCCTCGACCCGCCGCTCCAGGCGTGCGTCCCATGCGAAGTACATGCCGGGCAGCAGGGCGCTTTGCCCCAGCGCGATTCGTCCGCCGGGACGCAGCAGCGCCGTCAGTTCCGTCACCGCCTGCAGCGGGTTGGGGAGGTGATTGATGGTGTTGACGCACCAGATCAGATCGAAGCTGCCCGGGGGGAACGGCAGCTGGCGCAGATCACCCTGTACGATCAGGCTGGAAGGCGGAGCATGCGGCAGTGCCGTCCTGACATGGGCCACCGCCAGGTCCATGCCGACCAGTCGGCCGGCCGGATGGGCTGCCGCACCCAGCCACCGCAGCGCCTCTGCGCTGCCACAGCCGGCGTCCAGGATGTCCATACCCGGCCGAAGTTCGAGACCGGCGATGGCCCGGCGCAGTTCCGGTTCGGCAAAGGCATTGAACAACTGCAGCTTGCGCGCGTAGTCCCGCGCGGTGGTGTCTCCGAGCAGACCGGGCGGTACTGCGGATCGCTGGTCATTCACGACAGTTGCCTGCACCCCTGAATACTGACTACGCTACGGCGCTGCGCACGATAGCATCCATGCGCCCTGTCGTGGCCAGGTGAACGCGGGTTCAGTGTGCCCGGTCGGGCGCATTGAACCCGCGCTCGCCATTCCGGTACTCACCGGCAACGTGTTGCGTCAACCCCTTCAAAACAATCTGTCAAAGCGCTCCCTGCCGCTGGCGGTGCTGTACCTGACCGAACGGTGCAATTCCCGCTGCGTGACCTGCGATTACTGGCGTCACGGCCGGAAGGATCTCGATCTGGAGGCGGTCAGCCGTCTGATACCCGACCTCACAGCGCTCGATACCCGCGTGGTGCTGGTTTCCGGCGGGGAGCCGCTGCTCAATCCCGAGTGGGAGCGGATCGCGCGCCTGCTGCGCGACAGGGGCATGAAGCTGTGGTTGCTGAGTTCGGGGTTGTCGCTGGCCAAGCATGCCCGGCGCGTGAGTGAGTTGTTTGATGCCGTCACCGTTTCGCTGGACGGTACCTGCCGCGCCACCTACGCCGCCATCCGCGGGCTGGATGCCTTCGGCAAGGTGTGTGCAGGCATCCGCGCCGTCGCCGACGCCGGCCTGCCGGCCGGTATCCGGGTGACGCTGCAGCGGGCGAACTATCGCGAGCTGGCGGTGTTTGTCGGCCTGGCGCGGCGTCTGCGCGCGCGCGATGTTTCGTTTCTTGCCGTCGATATCGCCAACCCCCACGCCTTCGGCCGCGAACAAGGCTTTGCCGCCGACCTGGCGCTGGGACCGCAGGACCTCCCCCTGTTCGATGGACTCATCAGCCACCTGGAGCGGGAATGCGCCGGGGACTTCGCCACGGGCTTCATCGTGGAACATCCGGATAAGCTTCGCCGCATCCACCAGTACTTCGCCGCCATCCAGGGACGCGCGGCGTATCCGCCGGTGCGCTGCAATGCGCCGGAGTTTTCCGCGGTGATCGATGCCGGTTCGCGGGTCCATCCGTGCTTCTTTATTCCCGGTCCGGCCGTGGCGGGCGACGGCCTTGCCGCGGTGCTGGAAGATGACGCCATGGTGGCATTGCGGCGGGACATCAGGGGTGGCCGCCGCCCCGAGTGCGCCAGATGTGTGTGCTCGCTGTGGCGCGAACCCGGCGCCGATGCGGCATCGCTGCTGCCGGCAGTGAATGCATGAGAAGCACCGTGTCGGCGACGACGCTCGCGGCCTACGAACGCTGGGCGCCGCTTTACGAACCCGAACCGCACAATCCGCTGATGCGCGCCGAGCAGCGCGCCATGCTGGAATGCTGGCCGCGGGCCACTGCGGGCAGTGCGCTGGACCTCGCCTGCGGCACGGGCCGCTATTCGCGGCTGCTGCAGGCGAGCGGAGTCGCGCGGATCGTGTCTCTGGATTTCAGTGCGGCCATGCTGGCCAGGATGATTTCCGGCACGAAAGTGCGCGCAGACATGATGCGCCTGCCGTTCGCGGACGCGTCCTTCGACCTGGTGGTCAGCGGACTGGCTGCGGGGCATGCGAGTTCGTTCCGCCGCTGGGTGGCGGAGGTGGTTCGCGTACTCGATCGCGGCGGCACTTTTCTTTACTCCGATTTCCATCCCGAGGCTACGAAGGCGGGCATCGTCCGCGCCTTCAAAGATCGCGACCAGCGCACCTGCAAGGTGCCGCACCGCCGTTACGATACGGCGCTGCAGGGGCGGGTCATGACGGCGGCCGGGTTGAACGTGGAGACGGTTCAGGAGATCCGTGTCGGCGTGCAGATGCGCGAAACCTTTCCGGGCTGCGAGGACTTCTATCGTCGCTGGCACGGCGTGCCCATTGTACTGGTGGTCCGCGCGCGCAAATGAACGCCATCACCTTCATCAATGCCGACATGGGCGAGGCGCAGCCGGCCGCGAGCCTGCGGGTCGTCGGTCCGCGCATCGCGGCGATCGGCGGGCGGCCGCATCCGCAGGATCGGGTGATCGATCTGTGTGGTGACCGGCTGCTGCCCGGGCTGATCAACGCGCACGATCATCTGCAGCTCAACGGCTTGCCACCGGCGGACTTCGGCAGGCGCTACCGGCATGTGCGCGAATGGATAGAAGACGTGGACGCGCATCGCCGCGCGGACCCGGCGTTCGCGGCCGGCGTGGCGGTGTGCCGCGATGCGCGGCTGCTCACGGGCGGCATGAAGAACCTGCTGGCCGGCGTGACCACCGTGGCCCATCACGATCCGTTCTACCCGCCGCTCGCCGGCGCGGATTTCCCGGTGCGTGTCCTCGCCCGCTATGGCTGGTCGCATTCCCTGTACCTCGATGGGGAGGAGAAGGTCCGCACTGCATGTCGCGCTACGCCGGCGGGCCAACCATGGATCATTCACGCGGCAGAGGGCATCGACGCCGCGGCCGCGGAGGAATTCGAACGCCTGGATGCGCTCGATTGCCTGGGGCCCGACACCCTGCTCGTGCATGGCGTCGCGTTGACGGATGCGCAGCGGCAACGGCTTGCCGATGCGGGTGGGGGACTGGTGTGGTGTCCGTCTTCAAACACCGCGCTGTTCGGCCGCACGGCGCAGGTCGATGACCTGGTGGCGCGCGGCCGCGTGACGCTGGGCACGGATTCGCGCCTGAGCGGAGCATTCGATCTGCTGGCGGAGCTGCGCATCGCGCACCGCAGCAGTGGTATGACCGAGGCGGCGCTGCTGCCACTGGTGACGCACCGCGCGGCGTGCCTGCTGCGCATGCCGGAGCGGGGCAGACTCGAAACGGGCGCGGTGGCCGATCTTCTCGTCCTGGCTGCCGGAACGCCGCTGTGGGCAGTGGACCGGGAGTCAGTGCGGCTGGTGGTGATCGATGGCGTCGCCCGATACGGCGAGAAGCATTACGCGGAACCGGTATCGCCCGCCATCGACTGGACCAGGGCGCGGGTGGACGGCAGGGCGATGGTGCTTGATGCGAGGATTGCCGCGCTGCTGTCGCGGGCGGGTGCGGCTGAAACGGGGCTGGAGCTGGTGGCTGCGCACTGGCGGGCCGCATGAGCGCGCGCGGGCACATCCTGCTGGTCAACCCGGCCATCACCAAACGACGCAATGCGCGTTTTCCATTTGCGGTGCTCAATCTCTCCGCGGCGCTGGAGGGGCATTACGCCTCCTCCATAGTTGATGGCAACGTTGATCGGCACTTCATCGCCACCGCGCTGCGCAGGATCGAAGTGGGCGGTATCGACGCCGTCGGTGTCAGCGTCATGGGTGGTCCGCAGCTGCGCACCGCCATCCTATTGTCGCGGGCCATCCGCGAGCGTTTCCCGGCCGTGCCCATCATCTGGGGCGGGCACTTCCCGACCATCTGCGCGGAGGCCAGCCTGGCGGCGCCCTATGTCGACTATGCCGTCAGGGGGCAGGGCGAGGACACGTTTGTTGAACTGCTTGACAGCATACTCGGTGGCATTGCCCGCCCACCCGCCGCGATCGCCGGACTGTCATGGCGGGGCGCGGAAGGGATCGTGCATAACCCCCGCCGTCCGTTCTCCGCGGCCGGCATGCTGCGCCGGCTGCCGTACGAGCGCCTGGGCGATCCGCAACAGTACCTGGGCAGAACCTTTCTCGGACAGCGCACCAGCGGGCTGCAGGCGGCGCTGGGCTGCCGCTTCCGCTGCACCTTCTGTGGTGTGGCGGCGATGTTCCGCGGCAAGACCGCGCTGCCGACGGCGCAGCGACTCGAGGCGGAACTGCAGTTTCTGGTCGAGCGTTATGGCGCGGATTCCATTCAGTTCTTTGATCACAACTTCTTCGATCGCGAGGAAGATACCGCCCCGCTGCTGGAAGTGCTGGCGAGGCTGCAGCTGCCGTGGTGGTGCTTCGCCCGCTCCGATGCGCTGTTGAATCTCTCACCGCAATCCTGGGCGCTGGTGCGCAAGAGCCGCCTGCGCATGGCCTACATCGGCGCCGAGTCGCCCAGTGACTGGCTGCTGCATGACATGCGCAAGGGCACGTCCACCGACCAGACGCTGGCAGCGGTCGAGATCTGTCGCCGTAACGGCGTGATTCCCGAGCTGTCCTTCATGCTTGCTCCGCCGCAGGATCCGGAAGGCGAGACGGAGCGGACCTTCGAGTTCATCCGCCACATCAAACGGGTGCATCCGCGCACCGAGATCATGCTGTACGTCTACGCGCCACTGCCGCCGGCGCCGGGCGAAGCCAGTCCGCATGTGGAGCGCACCATCGCCGCCCTGCGCGGCAGCGACGGTGCGCCGCTGGTGTTTCCAGCTACCGCGCAGGAGTGGGCCGAACCACAGTGGTCGGCCTACTGGTGCCACACGGACACACCCTGGCTTACGCCGCGCCTGCGTGAGCGGATCCGCGATTTCAGCACAGTGCTGGGATGTCGTTTCCCGACGATCACCGACGTGCGCTCGCCGGCCTGGGGCAAGGCGGCGTTGCGGGGACTGGCCTCCTGGCGTTACAGCTACGGGCGCTACGGCCGTCCGTGGGAGCTTGATTTCTCCAGGCGGTTTATCCGGTTGTGGGATCCGCGGATTTCGGGACTCTGAGATGCGGACTGCGCCCACCTACCGGCCTGACATCGACGGGTTAAGGGCGATCGCCGTTATTGCCGTGGTGTTTTACCACGCCGACGTTCCCGGTTTTGGCGGAGGTTGCGTTGGCGTCGATGTGTTCTTTGCGCCCGGCGCATCCTGCCGGCATTGTTTGTCGTGCTGTTGGTGGCCGCCGCTGCTGCGCGACATCCGCGGCAAGGCGACCTGAGGAGCGGACATGCTACGCGAGGTATGGCTCATATTGACCCCTCAGCAACGCCGCTGGGTGCTGGCCGCTCAGGTGCTTTCTCTGGTCATGGCTTTCTCCACTCTGGCGGGCATCGCCTCCATCGGTCCTTTCTTTGCGGTTCTGAGCGATCCGCAGGCGGTCGATCACTCCGGGCTGCTGCAGTGGCTGCATGCCTGGGTAAATCCCGACAGCCGACATGACTTTACCGTCTGGCTCGGTGTGGCATTCGTTGCGCTGGTACTGCTCGCCAATGTGGTCAACCTTGCCGGCAGCTTTGTTCTCAATCGCCTGGCGTGGCGGATCGGCAATGACATGCGCGTCACCTTGTTCGCAGAGTACCTCGCCCGACCCTATATCTTCCACGCCCGTACCAACAGCGCGAAACTCGTCAACAGCATCATCCACGAGACCACCTACGTCACCACCGATATTCTGCAGAAAGGTCTGACGCTGGTCACGAATCTGGTTACCGCCGCGCTGATTGTGCTGGCCGTGGTCGTGCTCAATCCGGCGCTGGCGCTGGTGATGCTGGCCGTTCTGGCCGGCGGCTATGTGCTGATCTTCGCCATCCTGCGCAGGCGGTTGCTGCACTGGGGGCGGCTGCGTGCCCGCCACTCCCGGGAAGGGCTGCAGATCCTCGGAGAAACCTTCTCCGCAATCAAGGAAATCATGATTTTTCGCGCCCAGCTGTTTTTCGGCAGCCGCTTCAGGCGTGCGAGCAGTGGTACGTTGATGACTTCCGCCCGCACCCGCTTCGTCGAGAAAATTCCAAAGTACCTCATGGAGTGCGTGGCGGTCGGTGGTCTCGTGGCCGCAGCCCTGGTGCTGGGCTGGCATGAGCAGAAGACCGGCTTGTGGCTCGGGCAGTTGACGTTCCTTGCCTTCGCGGCCTACCGACTCCTGCCGATGCTGCAGCAGATATTCGCAGCCATGGTGAAAATCAGCGCCGCGCGCGCGAGCTTCGAGTCCATAGCTCCGGATCTGCGTCTCGCGAGAACCAGACCGCATGCAGTTGCGACGGAGCTCACCTGGCAGGGTTGCCCGCAGCGGGAAATCCTCCTGCGTGAGGTTTCATTTTGTTATGACAGCCGGCAAGGCCAGGCGCTTGACGGCGTGTCGCTGTGCATTGAGGCCGGGACAGCGACGGCTTTCACCGGTGCAAACGGCTCCGGGAAGACGACTCTCGCGGATGTCATTGCGGGATTGCTGGCGCCCTCTGCGGGAGAGGTCGAGGTGGATGGCGTGCGGCTGGATGAGTGCAATCGCGAGGCATGGCAGTCACGCATAGCCTATGTGCCGCAGAACATCGTTTTGCTGGATACGACGCTCGCAGGCAACATCGCGCTTGGCGTGCCGGATGCGCAGATCGACCGGAACCGACTGGAAATGGCCATCGAGCTGGCGCAGCTCGGCGCCCTGATAAGCACCCTGCCTGGTGGCCTGAACTACAGGATCGGTGAACGGGGCGCAAAACTCAGTGGTGGACAGCGCCAGCGGATCGGCATTGCGCGTGCGCTCTACAAAAACGCTGCCGTGCTCATACTGGATGAGGCGACGAACGCGCTCGACAGCATGACGGAGGATGAGCTGATCCAGACGCTGAAGCGTCTGCGCGGGCGCTACACGATAATCCTGATTTCCCATCAGGCGCGACTTGCGCGGGCGTGCGACGTGATCATGGAGCTTGCAGGCGGTCGCATTGTCAGGCGCGACCAGCCGAACCAAATCCCCCGCAGCAACGGCTGCAGGCAGGAAGCAGACCCCCCGCCTTCTTCAGTGTGTGCCTCAACAATGAATTCTTCTCGTGATTCCAGATCTGTTTGAGCGTCAGCGCCTGGATGTTGCCTATGGGAAAACGGAAACAGCGGCCGTGGACTGGGATCGCCTCGCCGTCGGAGTCGATCATCATGATGCGGTTGGCATCGTGGCAGCGGCGGCCAATGAACGCCTCCGGCCGCCGGTAGTAAGTCTCCAGGTCGCCCGGACTGGTCCGATGAGGCTGGATCACGACAGCGAAAGGGTAGCAGGTCCGTTCGATCTGCATCAGCTCCTGCGACAGCCCGCTCAGGTCGATCCGTTCCGGGTTCGATTCGAATACATTGGACGCTGTGGCATGGAAGTCTCCGTCGAACGTGAGGTTGTGCCGGCCTGCCTGTTCGACCGTGACGAAGTTGTTGTGCATCAGAGCGACCCGCTTGAGCGGCAGATCGCTCATGACTCGCAGAAACTCCCTGAGCGTTCCGACGTTCCACTCCGTGATGGTGCAGAACACTGCAATATCCGGTGCGCCTTGCATTGCAGCCACCGCCTTGATGCCGGCGACCGCGCGCGCAAAGCTGCCGTTGCGCCGGCGGATGCGGTCATGAACTGTTTCAGGTCCGTCCAGCGAAACCGACAGATTCCGGCAGCGGCCGGCTGCCAACTTTTCCGCACAGCGGGGCAGCAGCAGCCCATTGGTTGTCACGGAGGCATACAAGCCGAGATCGTGCGCATAGCTCAGGGCCTCTCCCAGATGCGGCCAAGCCAGCGGCTCAGTGAAGCTGAAGGCGAGGTGGGCGTTCGGACAGAAAGCAGCCATTTGATCTGCAATTCTCTGGAACAGGGAGAAGGGCATCGATCGGGTTTTTGCGCCCACCAGGTTGGCGCCGAAATTCGATTCATCGTTCCCGGTGCCGACATCGCACATCAGGCAGCGCAGATTGCAGAAATTGTTGACGCCGAGCACCACATGCGTCGGACCGAAAAACAGATGCGACGGCAGCATATGTTCGTTCGCTCTGCGAAGGATATGAAGCATGAAGACGCCTTTCTCAGTCGGGATCGCCGCTTCATTGCGGGCGCGCTGGCATTGTCGGCAGGCAGATGTGGAATTGCAAGCACGGTAAGGATGTTTGATGGCTGAATTCTGACATGACAAGCAAACAAAGAACTGCCTCACCGCTTCGTGTTCTGGTCGTCGGTGCGGGGCCGGCTGCGGTCGCAATGCACCTGCCGGTTCTCGCCCGGCTGCGTGATCGTGGCGTACTCACGCTCGCCGTCGTTTGTGATGTGGTTAGCGAGCGGGCGGCGGCAGCCCGGAAGAATTTTGGATTCATGGAGGCGAGCACGGATGGCGCCGCCGCGTTGCGGCGCTCTGACATAGACGCCGCGTATATTCTGGGAAGCGCTCAGCTGCACTATGAATATGGGATGCTGGCGCTGCGCAACGGCAAGCATCTGTTTGTCGAAAAGCCGGTTGCGCCCTCGTATGCACAAGCGAGCGAGCTGGCCAGGCTTGCGTCCACCAACGGACTGATCGCCGCGGGTGGCCACAACCGCAGGTTCTACCGGGCGTTGGCCGCCGCGCGCGTGCATGCCGGGCGCGCTGGGTGGCGTTTCGCCGAGGCAGTCTTCCACAAGTCCGAATCCGGCAGGCCGCCGCCCTTCGGTGCACGGACATGGCTGGGTGCGAACGGCATCCATGCGTTGGACGCACTGCTCATGATGATGGGAGGCTTGCCGGAGCAGCTGACCGCCGTCGTAGGGGAGGCGGGGGCGGCCGACCCCGCCATGTTCTGCGCCGTGATGCGTTGGGCCAATGGCAGTCAGGGTGTATTTCTCTGCAACAACAACGCGGGCGCGCGGCGCGAGGAGTATGTCTTTCATGGCTATGGCGAGACCTGTACGGTCACGGACGCCGAACTCATATTTTCGAAGAGCGGCTCCGTTCTCAGAACGCCATTTCCTGCGCTGGGCGACGGCGTCGCGGCTGAGCATGAGGCTTTTGTGCAGGCGATTCAGGCAGGCGTTGCGCCTCTCAATGGCATCGATGCAATAGCGCCGTCGCTGTTTCTCGCCGAGCTGATCGAAAGCGGGCACAACGGACGTGTACGGCTGCCGGAGACCGAACCCCCAGCTACAGCAGTGACGGAATCCGCGGTGAATTCCATCCTGGTGGTGGAACCGGCTGCATTGCAGCCGGCGTTGACGACCCTGCTGTCGCGGTACCGGCTGGTTTCTCTTGATGAGGTGCGGAAGACTGCGCAATCGCGGCCTGACATTGTGGCGGCAATTCTGGGTCGGGGGGCTTCCTGTTTGCCGGAGGATGTTCTGGCCAGACTCCCCGGCCTGACCGTCGTCGGAATCGCCGGGCTTTCATTTGCGAGGTACGCCCCGGAATCGCTGCTGGCGCGCGATATCGCCCTGGTCAATGCCAGTGCTGCTTACGCTCGGAGTGTCGCAGAGTTTGCGCTGGGGTTGGCCATTCTGGGTCGTCGTCGGGCTTTCCTGTCTCATGAAATCATGCGTCGCGGTGGCTGGGGAATTGATCTGCGCCGGTCGGGATGGCGCGGCCGGCTGCGGTGGTTGGCGCAGCAAACACGCCCCTTCGCCAGAGCTGCAGGGCTGGAGCGTTTCTTTGTCGGCATCTGGCGCAAGGGCGGTCCGCTGGTCGAGGGTTCCGGGGCGCAGCTGGCGGAAGCCAGCCAGCTTCAGGGCGCCACCGTGGCCCTGATCGGCTGGGGTGCGAATGCACGTGCCTTTGCCGGGCTTCTGGCTGGACTGCGGGCCAGGGTTCTGGTGTATTCGGAACATGCGTCGTCGGCTGAGATCCGGCGGGCGGGGGCGGCTCCCGCATCCCTGGGTGAGGCGTTATCGGCCGACATCGTATCCTTGCATCGCGGGCTGAACAGAAGTACGCGGCATTTCCTTGGCGTCGCTGAACTCGACAAACTGCGACCGGGGACGATACTGATCAATATCGCGCGCGGTGCGCTGATCGATCCCGTGGCCCTGCTCACCAGGTTGAGACGCGGCGATATCTTTGCCTGCCTGGATACCTATGAAGAGGAACCCATGAGGGCCTTGCATCCACTGCGCAGACTTCCCAACGTGTTCCTGACTTCTCATATCGCGGGTGGATCCGCGGACATGCATGCTGCCGCGGCAGAAGAGGTGGTGCAGAAAGTCGCCGCCTGTCTGGCCGGTCAAGCCGTGGAGCCGGTGTCGGCCGGGCGTTTGCGCACGATGTCCTGATCCGGATGTCGCCCGGCTGCGGCAGCCCGGTATTTGTCCAGCAATTCGTCGATGGCTGCCGGCTGTACGGGCCGTATATAACGGTCGCAAAACGCCTGTCCGAGCTCCGCCGTGGTGTGGTCTGATGCCGCATCCGTGGCTTGCGCACGTACCATGAATTCCTCCGGCGTCAATACAGTCTCGTGCCAGTCGGTCAGTCCGGACAAAGGGTCGAAAGGCAGTTCCCCCTTCCTCGCCAGATAGAATGGCTTCACGCCGGCCAGTACGGCGGACATCGCAGCTGAGGAACCCCGGTACAGGCAGTAGCGCGCCAGCGCGCAGTCCTGCTCGAGCGAACCGCCAGCTGACAGCTGCAGGTTTGGCGGCAGGTCGCGCAAGGTATCGTAGCCAGCATGCGGGGAGACAGACATACCCGGATGGGGCCGAAACAGGAATGTGACCTGCGGAAAGCGGCGGGCGCAGGACGATGCGAAATCGAACAGGATGGCGCATTCGCGCTGATCGCCATCCGGCAGTACCAGGCACAGGTGGGGTCGTTCATCGAATGGGAGAGACTGCCGCGGCGGCACGCGCCGGTGCGAGCCGTAAACAATCATCGGAACGCAAGACAGTGCCGGGCTGGCAGCCAGGATGTCTTTGGTGGTTTCCCCAAGGGTGAGGATGAGGTCCGGATCGCAGTCAATGCCTGGCGCACCGACTGGACGCCGGATTGCGTGGGCATGCGGCAGCAGTACGGCGTGCTGGTAGCCGACGCACAGCGGCCGGCGCCCGTGACCCCGTGCCGCGTGCCAGATCATGCGCTCGGCGGCCGCGCCTTCATAAGTTGTGATGACCATGCCCGGATTCAGGGCATCACATACTTTGGAGATGACGGCGTGCAGGCGCAGGTTTGTTGCGGTGCCGCCGATCAGTGCATGGCGGCCCGCCAGGGTTGCAGCTGCCTTATCGAGCGGGTGGTCTGTGTTGCGAGCCTGGCGTCGCAATTCCAGCGATGTGCTCAGGCATTGGCGCCAGATCCGGGCCTCGGTGCCGGGCGATACCGAGCGGGGTAGCAGCGAGCGCGTCTGATCACAATTTTCTTCGTTCCCTGGCGGCGCTTCCATTTGCGGGATGTGGTTGATCAGGAGTGTTGCCGAGGTGGCTCCGCGGTTATTCAGAAGGCGCTGCAAACCGCCGAAATAGAAGTCATCTCCCTGCCGCAGTTGTGCGTAATTCGCGACGCGGGAAACGATCAGTACATCGATGCGCCCGGCGGGCCGTTTGCCTGCCTGCGATGCCTGGAATTGCAGCGAACGCACCAGCTGCCGGGCGGCGCGCACCGCGATGGTGTCCGAGGCGGGCCGGGGCCGCGAGTTGGCAGGTCCGGTCGGGAAAGACGGGAAAAGAGGCCTGTACTGACCCATGTACCCCGGGTGTTCATTGATCACATGCAGTATCGGGATGGCGATACGCGCGAGCGTCGTCCGTGACGACTGCAGCAGGCGATCACAGGCGGCGGCGATGGCGGCATACTCGGCGGCGGTCATTCTGGCTTGCGTGATTCCGGCGATCGTCTGCGCATTACGACCAGGAAATGATCGCCCATGTTCCGCAGCAGCGGCCACCCGGAACACAGTCGGTCGACGCGCCACAGCCGTTGATAAACAAGTGGATGACGCTGGCGCATCCATGTCAGATAGGGAGGCGGGGCAAACAGGCACAGACCGCGAAAGCCGGCAAGCGTGAAATCGCGTTCAAAGGCGCGGTAGAACTCACGTGGTCTGTAGTAGCGGGTCCAGACTGTCCGGCGGTTCATGCCCACAGCAATCGTGCCGCGGGCAAAACGCACCCTGGCCCGCGCCCATTGGCGTTTGTACATGTAGTAGGCGATTTCCCAGGGGCAGATACGTCCAATGACGGAGAAGACCAGCGTGCCGCCGGGTTTGATCAACCGCGCGCATTCGCTGGAGACCGCGGTGAGGTCGGGTATGCAGTTGAGCGGCCCGAGGTTGGAGTAGGCGCCGTCGAATGCCGCATCGCCTGCAATGCGATGCAGTTCGTGTGAGCCCACGGCCAGGGTGCGCACCCGATCCGCCACGCCCTCGCTGACGGCGCGTTCCCACGTGCGCTCCACCATACGTCCGGACCAGTCGGTAGCGGTAATGCGGTGCCCGGTCTGCGCCATGCGTACCGCGTCCAGGCCCGTGCCGCACCCCAGATCGAGCAGATGAGCCGGTGCGGAGAATGTTGCGTCCAGCCACCGCCACATCTCGGCGCGCATCTCCTGGATCAGCAGGTTGTTGCCGCGAGGTCCGTCATAGTCGGATGCGACGCTGTCAAACGCTTCCTGCGTCTGCTGCAGCCGCAGCGAGATCTCTTCCGGGGGAGGGAGAATGTCCGTCTGTGGATCCCGGTTGAGGCTATGTGACATGTTCGTTCAAAGGATCCCCACCATGCTTATGGCCGCAGGAGCTCCTGTTCAGATCCTGCCCCCGGCTCGATCCCCAGCGCCACCTTGATCGGATAAATCGTCTGTACGCGCGGCGGATGGGAGAAGACCCAGCGCGCGATGCGGTTGATATGCGACAGTCCGTACCATTGCGTCGCCTCCCCGTACGGTCGCCGGGCGGGTATCTGGCGCAGCAGCGCCAGATCCCGGCGGGCGGGGAAGATACGGCTTGTCATGAACTGCAGTGCTTCCGGCAGGGAATGCGACCATTCGATACCCGGAAAGGCGCGCACGCGCAGGTTCGACCAGGACACATCGGCGAGAGTATGGCGGCGCACGGCGCGGCGCAGCAGCCGCGGGCATCCGATCGTGGCGGCTTGCAGGGCTGCCGGTGACACGCTTCCGGGGTAGTAGCGTTCGGTCAGCGCCATGGGGGGTAGCGCCCACCACAGGCCGCGCACGCCGTCACGCTCCCGTGTCAGTTCATGCCAGTCCCCGTCGTTCATGCGGCTCGCCAGCAATGCAATGTCGTGGAGCTGGATGGCGCGGAGCGCGCGCGCGCGGATATTGCATGAGGTGTGCAACAGCAGATGACGCATCAGCGCGGCGATGGACGAATAGGGGTTCAGCCCGGGGCGTGGCTGGCGCGGAAACTCCAGCGCAGTGATATCGGTAATGTAGACCGGCAGGCGTTCGGCAATGCGCGTGTGCAGCTCGATCTTCAGCGGATTGTCGATGTGCTCACCGAAACCGGCCTTGCCTGCGTCCTGTCCGGCGGGCTCGAAGACGCGGTGGCGCTCGGTGCTGGCCTTTTCCTGATATCCCAGTGCGATCAGCAGGCGTGCCGCCGCATCGCTGTCCTCTTCCCTGACGAGTAGATCGATATCGCCCATCGGCCGCTCCTGTCCGGCATACAGGCCGATGTCATACAGGGCTGACCCCTTGAGCGCCACGGCGGCGATGCCGGCCTGGTGCATGGCGTCGTCGAGACGGGCCAGTGTTTTGGCGATGTATTGGCGTCGCAGCCGTGTGTGATGTTTCTGGCCAGCGAGGAACTGCTCCCAGCGCGCCGGGCCCCGCCACTGCAGTTTGCAGGCCAGCAGTGCGCCAATACCGTGAATGACGGCGGCGGCCTCCGCGATGCGCCACTCCAGAGCGGTCCACTGCGGCGCCTGTGCGGTGGGCCGGGTGATCTCACGCACCAGATGCCCGGTGGTCATGTGCAGCGCCGCTTCCAGCGTCCGCAACGGCGGCAGTGAGGGCAGGGTCATGTCAGCCCGCTTCATGGGTATGATGGCTGTCATGAGTGAGAAGGATCCTTTCGGCGAACAGCCGCCTGCCCGATTCCGCAGGCGGCTGACGGTGCTGGGTGGAGCATTTCATTTTGCCGCCGATGATGCGCGGCTGCTGCGCCTGGTCGATGAGAGCTGGCGCGGCCTGCGACCTCAACGGTTGTCGGCGGACTCCCCGCGTTTCAACATCAGGCTGCAGCTGACATCCGGCAGCAGCCTGGGCGCCGTGCGCGAGCCGCCGCCGTTGCGTACTCAGGGCGACGGGCGTTTTCTGTGTGGGGTGATGGATACCGCGAATTTCGCCATCGTGTGTCCACAGCTGCGCGCCGGACTGGTCTCGATTTCGCGTCAGTTGCTGCGCTTTCCCTATCACGCCCGTTACGAACTGCTGGAGTTTGCGGTTTTCACGCTGGCCAGTCGCGCGCAGGGTCTGGTGCCGCTGCACGCCGGCTGCATCGGGCGCGATGGCAGCGGTCTGCTGCTGATCGGCGCCAGCGGAGCGGGAAAATCCACGCTGGCCCTGCACGGCATGCTGCAGGACCTGGATGTCCTGGCCGAGGATGCGGTGTTCATCGAGCCGGCTTCCCTGCGGGCAACCGGCGTTGCGAATTTCCTGCATCTGCGTGATGAAGCCTTGAGGTTTGTCGATAGCCCGGCGCTCGCCGCGCGGATTCGCCGCTCCCCTGTCATCTGCCGGCGCAGCGGCGTGGAAAAATATGAGGTGGACCTGAGAGGCAGGGGCTGGCGGATTGCGCCGGCCCCGTTGCGGATTGCAGGCATCGTGTTTGTCTCCGGCCGCTCTGCCGGCAAGGGTGCATTGCTGGCGCCGCTTGCGCCCCGGCTCTGCCGTGAGCGGCTCGCGGCCAGCCAGCCTTACGCGGCCGGCCTGCCCGGCTGGAAGGCCTTTGATGCCCGGTTGTCCGGTATCGGCGCTTTCGAGTTGAAACGGGCCTCGCATCCGAGGGAGTCGGTGGCTGCGCTGTGCGGCCTGCTTGAGCGGCGGCAGGCGCGCCGTGGCATTCGCAGCAGCTGAATGAGCCGGCTCAGGCCGTGGTGCAGGCATCGGCGGGTTCCGTCCGGTAGCGGGATTCGCTTTGCAGCAGTGTTGACCAGCGCGCCTGCAGTTCCATGCGGGCGTCGGTGTGGACGCCGTCCTCACATGGACCGTTCAACTTCTGCACTTCGACTTGCCGGTGTAGCAGGTTACGCACGGCGCGATAGAACTCCGAACGGTAGGTGCCCTTGAACATCATGGCGAGGTCGTTGCTTTCGCTCCAGTGGGTCTTGCCGCGCAGCTGCGCCTTCACTGTGTCGTGGAACGGCGTACCGGGCAATGGATAGGAGACGCTGACGCCGATGTCATCCGGCTGCGCCCTGTCGATCAGCTCGCGGGTGGCCAGGATGTCGTGCAGCTCTTCACCCAGGTAGCCGATCTGGATGAAGAAACCTACGCGGATGCCATGCATGCGCAGTCGCGACCGCGCCGTGAGAATCTGATCGACACGGGTACCCTTGTCCATGGCGTCGAGGATGCGCTGACTGCCGCTCTCCGCGCCGATCCATACTTCCACGCAGCCCGCCTGCCCGAGCGCCGCAGCCATGCGCTCACTCATCAGGTCGGCACGGCTCTGGATGGTGAAGGGCACCATGCCGCCGACGCGGGCGGCAGCGGCGAAGGTCTCCACCCAGGCGGGGCGGAAGCCGAAGATGTCGTCGGCAAACCAGATGTGGTCGGGCGCGAAGTGTTCTTTCAGGTGCCGCATTTCCGCAGCCACCTCTTCGGCCGGACGCTGCAGGTACTGGTTGCCCCAGATCGGCTTCGCGCACCAGTTGCAATGAAACGGGCAACCACGTGAGGCCGCCATGTTGAGGCTGAAGTAGCCGTGCGCGCGGCGCCATATGTTCCGGTAGCCCGCCGCGTCTATCAGATCCCACGCCGGCAGCGTGGATTGGCTCAGCAGCGGCGGCGGTGCGGTGGTCGGGTGGTCTGCCGCTCCCGGGTCATCGCGTCCGGCCTGACCGGCGTGACCCGCCATGCCGGCAATGCCGGCGGCGAGTTGTGCTGCGCGCAGCTGCGGCGCGCTGTCCAGCCGTCCGATCAGCGCGAGCAGGGCCGCAAGCCCTTCGCCCGCCACCACCGCATCGGCGCCCGCATCGAGGTAGGGTTGCGGGGCGTCCGTGGCGTCGGACCCCGCGACGATGACCGCCGCGTCCCGCGAGCGCGCCATGGCAATCATCTCGCAGGCGGCCTGGCGCATCCGCGCCAGACACATCTTGCTCAGGTAGTTGAAGTTGTCTTCGTAGAGCACCACCACCTGCGGGCGCTGTTGTCCCAGCTGCGTCGCGAAGTCAGCGGCGCCATCGGCCAGCATGGCGTCGAACAGGGCGACCTGGTGGCCGGCTGCGCGCAGCAGAGCGGCGGTGTGTAGCGTGGCCAGGGGCGGATAGGGTCGCGCGCGCTCGAATTGCTTGCGATCGAAGCATAGAAAGTACGAATGGCCCACCAGAATTGACAACATGCAAACCTGCCCGGGATCGATCGCCGGCAATAGCGAATCCGCTGTGTGTACCGCGCGAAACCGCTGCGGTTCAATGACGTGAAAAATAGTTTCCGCGCCATTGCGCAGACAAAAAACGACGTCTAGGATCGACCCGACGCGTTTTTCGGGAAGCAGTCGATCATGCGCAGGTTCAGTGCCGTGGTGTCATCACCATTGTTTGTTTGTCGGGTTTTGTCTGGTATTTTCTGGGCCGCCATCCTGTCCGGTTGCACCGGCAGCGGCGAGGGGCTGGACAACAGCGGCCGGCCGCTCGGCGAAGCTGCGCAGCTGCCGCTGTCGGCCGAGTTCGATTCCATTCAGGCGCATATCTTCACGCCCATCTGCTCGGTGTGTCATGCCGGCGGCAATGCCCCGGAGGGTCTGCGCCTCGATGCAGCCAACAGCTACAACCTGCTGGTGGGCGTTGCGAGCACCCAGCAACCGTCCACCTTGCGAGTGAGGCCGGGTAATCCCGACAGCAGCTACATCATTCAGAAGCTGGAAGGCACCGCAGCTTTTGGTGAGCGCATGCCCTTTGGCGGACCGTATCTGCCGGCCAGTACCATCGCGGTGGTCAGGCAGTGGATCACCGAAGGGGCGTTGCGCTCGCCGGCAAGTGTCAGCGCCGCGAGTTTCGCGTTGAGCACCACCGCACCACAGGATGGCGATGTACTCGAGGCGGGTCCGGCGCAGGTCATGCTCGGCTTCACCCGCGATCTGGATACCAACCGCATCGCCACCGCGGATATCCGTCTGCAGCGCATCGACCTGGACGATCCACAGGCGCTCGGCGCCGCGATATCCGCCACCGTGGCCGTACCGGCTTCCAATCCCCGTGCGCTGCTTGTCATACCCGGTGAGCCGCTGGTCGAGGGCCATTACCGGGTGGTCATCGCCGACCCCTACGGCGTCGGACTGGCTGATCTGGATGGCCGGCCGCTGGCCGGTCATGCGGGAGGTACAAACGACGTGGTCATACGCTTTACCGTAGGGAGCACCCGATGAGCGCTCGAATTGGCTGGCTGGGCGCCGCCCTGGTGGTGCTGTTGTCATGGGCGACCGCGCAGCCGGTGCGGGCGGAGCCCTACCTGGCGGTCCGGCAGGATCTGAAATGCAACGGCTGTCACGTCAATCCCACGGGTGGCGGCATGCGCAATGATTTCGGCACGGCCTTCTCCCAGCATGTACTGCCCGCCAAACCGGGTGGCGCCGGTGGCTGGAGCGGCAAGGTGGGCGATCTGCTGCGCCTCGGCGGCAATCTGAGGACGGGTTGGTCGAGCATGGAAGTGCCCGATCAGAACAGCCGGCGGCGGTTCGACCTGGATGAGGTGCGCCTGTACGCCGACTTCACCCTGATTCCTCAGCAGCTCGCCGTGTATGTCGATCAGCGCGTGGCGCCCGGCTCGGCGCAGACGCAGGAGGCCTATGTCCGCTACGGCGATTCGACGGGCTGGTATCTGAAGGGTGGGAAGTTCTACCTGCCCTTCGGCTGGCGCCTGGAGGACGATACGGCGTTTGTCCGCCAGACCACCGGCATCAACATGGCAACGCCGGACACCGGCGTGGAGCTGGGTTACGAGAGCGGCAGCTGGTCGACACAGATCGCGCTGACGCAGGGCAGCGGCAATGCGCAGGCCGATTCAGGCCACCAGGTGGTGGGCCAGGCCGTGTGGGTGCAGCCGCTGTGGCGGCTGGGCGCCGCTGCCTCGTTTACCGAGTCGGAACTGGGAGACCGGCGGATGGCTGGCGTGTTCGCCGGCCTGCACACCGGACCGGTGAGCTGGCTGGGGGAGGTCGACTTCATACGCGACGAGGGTTTCCTGCCGCAGACGCGGGAGTTCGCGGTGGCCATCGGCGAACTGAACTGGATGGTGCGGGGTGGACACAACCTGAAACTCACCGCCGAGTTCTTCGACGCCGATCGCGACGTGGACGAGAATGAACAGAACCGCTGGAGCGTGGTGTACGAGGTGACGCCGCTGCCGTTCATGCAGATCAGGGTGGGGCATCGCCGGTACGAGGGCATTCCGCAGAACGATCTGCAGAACCGGCGGCTGACATTCGTGGAGCTGCACGGATTCTTCTGACGCAGTGACTGCGTGTGCCTTTTGGTTGGCTGCCATCTGAGGCAGGAATCGACATCCCGGTTGCTCCTGTGTAAAACGGCCATTCGTGGTCAACAACAGCGCAATCGGGGTGATGTGGACCGGGACCTGGATCTGCCGGCTGAGTGTCCTGGTTTCGTGCCTGCTGGTGTGTGGCGCCGCCGCAAGCGCTTCTCCCGGTGGCGCCGTCGCTCTGACCACCGATTACGTATACCGCGGAATCAGCCGCAGTGGGCATCGGCCTGCCGTGCAGGTTGATCTGCATCTGAAAACCGCCCGCGGTGGGTTCGGCGGCGTATGGGGGTCGGTGGTTGATGATCCACCGGCGTTGGTAGCCCCCAATGAACTGAACCTTTACCTCGGATGGCTCTGGAGCCTGGGGCAGGACTGGTCGGCTGGGGTGCATTACGCCCGGTACCTTTATCCCTCAGATCCGCGTTATATAGAGTATGACCATGACGAGGTGCA
Source organism: Gammaproteobacteria bacterium (assembly GCA_021773365.1). Lineage (GTDB taxonomy): Bacteria > Pseudomonadota > Gammaproteobacteria > Steroidobacterales > Steroidobacteraceae > JAJFKF01. Next base: position 14,646 of record JAJFKF010000042.1, on the reverse strand, counting down.
GGCTGCGCTCAGTTTCCAGGATCGCGCCGTTGTGTCAGTAGCGTTGGCGCCGCGGATCGACCGCTACTCTTTATATGGGGATCCAGGCCAGGGCCGGCAGTGGTCCTTCGAGGCCTCGCTGACCCAGCCGCTGTGGCGCAACATCAGTTTGACCGCTGGCGTGGGCCACTACGATCTCAGCGATGTGATCGGTGCGACCTACTGGGGCTGGAGCGGGGGCCTGCGGATCGATGTGAAGCGGATCCAGTTCACACTTTCTCATTTCGGCGCCGACAGCGCCGCCCGGCAGATGTTTGGTACACAGGTGGCGCACGGGCGCTGGGCACTGACCGCAGCCTGGTGGTTCCAGTGAACCGCGGTACTGCCGGTCGGTACTCACCGGTATCCAACGAGCAGGAGACAAAGCTGGTGCAGCAGATCGCGTTGCAGGACCGGGAGGCGCTGGCGCAGCTGTACGCTATTTATCATCGCCGGCTGGCGCGTTTTCTCGGCCGATTCCTGCGCCAGCACGAGGTGGTGCAGGAGATCGTCAACGACACGCTGTTCATTGTGTGGCAGCAGGCCGGGCAGTTCCGCGGCGGTTCGCGGGTGTCGACGTGGATCATGGGCATTGCCTACCGGCGAGCCATGAAGGCACTGCGACATTCCGCGTCGCGTCCTGCCCTGCACGGGATGTCAGTGTCAGCCGAGCAAACCGCAAGCGATGCCATCGAGGAAGCCGAGCAGCGTGAACTGGTGACCCGTGCGCTGGGCAGCCTGCCGCCGGAGCAGCGGATGGTGCTGGAGCTGACGTACTACATGGGATACAGCTGCGAGGAGATCGCTGCCATTGTGGATTGCCCCGTGAATACGGTGAAGACGCGCATGTTTCATGCGCGCCGCAAAATGAAGAATTTGTTGCCGGAGCTGGCCGGATGGCCGATGGCATGAGGATGTTGTCGATGACAATGGATAAGCAATGCAATCATGAGGCCGCTCAGCTGCTGCCCTGGCACCTGACCGGTCGGCTGTCTGCCGAACAGAACGCCATGGTGCGGGCACACCTGGAGTTGTGCGTGGCGTGCGCCACTGAGGAGCGGCATGAACGGCGGCTGCAGACGCTGATTTCCGGTGATGACACAGTCGAGCACGCGCCGCAGCCGGGGCTGCAGCAGTTGCTGGCGCGTATTGATCATAGCGAACTGACGACCGGCGCCGTGGAATCTTCCGCTGAGCACGCCGGCGGCTTCCAGCGTCCGGCTTACCTGCGCTGGCTCGTGGCGGCTGTGGTGGTGCAGGCCGTGGGGCTTGGCGTGCTCGGCATCCTGTTATGGGAGCGCGACGGCTCGAGCATGCAGGGGCAGCGCTTTACCACGCTCAGCGCACCGGCGCCGGAGCTGGCTCCGGGAGCGCATGTCCGCGTAGTGTTTGCTCCGACAATGAGCATCAAGGAACTGCAGGCGCTGCTGGATTCCCTGCGGGCAACTGTTGCCGCGGGGCCTTCGTCCGCGGGGGTCTATACGCTGGCCGTGGCTGGCGGGAATGAAACAGCCGCGGCGGCGCTGAGGCAGCTGCGTGCCAGCAGCCAGGTGCTGTTCGCCGAATCGCTGCCGGACTCGCGCTCCACGCCATGAACGCTTTGTCCTCGCGGCGTTTTTGTAGCCTCTTCCCTGCCCGAGGGGAGCGCGCCAGAGTGGGAGGGGCTTGTCTGCTCCTGTCGATCGCCGCCGCGTTCCTGTCCAGCAGCTGCGCCACCCTTGGCTCCGGCGCCGGCATGCAGCTTCCGCCCGAAGCCCTGTCTTCTCCGCAACGCTACGTGGTGGTCACCATCCGGAACAACGTCGCTGCCACCGCGCTGGGCGTAGCGTCCACGCCGCGCGGCTACAACAACATCGCGCCCTATCCGGCGGGCCGCCAGGCGCGCGGCCATGCGCAGGCGCTGGCAGGCCGCTACCGGCTGCAGCCGGTAGCGGCCTGGCCGATCGCGGTGCTGGGTGTGCACTGCTTGGTTTATCGCATTCCCGAAGCGGCTGATCGCGACCGGCTGCTTGGCGAGCTGCACCGCGATTCACGCGTGGAATCCGCGCAGGCGCTGGAAATCTTCAAGACTCGGGGCGATGGTTATAACGACACCTATGCCGGATTGCAGCATAATCTCGATGAGCTGGCCGTTCCGCAGGCGCAGCGCTGGTCGCGTGGGCGGGGCGTGCGGGTGGCGGTGATCGATTCCGGCGTGGACGTGGATCATCCGGATCTTCACGGCCGCATCGCCGGCTGGAGCGATTTCGTCGCGACCGATGCCGCGCAATTCCGCCGCGATCGCCATGGCACCGCGGTGGCTGGTGTGATCGCCGCGGTAGCCAACAACAACATCGGTATTGTCGGGATCGCGCCCGAGGTAAGGCTGACGGCGTTGCGGGCCTGCTGGGAGAATGGCGCCAGCGACGCGGCGGTGTGCAACACCTTCACGCTGGCGCAGGCCCTGGCTGCGGCCATCGATGCGCGCGTCGATGTGGTCAATCTCAGTCTTGCCGGGCCCAGCGATGCGCTGCTGGCGCGCCTGGTGAAGCGCGGTCAGCAGGCGGGAATGATTTTTGTTGGCGCCGCACCGCCGGCGACAACAGGCTCGCTGGCGGGCTTTCCGCTGGAGGTTGACGGTGTCATCGGCGTGGCGGCTATCGAATCGGGCAGGATTGATGACAGCCTGATCGCCGCTCCGGGCGAGGACATCTTCACGCTGGCGCCAGCCGGCGGTTACAGCGCGGTTTCCGGCAGTTCGATGGCTGCGGCCGAGGTCACCGGAATGATCGCACTGCTGCGAACTTACGACGGAAATCTGACTCCGGGTGAGGCCAGGGCGCTGCTGGCCGATTCACAACGGACGGTGACTACGGCCAGGGGCACCCGCCAGGTCATCAATGCCTGTCTGGCCATTGCGGCGCTGTCCCCGGGTCTGAGTTGCGAGGCGAACCTGCGTCAGGCCGTGCGCGGTAGAGAACACTAACTCTTCATTCCTCCGGTCCGCGGCTCCGACCGGAACCTTCCCCCCTGCCGCCAGTCCGAACAGCGGTCACTTCAGGGGTTCCTCCATGCTCAAACCGCTTGCCAGATTCGCGACTGTTGCCGCATTGCTGCTCTGCGCGACCGCCATTGCGTCGCCCCAGGATGCGGTAATCGATGCCCCCGGAGGTGGGGCGCGCGATGCCTTCGTGCTGATTTCCGGCGGCGGTACCCAGCTGTCCAACAACTACTCGCAGTATCTGCAGGCGCGGGCGGTTGCGGCCCACTTCGCCGCGAACTACCCGCCCGACTCCACCTGGGTGTTCTTTGGCGCGGGCAATACGGAAGGGCGTGCGCCGGTCTTCAGTGACGTGCGCCGCCAGAGCAAGCAGAACGGGCTGGTGATCGATGCCTGGGTGCCGGGCATGCTGCCGGACAACCGGCCGGCCAAGCGCGACGTCATTCTTCAGGCGCTGCGCGATGAAGTGCTGCCCAGCGTCAGCGGTGGCGGCACCCTGTATCTGTTTGTCGGTGACCATGGTCATCTTTCCCGCGGCGATAATCCCGAGAGCCAGATCAGCCTGTGGACACTGGAGCCGCATGCCGGCAGCCGGCATGGCTGGCGCAGCAATCGCGGCGAGCAGCTGGGTGTGACGGATCTGCGCGACATACTGAGTGCGGGGCTCGGCGAGGGGCGGATGGTGTTCGTGATGACCCAGTGTCACTCCGGCGGCTTTCATTATTTATCCGTGCCGCGGCAGATGACGCCCAACTCGGCGTGGTACACGGCCGCGCCCAGCCTGGCAGGCGCCGACGCGGCGATGCTGCCCTATGCCGCCGGGTTCACGGCCACGGACGAGCAGTCACTGGCGGCAGGCTGCGACCCCAGTCCGGATCCCGAGACCTGGGCCGGATACGAGCGCTACGTGCCGGAGAACCTGCTGGGCATGGATTTATTTTCGCTGGAAAGCACCGGCGCCGGTCTGCCGTCCTTCGCCGCCGCGCATGCGGCTGCCACGCTCGTGGATCAGACCATCGACAAACCACTGGCCACTTCGGAGCAGTATCTGGAGCGCTGGGCCAAACTCATCGAACAGGAACTGACCGAATCGCAGGATCTCACTGCACCGGTGCGACGTCAGGTCGCCGCCTATCACGCCTTCGTCGATGGGAGTATTGACGGTGCTGGTGCGACAACCATCTGGGATGCCGCCTGGCGTGAGCGTCAGGCATTGTTCTCGCGTTTCATCCGCCGCATGGGCGAACAGAATTCAGGTGCAAAATCCCTGCTGCTGTCCGGCAAGCGCAGCGAACTGGAGTCGGCTGCCGGGGTGGGGCGGGGCAGAGGCGCCCGCCGCCACAATCATGGCGGCGGCAATAGTGAGCTGACAAAACTATGGAAGGAGCAGGTGCGGCCTGCATGGAAGGCCGTCGTGATGTCCGGCGAAGCGGGCTTGAATCCGCACGCTCTGGCATTCGAGAAACTTCTGCTGGCCCAGGAGGACAAGGGGCGCGATCTGCTGCTCGGGCGCGATCGCAACGCCATGGCATCGGAGGTGTTCTGGGCGTCCGGCTACGACAATCCCGGCAGCGTGGATGCCGATCGTGCGGCGGCCTATGCCCGCTGGGGTGCGGAGCGGCGCTTCTTTGTTCAGGGCTGGGCGAGCGGTTCAAAGGACAGCGCGCTGCGCAATGCAGGTGCCAGACTGGCCGAAAACGGCCCGCGGCGACTGCCGGATCGCGCCATGCCGCCGCGTAGCCTCAGTCGCAGGATCGCGGCGGAGCGCACTCTGTTATATCGCCGTGTGCTGGGTGCCTGGGCCTTTCTTCTGGCGCTGGACGAGCAGCCCGCGCTGCAGCGGCTGGAACAGATCATCGAGCTGGAACGCATGCCGCTGCCGGCGCGATCGCGCACGGCGCAGCTGGATCACCAGGTTTCCCGCGCGGCGCTGCGCAGGATCGAGGCGAGCGGGCTGGAGCACTACGGGGTGGAGCTGGCGGCAAGCTCGCGTGTCAGTCGCTGAACCTGTCCGATCAGGTAGAAAGGCAGGTTCAGCAGCCGCAAAGTCCCTGAGCGCTTCTGCATTTTTGCTTCGAGGGTCTCCACGCCACCCTTGCCTGAGTGGATGCGGATTGCGAGCGGAACATTTTTCGTGATGGCATACGAGTGTAGGGACTTCAGCCGGCCGCTGGCGGCGGACTTCACTTCGACCGGCAGGATGAGGCCTTCCATCTGCAACAGGAAATCAATCTCCGCCTGCAGTTCATTCTTCGGCGGATGCCAGAAATACAGTTCGGGTTTTTTGTACGACGGCCCCGCATTCAGCAGGTGCTGGCCGACGAACTGCTCAGCCAGAATGCCCTGGTTCGCCAGCTCAAGAGGCTTGCCGATCACGCTCTGGACCGGAATATTCTGCGCTGCCAGCAGCAGGCCGGCATCCACGAACAGGAACTTGCTGATCCGCGGCTTGACCTGGGCGCCGAGCGGTATGCGATCCGCGCCGGAGTGCAGAACACGATAGAACAGGCGCGCTTCGATGAACTGCTCGATGGCGCTGTTGAGCAGTCGATTGTCCCCGCTGGATACACCCACGATCTGGTGAGCGACCTTGTGCGAGAACTGGGCGCCAACCTGGGCCAGAATGCCGTCGAAGAAAGTGTTGAGCTTCAGCCCGTCGAGGGAACCGCGATACTTGTTGAAGTCGGCCCGGTAGGTTTGCAGCAAATCGACATGATATTTGTTGATTGCCGCATGATCGAAGTCCGTGTCGATTGCCAGTTGCACCGCGTGAGGCATGCCACCAACAAGGGTATACCGCCTGACCTGTTCCATCAGCTCATGGTGCACCTCATCGGGAATGGCGCGCAGCGAATCGAGGGTGACTGAGGACAGCAGATCGACAAACCGTTTCTGCCCCGTGGCGATGAGGAACTCCTCGAAGCCGACCGGTCCCATGAACTGATGCTCCACGCGACCCACTGGTACGGAGCTTTTGTAGTTTTCGAGTATCTGGTCCAGTAACGATCCGGTGAGGACGACGGCCAGTCCGGGCGCATCTTCATGGAAGTAACGCAGACAGGCGTACGCGGACGGCGTGGCTTGCGCCTCGTCAAGGAAAAGGATTCCCGGAGATTTTTCGCTCAGCGGCGTACCGCAGATAGCCGAAAAACTGAACAGGAGGCCCTTGATGTCGTAGCGCGCGAACTGCGCTTCGAGGCTGGGGTGCCGTTCGAGATTGATTTCATGGAAGGGGACTTTCAGCTGCCCGGCCGCCATCTTCGCGGCCGTACTCTTGCCGACCTGGCGCGCGCCGCGCAACACCAGCGGCTTGCGTTGTGACTGGCGATACCAAGCCGCGATTTCTTCGATGGCATGTCTTTGGAACATGGGCGACTCTCTGGGAACGCTCGGAAATATGCCACTTTCATGCGAAATTTGCATTTAAGTATGCCACTTTAATGCAAAATAATATGTAAGATACTGATTTTAATAGACTAAGAACTTCGGAGCTACTGAATCAACGTGCCCGATCGGTTGCGTTGCCAGGCAGACCGGCCACGGTCTCCAATCCCGGTAAGGTCTGCGAACGCCAGCCTGACGACGTGACTGCGACAGTCGGCAGGCTCTCGGGGCAGACCTGTCTGAAGATGGGCGTGATTGCGAGATTTCCGCTGAAGAGCCTCGGCCAGACAACGCTACCGCAAGATTCAGGTGAGTGAAACTCAACTACCCGCGTCCTAGTCCTCTATAGAGGCATTTGCCCTGTCATGGTGGAGGGGGAACGATGAGGCGCGATCTGAAATTTTTACGCACGTTGCTGGCTTCCTTTGCGGCCAGTCTTGTCCTGATTGCGGCAGCGACTGCCGCCCAAACACAATCCAGCGCGACACAGTCCTTCGACATTCCGGCGCAGAGCCTGGCCTCGGCCCTGCAGCAGTTCGCGGCCAGCACAAACAAGGAGATTCTGTTTGCGCCGGACCTGGTGAGGAACCGCAAGGCGCCGTCGGTGTCGGGAAAGTTCACGCCGGAGGATGCGCTGGCGCAGCTGCTGGCGGAAAGCGATCTGGTGTTTGATGAAACCGCGCCCAGTGTCTACGTCGTCAGGCGCAAGGCGCAGCACAGTGGTGCGCAGACCGGGGAGGGAGGGCTGCGCATGGTGCAGGTGGCGCAGCAGCGTGTCGCGCGGGTGCAGGCGGATGCGGATGCGCAGGAGGCTCTGGGTCCTTCCAGTCAAGGTGGTGCACCCGGCATCATCACCGGGCGGGTTACTGATGAGACGACGGGCTCGGCGTTGATCGGCGCGATAGTGCGGCTCACTGGTACCAGCCTCTCGGCGGTCAGTGACGCCCGTGGGGAATACCGCATATCAGCTGTACCGCCTGGCACGTACGAACTGAGCATCGACTACCTCGGCTCACAGGCCGACGCCGTACGCGTGCGGGTACCGTCCGGCCAGAGCGTGGTGCAGGATTTTCTGCTGAGTAACGCCGTCGACACCCTGGTGGTGCGTGGTGATCGTTCGGCAACCGCACAGGCGCTGAGCCAGCAACGGGCTGCTCCGAACAGCACTACGGTGGTGGCAGCCGACCTGCTGGGGAGCTTTCCGGCAGAGACCGCTTCCGAAGCGCTGCGCCGCGTTCCCGGAGTAGCGTTTACGCGGGATGACGATACCGGCGAGGGGTCCGGCATTACGGTGCGCGGATTCAGCTCCGAGGCCATCAACATCAAGCTGAACGGACTGGATCTTCAGGGCAGCGGTTTCTCCCGCTCGGTGGACCTGAGCGGCTTTCTGACCGAGAACATCTCCCAGATCACCATCCAGAAAACCCTGCTACCCAGTCACGAGGCCACTGGCTCAGGTGGACTGGTGGAAATCGAGACGCGATCGGGACTGGACTACGGGCAGCGCTATTTCAGCTTCGGGCTGGAACAGGAGTGGAGCTCCGACGCCGAGTTCGGCGATGAACCTCAGGGCAACGTCACCGCGGCCTGGAAGCTTGCACCGAACTTTGGTGTGGTGGGGTCGGTGCAGTATCGGGAAACCGATCGGCGCAACTTCGACGTGGTGGTGATTGATGTCATTCCGCCGGTCCTCCCCGCCGGCTATACCAGTTCATTCCTGCTGCCTGCAAGTTTCAACTTCCCCTTTGATCCGGAGTTCGATGAACCGCTGCTGACTGGGGGCAACTTCCTGCAGCGACAACGTGATGAGAGCAACCTGACTGCATCCCTCAATTTCGCGTGGGACATCGCCGAGCACACCCTGCTGCGGCTGGATCTGCAGCAGATAAGGCGCAAGCGCGACCTATCCACGGCTCGCTCGACGCTGTCGTTCCTGACCACCTCGGTAGACATGCCTGTTCCCGAACTCGGTGGAGAAGTGCGACGGCGCACCACATTGCGAGGTCTGCGGCCGACCCTGGGCATGACAACCAGTGAACTGGAAACGGAGCTGTCCACGGTGGGTTTGCGCGGCGAAACGGCCGTCGGGCGATGGGAGTTCGGATACAAGGTCGGCATGTCGCGGGCACACGAGGAATCCAGGAACAGCTCGCTCAGTTTGACGGGAAGCGAAAATGCCAACCTGATGAGCATTCTTGATCCGTCGACACTGGTGGTGAATGCGGATGACGATGCGGCCGGCACGCTGCGGGTGGTTGACGGTGGCGCACGCCTGGTAGGCAGCAATATTGCCGTGCTTTCGTTGTCGCAGGCAGGCATGGATCACGTGCAAAGCCCCTCCACATACGCCATTATCAGCGCAAGCCGTTCGGCTACGGACAGTCCTTCCGAAGCCCATATCGGCGAGTTCAGCGCCCGCTTCAACTTCGCTTCAGAGATATTCAGCTACATCGAGGCAGGGATGAAGTACGACGCCAAGGAGCGCGAGAATCTCGATGACAATTTTGCCGCCAGCCTGGCGGCCGTACAGTCAAACGAAAGCTACTTGCGGATTTCCGGCCGCGATACCTTCCTCTCAGATGTGAGGACGGATCCGTTCCAGATGGTCGACCTCGCGCTCATCGGTGGCAGTGGTCATAGCGTGCCGTTTCTGCGTCCCGGAGAGGCGGGGGCCGTATTCGACCAGCTCGACAGTCTGCTTGTGGACGATCCGGCAACGGCCTACAACGAGCAGCGATTCAACTATACGGACCGCAGGAACCTGGATCCCATACTGGACAGTGGCGCCTACCTGCCGAACCACACGACGGAGGATCGTTCTGCCGGATACGTGGAGTCCATGGTCAATTTCGGCAACCTCGGCATTGTCGGCGGGGTGCGCTATGAACGTACAAAGCGCGAAACAGTCGCCGTTTCCACACCGACCTATCGGGATGCGACCAGTGTGACCGTGCCGCGGGAGGTCTTTGTTCAGGCCGGCCTGCTGAATTTTACTGCCCTCAGCGGCGATCAGGAAACGGTGACGCCCAGCCTGCTGGCAACCTACCGGCAGGCGGAGAACATGGTCTACCGGTTGGGCTATTTCCGCTCCACGGTTCATCCCGCCTTCCAGTTGTTGACCCGTTCGCCGCAGGTAATTATCGATCTGCGGCCGGCGCAGTACTATGGAATCATTCGAGAATCCAATCCGGATCTGAAACCGACCAAGACGGACAACCTCGACCTGGATGTGGCCTACTACTTCACCCGTAATCCAGGATTGATACGGGTCGCAGCGTTCCTCAAGGATGTCAGCAGTAATTTCACCAGCATTCTGCTGGCTGACGGGGCGGACAACAGTGTGCGCCAGCGCATTCTCGATATGTTTGCGCCGCTGCAGGCCCAGGATCCGACTATCGTAATTCCCGACGATCTGAACTTCATGCTCAATCGGCCGGTGAATACCGAAGGCGGGAAGATATGGGGAGCAGAGGTTGAGGTCATTCGCCAGCTGGATTTTCTGCCCGGCTTCTGGAGTGACTTCAGTGTGCTGGGGAACCTGACATTCACCGATGGTGATGTGCCGACCCAGGTCTCGGCTCGCGACGACGCTGGTCAGCTGATTACGCTCAGTCTTGATCGGGCGCTGGAGGATCAGTCCAAGTGGTCCGGCACCGGATCGCTGGGATACGAGCGTGGTGGATTCTCCAGTCGGTTGATCTATACCTATCAGTCCGAGTCTGTCAGTGCCTTCGACGAGTACAATCTCAATACGGTTGTGCCGTCGTACTCCACGCTCGACCTGCGTACGTCCTATACCTTCGAGAGGGCAGGAGGGCGCTATGCGCTCTTTCTGGAAGGAGATAATCTGTTGCACGGGTCCAGTGATGGCGATATTCGTTCAGCCACTGCGTCAACTTTCGGCGAGGGATCTCCAGACTTTTTCTTTCCAAATACGGTGCAGTTCAGCGGTGGCCGCACCATTACCCTTGGCATGAAAGCGACGTTCTGAGATGCAGTTGAAGCAGGTAACCACCGGCCGCTGGCTGACTGTGCTTGTGGCGATCGCGCTGACCGGCGCGATCGCTCCTTTGCCCGTCCGTGCCCAGACCGCGGACGAGCAGAAAGCCGAGGAGACCAAGCCCAAACCGAAAATCAAGGACCTGTCCGAGTTCATCAAGGACAAGGACCACATCCCCGGCCTGTTCGACTTCTACCGCAAGCCTGACAGCGGCGAGCTGTACATGCAGGTGAATGCCGAACAGCTCGGACAGGAGTACATCTACTTCCGCTACACCCGCAACGGCTCGCTGTTGCGCCATCTTTCCGGCTTCGGGGAGATAGCCGAGAACACCGTCATCACCCTCAGGCGGCGCTTCGAGCGCATCGATTTCCTGGCGCAGAACCTCGACTACACCTTTCCTGAGGACAGCACACTCAGCCGCAACGATGACGCCAACATCGTCTCGCCGTTGCTGGCCACCACGCGCATCCTTGCGCAGAACCCGGAAGGCACCGTTTTCATTATCGGCGCAGACGAGCTGTTCACCCGCAACAAGCTCGTGGCCATTGGTGGGGACAAACAGGGGCAGCTGAGCAAGGAGAAGTCCTCCATCCAGTCGGTGCGCAGCTACGCCGACAACAGCGAGATCGTGGCCGAGTACATCTTCGATTTCCCCAAACCGAGCGCCGCCACGGCGAGCTCGTCCACCGTGCTGGTGCAGCACAATCTCATTCGTATGCCGCCGCAGGGTTTCGAGCCGCGGCACGAAGATCCGCGGGTGGGTTACTTCATCGAGAAGCGCACCGACCTGTCCAGCGTCGAGGGCCTCCCCTACGACGACCTGATTCAGCGCTGGCGGTTGGTCAAGGCAAATCCCGGCGTCGAAGTGTCCGACCCGGTGCAGCCCATCGTCTACTGGATCGAGAACACCACCCCGCCGGAGTATCGCGACATCATCCGCGAGGCGGCGCTGTCCTGGAATCGGGTGTTCGAGCGCGCCGGCTTTTCAAATGCGATCCGCGTCGAGGTGCAGCCGGACGACGCCGGCTGGGACGCCGGTGATGTGCGCTACAACGTCCTGCGCTGGGTGGCCACGCCCGTGCCGCGCTATCTCGGCTACGGGCCACGCTTCACCAATCCGCGCACCGGTGAAATTCTCGGCGCCGACGTAGTACTGGAGCACTCCAGCATTCGCCGCTCGGTCATGTATGGCACATTGTTTGGTGAGGGCGAGCGCGGTACGGAGGGCGCGGCTGCGGGCGATGACGGGCATGCCGACGCGCGCTATCCGGCGGACATCTGCCTGGCCGGACAGGGTGTGCAACAGGGTATTGCCTTCGCGCGGCTGGCGCAGCTCGCGGCGCAGGCGGCTGGATCACGCACCGAGGCGCAGATTGAGGAGATCATCCGTGAGGGTCTGTACTACGTGGTCATGCATGAAGTCGGGCACACGCTCGGTCTCACGCACAACATGATGGGCAGCTACTACCGTCCGCCGGAGGCGCTGAACGGCCCCGGTGCGCGCCAGGAGCAGCGGCTGACCAACTCGGTCATGGATTATCCCGCCGTGAACATTGCGCCCGATCCGAAAACGCAGGGTCTGTATTTTCCGACTGCGCAGGGACCTTACGACTACTGGGCAATTACCTACGGCTATGACGAGCGCATGGACGATCCGGTGGTGCGCACCGCGCTGCTGGCGCAGTCGACTTCGGCGCAGCTGCGATTCGGTAACGATGCCGACGCCATGGCGCAGCCCGACCAGGGCATTGACCCGCGGGCGAATACTTTCGATCTGTCCAGCGACCCGATCGGCTTTGCGGTCAGCCAGGTGGAGATTTCCGATCGCGTCATGGCGGAACTGACCTCGCGCATCGCCGAGCCGGGCGAGTCCTGGGATGAGGTGCGTCGCGCCTTCGAGACGCTGCTGAACGTGCGCCGCGCCGCGGGCAAGACCATCTCACGCTACATCGCCGGTGTGTATGTCGATCGCGCCTTTGTCGGGCAGCACACCGATGCGCCGGCGCCGTTTACGCCGGTGTCGTACGCCGACAAGAAGCGCGCGATGCACGCGCTCGGGCAGTACCTGTTTGCGCCGGATGCCTTTGCCTTCCCGGACGACCTCATCGGCTATCTGCAGGAGCAGCGGCGCGGCTTTGATTTCTATGGTTTCCCGCGCCAGGATCCGCTGGTGCATGCCTGGGTGCGCTCCATCCAGGAGAGCGTGCTCAATCACCTGCTCGATTCGCGCGTACTGCGTCGCCAGAGCGATAGCGCGCTGTATGGCAATGAATACTCGGTGCACGAGATGATGGCCGACCTCAACCGGGAAATTTTCGGCGCGGACAACGGCCGCGACGCCAATACTTTCCGGCAGAACCTGCAAGTGGCCTACGTCAAGCAACTGCTGAAGGTATTCAAAAGTGGCACGCTGGATGGCACCGCCGAGGGCGCGCTGTTTGCCGCGCTGGAGCAGATCGACGGGTTCATGGACGAGTCCGGCCGCCGGGTTGGCGCACCCACCCGTGTCCATCGGCGGTATATCAGTCATTTGATCGAGGACGGACTGGAGGATTAGGCTGCCGCCATGACAAAGCTCTCCCGGGACGGCGAAGATCGCGCGCGCGGACAGTTGCAGCTGTCCACGGTGGTGAGCGATTACACCGCGCCCCTGGAGCGCTTCTTCCGCCGTCGCGTGTCGGTGCGCGCCGAGGTGGATGATCTGGTGCAGGAGGTGTTCCTGCGCCTAGCGCGGCAGGACAGCATCGAGGCCATCGACAATCCGCAGGCCTATGTCTTCCAGGTGGCGGCCAACATCCTGCGTGACCAGGGACGGCGGCGGCGGACGCACAGCGCCGATGTGCATGAGTCCTTCGAGGACGCGGTGCATGGCAGTCAGACGATTTCGCCCGAAAGGGTGGTGATGGCCCGGCAGAGCATGGGCCAGCTGAAGGCGGCATTGCTGAAACTGCCGCTGCGCACGCAGGAGGTGTTCGTGCTGCACCGGTTCGAAGGACTGCGATACAGCGAGATCGCCAACCGCCTGGGGGTTTCGCTCAGTGCAGTGGAGAAGCACATGATGAAAGCGATGAAACACATTACCCGACGTCTGGAGGTGCCATGGCTGCCTCGTTGACATCATTACCGCGGGGTCCGGTCGAGGAGCAGGCGGCCTACTGGTTTGCCGTGCTGCGCTCCGAACGCGTCAGCGCCGCTGATGAGCGCGCATTTGACCTTTGGCGTGCCGAATCGCCGGCGCATGAGGCGGCGTACGAACGCCAGCTTCTGGCCTGGGAGGCGCTGGGCGCGACCGCTATGGATCGTGAGGTCCTGGCCGTGCGACGTGCCGCATTGCGCGCCGGGCCGCGCGCGTTCGGCGGCGGCATCGGCTGGTTTGCCGCCATGGCCGGGGCGGCCTCGCTGGCTGCGGTGCTGGCGACGGTTATTGTGAGTACCGGCGCGTGGGAGCGGCTGATGCAGTTCGGTGGCGACATCGTTACCGCCGGAGTGTCCGGCGCGGCTGGATCGCGCGTACTGGAAACCGCGGTGGGCGAGCGATCCACCGCGGCGCTGGCCGATGGCTCGGTGGTGGAACTGAACACCGATACGCATCTGCAGACGAAGTTCACCGCGGATGGCCGCTGGGTGTTCCTCTCGCGCGGCCAGGTGGTGTTCGAAGTGGCGCAGGATGCGAAACGCCCCTTCGTGGTGGTGGCCGCCAACAAGCGCATCACCGCGCTGGGCACCCAGTTCGAGGTGCGGGTGGACAAACAGGCCGTGAAGGTGACGCTGATACAGGGGCGCGTGAAGGTGGAAGAGATGGAGGAGCCTGTGCCGGATGCCACGCAGGCCGCCACTGCCCCGGCGGTGGAGCTGCGGCCCGGCGAGCAGTTTGTCAGTTCACCGCGGGACGGCGCCTCGGTGCGTACCACCGATGTGGAGCGGGTGACCAGCTGGCGCCACGGACGACTGGATTTCGAGGATGAGCCGCTGGTCAATGTGGTAGGCGAGATCAATCGCTATTCGATGCGCAAGGTGTATGTGGAAGATCCCTCGCTGGCCGATCTGCACGTCAGCGGCAGCTTCAAGGCCGGATCGGTGGACAACTTCACCACGGCGCTGATTGCTTTGTATCCGGTGGTAAGGCAGGAGCGCCGGGAGGAAAACCGCATAGTCCTCGGCTGGAGTGAGGAAGGAGTCGCTCCGGGAAACTGACGGACGTCGGTGGGCAGGCGGGGGGTTAAACAACATTTTTGGGGGGGGTTGCCACCCAAATTTGGGA
>JAJFKF010000041.1 GCA_021773365.1 Gammaproteobacteria bacterium | reverse complement strand
CTCCGCCTTGAAGTCCAGGCGGTTGCGCCGCCAGCTGGCCACGGTTCCGATATCCACCGCGGCGTGCCGTTCGATGCGTCCGTCCAGGTTGACGCGCACTTCCTCGCCGGCGCCGAGCCGCGCGGAGGCGGGCGGCAAGGCTGCGCTCGTCGTTTGTTGTGCAGTGCGCGCATCCGTCTCGCCGGAAACCTGCACCAGGCCTTCAATCACCGACACGGTGGTGCCGGACGGATGGCGCCAGACGTTGAACTGCGTGCCCAGCGCCCGGATGACCGTGCCCGCCGCGTGTACGCTGAACGGCCGTGTGGGATCCTGTCCCACTTTGAACAGGGCCTCGCCTGCCAGCAGTTCGATCCTGCGCGCCTGTTCGCTCATGCGCACCTTCACCCGCGAGCCCACGTTGAGGTTGGACCAGCCCAACATCAATGGTATTCCGCTCTCGTCCATCGAGCGCATTGAAATCCTGCCTTCCACGGCCGGTGGTATTTACGGTGGCGGCGCCACGGGCGGCGTGGTTAACGTGATTCTCAAGCGCGGCTACCAGGGGCTGGAGGTGCGCGGAACCTATGACGGAACCACCAACGGCGGTAATCGCAAGCGCCGTCTGGAGGCCAGTGGCGGATTCTCGCTGGAAGGTGGGGGTACCAGCGTGAACTTCGCCGCCAGCTATTCGGATGCCCTGCCGCTGCTGGTCGGCGACCGCGACTTCACCGCCAATGCCCGTGAGCGGATCCTGCGGAATGCGCCGGAAACCGAACTGATTGATTTCCTCGGCAATCCGATCGCCGGCTACACCACCAACATCCAGAGCGTCAGCGGCAACCCACTGGTGCTGGTCTCCAGCGGCCTGTCGCTGGGGTCGGCGCGGGCACACGTACCGGTGGGCTATGCGGGGCCGGGCAGCGACAATGGCCTCGCCTTTCTCAACGCGACAGGCTTCAATACCGATCTGCCCAAGTCCGTCGCCATTGGCGGAACGAAGAGCCATGCCCTGGCCGCACCCACCGTCCGCTCGATCTCCCTGAACTTGCGTCGTGAGTTCAGCAATCGCGTCGAAGCCTTTGTTGATCTGTCGAACTACGACAACAATTCGTTGTCCCATTTCGCCGGCGCGTGCAATGGCAATGGCACCACGATTCCCGTTGGGCCGAACAATCCGTTCACCGAACAGGTGAAGATCAACCTGCCCCTGACCAGCTTCGACCGCAGCCTGGAGGAGCAGCATTCCTGGGGAGAGTCGCGCACACTGGCTGGCGGAGTGATCGTACGCCTGCCCGGCAACTGGAGCGCGCAGGGCGAATACAGCTGGAGCCGTTCCCGCTCCGGCTACACGTACAATTTCTATCAGATCACCGCCGATGGCGGGGCTGCCATCCGGGACGGACGGCTCGATCCCTTCCGCGACGTCAACGACTATCCGCTGGATTTCTCGCCTTACTATGTCTCTCCCACGCCGCAGAGTGATTTTGGCAGCGACGTAGTTCTGAAGAACGCCACCCTGCGCCTCGCCGGGCCGTACCCGCAGTCCGACACGATCGGCACCAGTGTCGATGCCAATCAGTACACCTTCGGCTTCCGCTACCAGCCGGTGGAGCAGCTGGCCCTGCGTGCCAGCTATGGAGAGGGTGTACTGCCGCCGTCCATATCTCCGCCGAATTTTCTGGCCCTCATCGCGTCGCGATACACCGACCCGAAGCGCGGTGGCCAGCCGCTGAGTTCGCTGGGTAGCTTCATCAGCCTGGGTAGTCCATCTCTGCGGCCCGAGCAGTCCGAGAGCTTCTCGGCCGGGATGATCTTTACTCCGGAGTCTATTCCCGGTTTACGTGTGCCTGTGAACTACACACGCATCGACAAGGTCGATGAAATCAACACCATCAATACGCAGACTGATCGCCAGTTATCGCTTCGATGCGTCCACGCCCTATGCGCGGGGCTGGCTCGCCAACACCGAAATTTCGCTCGGCATTCAGAGCGTCCTCGACAAGGCGCCTCCCGTGTTTGCCGGTTCGGGTGCGGCCGGTACCCTGGCCAGATGGCAAGTAACGCTTGACGTTACTAATACGCCGCATTACCATTCTTCCCATGATCGAATCGTTCAAGGACAAGAACACCGAAAAGATCTGGAAGCGCGAATATTCCAGGCGGCTCCCGAACGATATCCAGGAACGCGCCCTCATGAAGCTGCAGCAGCTTCATGCGGCCGGGGACCTCAGGGATCTCTCGATTCCGGTCTCGAATCAGCTGGAGGCCCTCAAGCACGATCGCAAGGGACAACACAGCATCCGCATCAGCAAGCAGTGGCGTATCTGTTTCAAATGGAAAGACGGCCACGCCTCGGATGTCGAGATCGTGGACTATCACTGAAACTGGAGGAATGAATATGGCAACCAGGAAACTGAAACTCACCCATCCTGGCAAGATACTGCGCGAGGAGTTCATGGAACCGGCAGGACTCTCCGCCTATGCGCTCGCCAAGGCGCTCGATGTGCCCCTGCCCCGGGTGAACGATATCGTGCGCGAAAAGCGTGCAATTTCCCCCGAAATGGCGGTGCTGCTGTCGGCGTATTTCGGCACAACGGATGGCTATTGGATCAACCTGCAGGCCCATTACGATCTGGAAATGGCTCGCGACCGCGTCGGCAAACACGCGGCGCGTATCCATCCCCATCCGCACGATACTACGGGCGCACTGCAGCCCGTCTGACCCGCGAGGCAAAGCACGAGACCGTCTTCCTCGCAGCGGTTTCGACCATCGCATCTCATCCCACGCGAATCCGGCGATCGAGGGCAGTCGCCCTGTGTATCCTGTCGCCGCGCCACCGACGCATCGTCCACTAACGGCTGCGGATGACCGCCTCCCCGTCGCGCCGTTCGATCGCCAGTTCCGGCACATCCGACAGGAACAGCAGCAGCGATTCCGGATCGCCCGCGTCGAAGATGCCCGTCAGCTGCGTCCGGCCCGCCGTGTCACCTTCGACGCGCAGGCGCAGCGCCCGGTTGTAACGATTGAACTCCGCGGTTACTTTCGCCAGCGCATCGTTCTTGAACAACAGCCGCCGGTTGCGCCACGAGATCACCTGGGCGGGATCGGACATCTCAACCGGCGTGCTCAGGCGGCTGGGCAGCACATCGATGCGCTCACCGGCGCCGATTTCCACCGTTTCGCCGTTGTCGCGGCGTGACACGCGCACCCGGCCCTCGATGACCGAAACCACCGTGCCCTGAGCCTGGCGGTACACATTGAATTCCGTGCCCAGGGCCTGGATCGTGACCTGGTCGGTACGCACGCGGAAGGGGCGACTCAAGTCGCGCGCCACCTTGAACAGCGCTTCGCCCTCGCGCAATTCCACCTCGCGCGCCTGCGCGGAGTAGCGCACCGCCATCTCGGAGTGGGTGTTCAGATGCACCACCGAGCGGTCCTGCAGTTCGAAGGAGCGGATCTCACCGATGGACGTGGTGTAGTGCTCCCCGCCGAGCCAGCCCGTCGAATATGCCCAGGTGAGAATGCCCGCGCCCGCACAAACCATCGCCGCGGCCGCGCTGGCCATCCACCAGCGCCGGGGGCGGGCACGCAAATGGCGCGACGGGTGTGATTGCTCCACTGGCAGTGCCACGATATCGGCGGAGGGAGGCAGGTCCGCGCCTCTCTCCAGAACCTTGTCCAGCGTGACGCCGTCCAGCGTGCGCCAGGCCGCGGTCACCAGCAGGAATTCCTCCACATGACGCGGCGAGGCGCGCAGCCAGGCGGCGAACTCGCCCTGGCGGTGCGGATCGGTCTTCAGCGACATGAACCAGTCGGCAGCCTGATTGGCGATCGTATCCATAGCTACAGGTCCCATTTCGCGGCGCGCAGCAGAGCCAGCGCGCGGGTGAGATGTTTATGCACCATGTTCTCGGAGATGCCCAGCGCCTGCGCGGTCTCCGCATAGGAGCGGCCCTCCTGTTTGTGCAGGATGAGTACCTGTCGCCCGACGGGAGGCAGCTTCTCCAGTGCCCGGGCGAGCTGACGCTCCAGACCCACCTGCTCGCCCACCGGGTCTTCCGCGTAGGGCGCCGGCCGCTCGCTCCAGGCGTCGGCCTCCTCGGAGTCGAAGGTGACCAGCTCACGGCGCGCGCGCAATTTGAATTCGTACACCACATGGGAGGCGATCCGGTACAGGTAGGCCTGGTAGTTGCGGATGGGCTCGCTCTTCTCCACCCGCAGCAGCCGAAGATAGATCTCCTGCGCGAGGTCGCTCGCATCCTGCGGGCGTTCGTGGCGCAGGCAGTGGCTCAGGTAGCGGTGCAGTTGCCGGCCGTACTGCATCCAGACCGGGTCGGTACGGTCGGCGGCCCGCTTCGTCATCTTGGTATCGGCATCCGGTTTCACGATTCACTCACGCAGGAGCCGCTGGTAATCCGTTTACCGAAGCGGTGAGGTACTCCGCGCCGATTACCGGCGTTCCCGACGAACGGATGCTGAGGCACTCGTGGTCAGAGAGCCGCGCTATGGCCGGCGGGGTGATCGTGCGCCTGCCGCGCAACTGGAGCGTGCACGGGGAGTACAACTGGAGCCGTTCCCAATCCGGCTACCGCCGCAATGGCCGCACCCTGATCAGCAGCACTCCTTTGGCCGCTGTGCGCTCTGGAGCGCTGGATGTATTCCGCGATCTCAATGCCTATCCGCTGGACTTGACGTCGTATCTGTCGCCCGACTCGCCGCAAAACAATGCGCACAGCGAGAACGTCCTGAAGGATGCCACGCTGCGCCTGGTCGGTCCGGTGTGGACGCTGCCCGCGGGGCCGGTGATGCTCTCCAGCTTGCTGGAGCGGCGCGATGAGGCCACCCGTCCGAGCCTGAAGACCGGTTTTACCCAGAACGGTAGTGTCACCTACACCTACACGCCACAGATCGGTGTGAGCACCGACAGCGCCTACATGGAGCTGACCGTTCCGCTGGTGTCCGCGAAGAACGAGCGGCCGGGCGTCAAGGGGCTGGAGCTGCAGACCTCCTACCGCCACGACAACACGACAGTGCCTTCGATTGACACGGGCAGTTACGCTGTTTCCCTGCCTTCGTCCGAAGGGCCGTATCCGCAGCCGGAGATTACCGATGTCGGTGTGAACGCGAGCCAGTATACCTTTGGTGCGCGCTACCAGCCGCTCGAGCAGCTGGCGCTGCGCGCCAGCTATGGCAAAGGGGTGCTGTCGCCGTCACTGAACAATCTGGCGCCGTTGCCTTATCCCGGTATTCTTGTGTCCATTCTCAGTACCCGGTATGTCGATCCGAAGCGCGGGGGAGAGCGGTTACTTTCTCTGGCTGAGTTCAGTGCCGGCGGCAGTGGCGACCTGCGGCCCGAGCAGTCCGGGAGTTTTTCTGCCGGGCTGATCTTCACGCCAATGAGCATTCCCGGCTTGCGTTTGTCGGTGGACTACACGCGCATTGATAAAGTGGACGAGATAACTCGGGTTGATACTCAGGTCCTGATCGATCTTGAGGATGTGTTTTCTGATCGCATCACGCGCGGTGAGCTGACCGCCGCGGATCAGGTGCTGGGCTACACCGCGGGGCCGATAATCGCACTGAACGGTGGCGAGGTTAATGTGGCCAGGACTTTCCTGGAAGCCTACGATGTTCAGGCTGACTATACCTGGCAGACGGCCTACGGTGAGTTCAAGGCCAGCGCGATCGGCACCGTGCAGCCGCATCTGCAACGGCAGGTGCAAAGGGGTGAGCCCACGCTGGAACAAGTGGGGAAGAACCTCGGCCCGTTAAAAGTGCGCGGCAACGTGGGCCTGACCTGGATGCGTGATGGCTGGCAGCTGGGCTGGAATATGCAGTACTACAATTCGTATCTGATTTATAGCGCCTATGAAAATAATGATGCCAACAATGCCTCCTGGACAGCGCGAAACGGCTCGCCCATCATCCCCTCGCAGATCTACCATGACCTGTTCGGTCGTTATCGTTTTGGCGAGAACCACGGCTCCGGATGGCTGGGTCTGCTGAATAATGTGGAAGTGCTGGCATCGGTCAAGAATGTGCTGGATGTCAAACCGCCCATACTGACCGACAACAACCAGGGGTACTTCGATATAAGTCCTTATGGCGACCCGCGCCTTCGGCGTTGGTTCATCGTATTCGCGATCTGCCGCCAACGTAGCGCAGCGTCGGCGAAGAGAGGGGACCATGTTGCCTCGTTGATCCGTCGTGCCGCCGTGCGTGTCAGACAAGAGTGCGTGTCACTTCTTCCTTAGCGTTTCCAGCGCGCGGCGCAACAGTGCCGCATCCATCTGATCCTTGGACCGCACGCCCTGCTTGGTCAGGAGCAAACCTTCCAGGTTCAGTATCCTGACTGGCGTGCCATCGAGTTGCAGAGTTTCAATGTAGGCGCGCATCTCACCAGCGTTTTGAGGTCTTCCCAGGTTGCCGGGCGGGTGTACTCAGCCACGTTCGGTCTGCCTGGCCACAATGGCGTCCACGGTCCATTGCTCCCGGTCGCGGATCATTTCATCGTGGCTCGAGTAGATAAACACGCCCTTCGGTACGCGGGTTCGATAACGCGCGTTGGCGCTCTGCGCTGCCCGGGTCGCAGCGCTGGGTGGACGGCCAGCCGGCGGCGATACCCGCTTGCCAACGACGCGCTGGATCGGCTGCTGGTCGGGCGCTATAAACCCGACACCTGCGTTTTCGGTTCTGTCCGGCATGGGCCAAGGTTGGCCGACACCGAAGGAGCGGTCAAGTCGGGGTCGATGCGATAAACGCGGTACGACGACAACAAGACGCGCGTGCCCAATCCCAGAACGGTCAGTTTGCCCACGCCGGATACGACGCCCCCGATGGTCTCCAATTTGACCAACAAGGCCGCAGGGCATCAGTACACGCTGGGGCTGCGCTACCAGCCTGCTGAAGCACTGGCCCTGCGAGTCAGTCACGCCAAGGGTGTGCTGCCGCCGTCGCCGTCGCAACTGGTGCCAGTCGCCTTTCCCGGCTTTCCCGGCACTGTCGACCCAAAGCGAGGTAATACCACGCTGGTGAGTGCGGGCGGGTGGATCATTCAGGGCAATCCAGACCTTGAGCCGGAGCAATCGAGCAGCTGGTCGGCGGGCGCCATCTTCACGCCTTCGCGTCTGCCGGGGCTGAGATTGTCGGCGGACTACACCCGCATCAGCAAGACCGATGAGATCGCGGGACTGACCTCGTATCGCGACCTGGTCCTGGAGCGTGATGAGCTGT
Organism: Gammaproteobacteria bacterium; assembly: GCA_021773365.1. GTDB lineage: Bacteria > Pseudomonadota > Gammaproteobacteria > Steroidobacterales > Steroidobacteraceae > JAJFKF01. The sequence continues at coordinate 3,524 of JAJFKF010000041.1, read as the reverse complement.
TCCCCGGGCGGGTGGTTCGGGCCGAGCTGACCCCGGCAGATGCGCAGCTCGGCTACACGGGCGGCGAGATCCAGCTGTTTGATCTCTCCAACTTCAATCTCGCCAGCACCAGGGTGGAAGCCTGGGATTTTCAGGCCGATTACAGCTGGCAGACAGCATTGGGTACATTCAGCGCGAATCTCATCGCGACGCATGCCACGGAGTATGCGGTGCAGGTGGTGTCCACAATTCCCGTTGCGGAGTACGTGGATTACGCGCTCAGCGGCGGTCCGCTGGGGTGGCGGGGTAATGGTGGCCTGACCTGGGAGCGGAACGCCTGGGCCGCCAGCTGGAATATGCAGTATTACGGTTCCTATTGGGCATACACCGTCACCGCTTCGCCGGCGGCCACTGCCCTGAGCCAGGGTTCCGAAACCATCCCCCGACAGAGCTACCACGATCTGTTCTTCAGGTACCGTTTTGATGAGACGATGGGCTTTGCGCGCGGTTTTCTTGCCGGCAGTGAGGTGTCGTTCGGCGTGGCCAACGTGCTGGACACCTCGGCGCCGCTCGTGGCGGTCTCCAGTCCGACCGACGGTGTCGGTGGCGGGGGCTACAGCAAATTCGCCGATCCTCGGGGACGGCGCTTCTCTTTGTCGTGGCGCAAGAGCTTCCAGTAGGTGCGACGTGAATGAAGGTCTGATGGACCGGGCTTTCAGTGCTGCAGGAGGAGATGAGGGTAGGCCCCTCGGAACCGGCGTGCAGAAGTCGGTTTCAAACCAGGCAGTGCTGCTGTGGGACCGAAAGGCCGCGGTAGTGAGCGACTGCTGAAAAGTCGGCCCGAAGAGGCCGGCAGGTGAGAGTTGAGAAGGTGAACGGAAGTGAACCGACCGAGGACGCATCGAAAAGCCAAACGCTGTCAGAACCGTAGGGTGTTATTGACTTGCGGGAAGAGCTGGGAGAGAGATCTGCTGATCGACCCAGCGGCAGCCGGTGTACAGGCGGCACGAGCTCAACTTATGGCTTCTCCTGCGGAACACGTGAAGTTGACAGGCGATGAGTAGAGAAACGACAAGTGGAGAGACCACGAGGAGGAATATCGATGCGCCTGTCAGCGGCGGAGTCACCGATATGAGCGTTGAAACGCCTGTAATGGGCGTGGAGCAAAGCGGTGGCGTCGTTCGGTCGAGAGAATGGGTCAACTCGGAAAGGAGGAAGAGCCTGTGACCTCGACCAAGCCTTTCGACATATCCAGGAGAAGGGTGTTGGAGGCGTACCGGCACGTCAGAGCCAATCAGGGCGCGGCGGGCATTGACGATGAGAGCATCGCGATGTTCGAGGCGGACCTGAGCCGCAATCTCTTTAAGCTATGGAACCGGATGAGTTCGGGCAGTTACTTTCCCCCGCCGGTGAAGCAAGTGGAGATTGCCAAGAAGAGCGGAAACGGCAAGCGAGTCTTGGGCATTCCCACAGTTGCCGACAGGATCGGCCAACAGGTTGTGAAGGCGAGGATCGAAGGGGAGCTGGAAGGGCTCTTTCATCCGGACTCGTACGGGTACCGGCCTGACAAATCGGCCGCGGATGCGGTGGCTGTGACCCGGGAGCGATGCTGGAAGTACGATTGGTGCGTCGAATTTGACGTCTGTCCGAGAGGATGGCTGAACTACTATGCTCGCTTCTATCGGTCGGCGCTGTGGAGAATCTTCTTTCACTTCGACGGAAGGCTCCTGCAGTGGGCGCGTCGCAAGTACCGCAAACTCAAAGGGAACGTGCAACGACGTCGAAGCTGGCGTAAGCAAGCGATGCGCCGAAACCCTCGACTGTTCAGCCACTGGCTCATCTCTGGAAGAGTCAAGGTACGAACGATGGGAGCCGTATGAATCGAGAGGTTCACGTACGGTTCTGCGAGGGGCTCCGGCTGCAACGCCGGGGCCTACTCTCCGTGCGACGTGACCCTGAGGCACGGACGGGCATGTCCGTGCCTCCGGCTGCGATTCCGGCGCGTTAAAAATGTGGGGGGTAAATTTAATCTATACGTCAAAAATTCAGGGGCCCGAAATAAGCCCATGATTTATATATTTTTAACTCATCCCTGTTCATACGAGGGAAGGTCGGCCGACGGCCCCGGCGGCGGCTGAACGATCGCAGTGTCTCGCCTGCCGCAACTTGCGGCACCTTGAAACCCTGTAAATACAGGGTAAACTACCTGCCGCAACTTGCGTCACGCAACTTGCGGCAGTCTGGGCCGGGCGGTGGAGGCGGGGTATGGCGCGCAAAGAGGATATCAACCCTTTCCAGTACGGGCGGGAAGTGGATCTGCTGGTCGACCGCGAAGTCGAACTGGCTACGGTGGTACGTACCGCTGAGCATTCCGGCACGCTGTTTTTCATAGGGCCGCGCCGGTATGGCAAGACTTCCATCCTCAAGGCGGCCGAACAGCAGCTCGATGAAGCCGGACTGGTGGTGCTGAGGTATGACGCCGAGGCCTACGAGAACACCCGGTTGCTCGCTGCCGCACTCATGTCCGGCGCCGTGCGCAAGTTTGCTTCCGCACTGGATCGTGCCCAGACCGTCGCCAGGAAATTCTTCGCTGCGCTTAAGCCTTCCCTGAGCGTCGACCCCGCGGACGGGCGGATCACGGTCGATCTGGGTGTTGAGACCGGCTCTGCCCATGGCGAATTACCCATACTGATGGATGTTCTCAACGGCATCGAGAAGCTCGCGGCGGCGGATAAGCGCAGGGCGGTGGTGATCCTGGATGAGTTCCAACAGATCGTGGCCGAAGAGGGCGAAAAAGCCGAGCGCCAGATCCGGGCGGCGGTACAGACCCATCGCAACGTCGCGTACATCCTCTCGGGGTCGAGCACCCGCATGATGACCGAGATGATTGCCAGCGCCGCGCGGGCATTCTGGAATTTGGGCGATCAGCTGCATCTTGGTCCTATTCCGCGCGAGGATTTCCTGCCGTTCCTGCGCACCGGCCTGGAATCGACCGGCGCGAGCATCTCCGACAGTGCACTGACGCGGATTGTCGATCTGAGTGAGGATGTGCCGTACAACGTGCAGCAGCTGGCCAGCCAGTGCTGGACGCTGCTGCGTGAAAGCGGGCGTTCGAGCCTCACGGCTCCAATGGTGGACGAGGCGTTGTCAAAAGTGATTTCCACGCAGCACGTCGCTTACATGCAGCGCTGGCTGTCGCTGTCCGCCGCGCAGAAACAGACCTTGAAGATCATCATCAATGAACGGGCGGATTTTCAGCTCGCCGAAGTCGCGCGCCGGCATGGTCTGCCCCGCACCACCATGCAGCGCGGTCTGCAGGCTCTGGAAGAGAATCATTTTCTGCGCCAGGAGATCACCCGCAAGGGTTTTCAGTGGCGCCTGGAGGATCCGTTCTTGCGCGCCTGGCTCGCCGAGGTGCAGAGTCAGTGAAATGGGTTGATGTCAGCGCTTCTCCACCACGATCGTCTGCCTGCGCTCCTCCACGATCAGCCCCGGATCCTCACGCAGGAAATCAGCCAGCGCGCGCGGATCGTGCGCATCGAACA
>JAJFKF010000005.1 GCA_021773365.1 Gammaproteobacteria bacterium | reverse complement strand
AGTTTAAGGGGGAGATTCCCATAAACTATGGATAACTTTCCCCGAAGCGGTCCGCGGGCAGCCCCCGAATCCGGAGAAATCATCGATGAAAAGAAGACAGGTGGTGGCGGGCATTGGCGCGGCGGCGCTGGCGGGAGCGGCGTGTACCCGGAATGAGGGCGGCGGCGAAGGTGCGGCTCCGGCGCAGAAGACCTTCAAGTGGAAGATGGTGACCACCTGGCCGCCGGATTTTCCGGGGCTGGGCACCGGCGCCACCGAGGTGGCGCGCATCATCGAGCGCTGCAGCGGCGGGCGCATCTCGATCAAGGTATACGGCGGTGGCGAGCTGGTGCCGGCCTTCGAGACATTTGACGCGGTGTCCAGCGGCACGGCCGAGATGGGGCATAGCGGCGCTTACTACTGGAAGGGCAAGCTGGAGGCGTCATCATTCTTCGCCACCGTGCCCTTCGGCATGAACGCGCAGGAAATGAACGGCTGGCTGTACCACGGCGGCGGCTGGGAGTTGTGGAAGGAAGCCTATGCCCCGTTCAACATCATGCCCTTTCCGGCCGGCAACACCGGTGTGCAGATGGGTGGCTGGTTCAACCGCGAGATTCACGGCGTGGCGGACCTGAAGGGATTGAAGATGCGCATTCCGGGCCTGGGCGGTGAGGTGTTTCGCCGCGCGGGCGGCACGCCTGTGGCGCTGGCCGGGTCCGAGGTTTTTACTTCGCTGCAGACGGGCGTCGTGGACGCCGCCGAATGGGTGGGTCCGTACAACGATCTGGCCTTCAGCCTGCACAAGGCTGCGAAGTACTACTACTACCCGGGGTGGCACGAGCCGGGCGCCACGCTGGAATGCCTGGTCAACAAGCAGGCCTTCGAGGCGTTGCCCGCAGACCTGCAGGCCATTGTGCAAACTGCCTGTTCGAGCGTGAATGATCGCATGCTGGCGGAGTTCACTGCCCGCAGCGCCCAGGCACTCGATGAGCTGGTGAATGTGCACAAGGTGAAGGTGCGAGCCTTTCCCGATGACGTGCTCGCAGAGCTGCGCCGCCTGACGGCGGTGGTGATGAGTGAAACAGCCGCGGACGATCCGCTGTTCAGGCGGGTGCATGATTCGTACATGGAGTTTCTGGCTCGCGTGCGCGGCTGGACGCGGATCTCCGAGCAGGCCTACCTGCAGGCGCGCTGAGCACTAAGTGTCCGTTTCCAGTGGCGTTTCCACGCGCGGCTCATTAACATTGCGCGCCTCAGGATTGCACCTGAAGACTGCTCCGGGAGACCTTTAGATGTCCTTTCGCTTCACCGTTCCGGCCCTGATAGCGGCTGTAGTTGTCGCGTGCATTGCCGTGCCCGCATTGACCCAGGAAAGTGGTTCCGAAGCCGTTGCCGGCGCTGGCGACGCGATTCGTGGCCGGGATCTGTCCTATACCTGCTACGGCTGCCATGGCATCGCGAACTACAAGAACGTCTATCCCACCTACAGTGTGCCCAAGCTCGAAGGCCAGCATCCCGAGTATCTCTTTGCCGCCCTGCAGGGTTACCGCGATGGCGAGCGTGGCCACGCCACCATGCATGCGCAGGCTTCCTCGATGAGCGATCAGGACATGCGCGACATCGCCGCCTTCCTGGCCGGCAAGGTGATTGAACCTCGGACCGGCGGTGCTGGTGTTGGCACTGCGCCAGGCGCAGCCGCAACCTGCGTGGCCTGCCATGGCACGGATGGCATCAGCGTGATGGAGATCTATCCGACGCTGGCGGGACAACATGAGGACTATCTCGCCCGCGCCCTGCATGAATACAAAAGCGGTGCGCGCAAGAACGCCATCATGGCCGGCTTCGTTGCCCAGCTAAGTGAACAGGACATCGCCGAACTGGCCGACTACTACGCTCGCCAGCGCCCCTCGCTATCCACCGCCAAGCACGCCAACTGGTTCAAGGCGCACTGAGCGCGGCGTCCGCCGCCGCAAGCTGCTGGTGAATGAAGGCGGCAGCCGCCTGCAGCCAGGCCCTGCGATTGCCCATGCCGCGAAACTCCCGGCCTTCGTCCCGCGCCAGCAGGTAGCCGACGCTGCCGCCGCGGCCGCGAATGGCGGCAATCATCTGCTCGGTTTCAGTCGCCGGCGCCACGGTGTCGTTCAGACCCTGCCCGACCAGCAGCGGTCGGGTAATGCGCTGTGAGTTCTGCAGCGGGGAAATTCTGCGCAGATAGGCGCGGACCTGCGGATCGGTCTCATTGCCGTACTCGGCGCGCAGCAATTCGAGTCGTCCCTCCCGCGCGCGCTCCAGCAGCGATATCAGGTTGCCGACGCCGGCGTGATCGATGCCGCCCAGCAGGCGATCACCGAAGTGCATTACGGCCGTCAGCGCCAGGTATCCGCCATAGCCACTGCCCATGACCAGGACGCACGTGCGGTCCAGATCACCCTGTTGTCCGATCCAGGCAATCAGCGCGCCGATGTCCTTGATGGCGTCTTCGCGGCGCAGGCCATCGTCGAGCTGGCGGTAGCTGCGTCCGTAACCGTTGCTGCCGCGCACGTTTGGCGCGATCACGGTCATGCGCAGTTCGGCTACCAGGAACTGGATGAATGGATTGAAGCCCGGGCGGAACTGCCCGTCAGTACCGCCCTCAAGCCAGATGAGTACAGGAAAGGGCCCGGAGCCCGGCGGGCGATAGACAAACGCGGGAATCTGTCGCGGGCTGCCGGCCGTCATGTCGATGGTCGGAAAGCGCATCAGCCGCGGATCGACAAACTGGCCACTGTCTGCCCCCATCGCCTCATTCGCCGGTGGGTGCAGGCGCGCGGCGCCGATGTCGTAGGTCCATTCCTCGCGCGCGGCGCGCGCGGTTTCCAGGCCCACGGCAACACTCAGGTTGTCCGGCGAGAAGGACAGATCGCGCACGCGGCCCAGCGGCAGAATGGGCGCGGGCAGGTCGAGGCCATTGCGCGCATCGCGCAGATTCAGGCGGCTGTAGCCATCTTCATTGGTGACGTACAGCAGATAGCGCCCGTCGTCGGACAGCGTGAAGGCTTCCACGTCCCAGGGGATTTTTGCCGACAGGCGCCGGGCTTCGCGGTCCGCGGGCGGGGCGCCTTCGAGCGGGATGTAGCGCAGCTGCTGGAATTCACTGTCCTGGTCGGAAACGGCGAACAGGCCGCGGCCGTCTGCAGTGGTTCGCGGTTCGGTGAGGCCGCGCGCCGGCGCCAGCGTTGACAGACCCGGTACCGACAGATCCAGTGCCGACAGATAAGGCGCCAGGCGGGCGGCCAGATCAGGCGGCAGCGTCGCGACGTCCTCGAGCACCAGGCTGCCACGCACCTCGTGTTCCACTGCGCCGGCTGCTGCGCAGATCAGGTAGACAATGACAAGCAGCGCCACGCGCGTCGGTGTATGCAAGGCAGGTAAAAACCGGATGAAGTCTCTGACCGCGCAAGCATGCCTGATCCGCTGCGACACTTCGACTGTCCCCCGGCCGTCATCGAATCCACGGGATCATGCTTCGGCTTCGTGGCTGAACAGCGCAACGCGGCCAGCGGGCTGCAATTCCATGGTGCCGCGCCATCGCTACAACGTCGCGGGGGGGGCTGGATATCGCGGCGGCTGGCGCCGGGCGGGCTGAACGGCTAGTTTCGCCCCCATGTCCGAACAGGTGCGACACTTCGACCACGGCATCACGGCCATTGATACGCAGTATGTGCGTCCGGGGCTGGATGCCAGTCATCTCATAGTCGACGAAGGCCGCGCCGCCTTCGTCGACACCGGCTCATCCCATTCGGTGCCGCACCTGCTGGCCGCGCTGGCGGGCATGGGCCTTGAGCCCGCCCAGGTCGACTACGTGCTGCTTACGCATGTGCATCTGGACCATGCCGGTGGCGCCGGGCAGCTCATGCAGGCGCTGCCCAACGCCCGCGCGGTGATTCATCCCCGTGGCGCCCGCCATCTCGTCGATCCTGCGAAGCTGATCGCCGGCAGCATGGCCGTGTATGGCGAGCGGAAGTTCCGCGAGCTGTACGGCGAGATTGTTCCCATTCCCGAATCACGGGTGCTGATTGCCGAAGAAGGCATGCGTTTGCAGCTCGGTGGGCGTGAATTGCTGCTGGTGCATACCCCCGGCCATGCGCTTCACCATTACTGCATTGTCGATGACACGGCCCAGGCGGTCTTCTCCGGCGATACCTTCGGTATCTCCTACCGCGAATTCGATACCGCACAGGGTGAATTCATCTTTCCCACCACCACACCCGTGCATTTCGATCCCGAGGCGCTGCATGCCTCCATTGATCGCCTGCTGGGTTTTCAACCGCGGGCCATGTACCTGACACACTACAGTCGCGTCACCAGTCTGCCGCGCCTGGCGGCGGACCTGCATGCGGACATCGATGCCTTCGTGGCGATGGGGTGGCGGCATGGCGGTGGCGGTGACGCTGGTGCTGTCGCGGCATTTCGCGCAGAGATGTTCGGTTATCTGTGCGAGCGGCTGCGTCGCCATGGCGCGACGATGAATGAAACGCGCCTGCATGAACTGCTGGATATGGACGTGGATCTCAATGTCCAGGGTGTAGAGGTGTGGATGCAGCGGCAATGACTGCAAGTGTCATCCGTAATGACTTAGAATCCGCCCCCCTTCAAGTTCACCAAGTGACGTACAGACGATGACCAGATCCGCCCGCCTGATTTTTTTCTCCCTGTTCCTGCTGGCCATGGCCGCCTGTACCCGCGAACCGGAAATAATGTCGGAGACCTCCCCGGACACCTGGGTGAAGGCATTCAATGCCGGAGACATACAGGCACTGTCCACAACGTACACGGAAGACTGCGTGCTGATGCCGCCGAATGCCGCCAGCGTGCAGGGGCGCCAGGGCGTCAAGGCCGCCTTTCATTTCCAGCTGCGGGAAGGTTTTCAGATTGCGATGAGCACCGGGGAGACGGAGGTGCGCGGCGACGTGGCCTACCGGCGCGGAAGCTACGAGTACAAGGACAGGGCCGGCGAGACCACCGAGCAGGGCAAGTACCTGCAGATCTGGCGCAAGTTCGACACCGTGTGGCTGCTCAGCCGCCACATCTGGAACACTGACGCGCGGCCGCAGGTCAAGGCGCCGGAGTTCATTCAGTAGCAACGCATTTGTTCATTGCGGGGTGCCGGGCCTGTGCTCAGGAACGGATTACCTCGCACACAGCTTCGATGGCTGACGCGCGCGTACTGCTCTTGCGCCATACCGCGCCGATACGGCGGGTGGGCACCGGCCTGGCGAAAGGACGTATCGCCAGCGTGCGCGGATTGCCATAGGGGCTGCGCGCCGCCATTTCCGGCAGCAGGGTGATGCCCAGTCCGGCGGCCACCATCTGCCGCAGGGTTTCCAGGCTGGTGGCGCGGAAATCACCCTGTTCACGCACGTCGCTGCGGCTGCACACCTCCAGCGCCTGATCGCGCAGGCAGTGACCGTCTTCCAGCAGCAGTACGGATTCGCCGGACAGATCTGCCGGTTTGACTTTCGTCACCCGTGCCAGCCGATGCGTGGCCGGCACCGCGACGGTGAAGGGCTCCTCGAACAGTTCGCGGACCTGCAGGCCATGCGTATCCACCGGCAGGGCAAGAATTCCCAGATCGATTTCGCCCTGGCGCAGTTTTTCCAGCAGCGGCGCGGTGCGGTATTCGTACAGCAGCAGCTGCAGCCTGGGCAGCGCGCGGCGGATCTTCGGCGCCACCTGCGGCAGCAGATACGGGCCGATGGTCGGAATCAGCGCCACGCGCAGTCTGCCGCTCAGCGGCTCGTGTTCATGCCGGGCCAGGGAAACGATTTCCTGGCTGTCCTGCAGAATGCGCCGTGCCCGCACCACCACTTCCAGCCCTGCCTCGGTCAGCGTCACGCGTCTGGGCCGGCGCTCCACCAGTTTCACGCCGAGATATGCCTCGAGTTTCTTCACCTGCGCGCTCAGTGTGGGCTGGCTGACGAAACACTGCTGCGCCGCGCGACCGAAATGGCGGGTATCGGCCAGCGCCACCAGGTAGCGCAGGTCCTTCAGCTTCAGATCGTTGAGGCTGGCCATGCCGGCAATATAGTCCATCTATCAGAAATATCGAAACAATCGATTGGATATATCGTTGCGCCGCTGGCATCCTGCGCCTGCACCCGCGATCGCGGGTGCAGTTGTCAGAGTTTCAATATCAGGAGTGAACGCATGTTAGGTGTCGGTCAGAAATTTCCGGAATTCAAATTGACGGGTGTGGTGTCCACGGACATGGCCAGCGCCTTCAAGGACTTCGATCAGAACAGTTTCCAGGGCAAGTGGCGCGTGGTGTTCTTCTGGCCGAAGGACTTCACCTTCGTGTGCCCCACCGAGATCGCCGGCTTCGGCAAGCTCAACCGTGAATTCGGCAAACGTGATGCACAGGTGCTGGGTGTGAGCACGGACTCGGAGTTCGTGCACCTGGCCTGGCGGCGCGATCATCAGGACCTGCGCGATCTGCCCTTCCCGATGCTCTCGGACATCAAGCGCGAGCTGTCGACCTCACTCGGCATTCTCGATCCCGAGGCCGGTGTTGCGCAGCGCGCGGCGTACATCATCGATCCACAGGGCATCGTCCGCTTCGTGTACGTCACGGACCTGAACGTGGGGCGCAGCCCCGAGGAAGTGCTGCGCGTGCTCGATGGCCTGCAGTCCGGTGAGCTGTGCCCCAGCAACTGGAAGAAGGGCGAGGAGACACTCAAGGTCGCCTGATCCCTCCCGTCCCCTCTCCCCCCTGCGGGGGAGAGGGTCATGAGCGCAAACTCCGCTACAACGATATGGGTCGTGAGGCCATCCAGAGCGCGGTACGCATTGCTTCCACGGTGGCGGCGGAATAAGACGCAGCGGCTGAGGCGCCCGGGTGTGGCGTATTTTCGCCTTCAATTGATGCTTGACGTCGCCGCATCTCCTGTCGCCCACTACCGCCCATGAAACCCTTCAAAGCCTTCCGCATACACCAGGACGACGGCCGCATCACCGCGCGTTTCGAGCAACTCACGCTCGACGATCTTGGCGCCGGCGAGGTGGTCATCAAGGTCAGTTACTCCAGCATCAACTACAAGGACGCCCTGGCCGCCACCGGTGCCGGCAGAATCCTGCGCCGCTTTCCGCTGGTCGGTGGCGTCGATCTGGCCGGCGAGGTCGTGTCCTCTTCAGATAAACGCCACAAACCCGGCGACAGGGTGCTGGTCACCGGCTGTGCGCTGAGTGAAACCCATGACGGCGGCTATGCCGAGTACGCCCGTGTAAAAGGCGACTGGGTGATCGCCCTGCCGTCGGGCATGAGCGAGTTCGACGTCATGGCGCTGGGCACGGCGGGCTTCACCGCCGCGCTGGCCATCCATCGCATGGAGCACAACGGACAAACGCCGAAGATGGGACCCGTCGTGGTCACCGGCGCCAGCGGCGGTGTGGGCAGCGTGGCCATCGATCTGCTGGCCGGACGCGGCTATGAGGTTGTCGCCGTCAGCGGCAAGGCAGGCGACAGCGATGACTATCTCAAGTGCCTGGGCGCCGCGCAGATCCTGCGCCGCCAGGACATCGATTTCGGTTCACGCCCGCTGGAAGGCGTGCAGTGGGGCGGCGCCATCGATAACGTCGGCGGCCCGATGCTGGCCTGGCTGACGCGTACGGTGGATTTCTGGGGAAACATCGCCAGCATCGGCCTGGCCGGCGGGCCGGAGCTCAATACCACGGTGATGCCCTTCATCCTCCGCGGCATCGCGCTGCTGGGGATCAACTCATCGGCAACGCCACGGGATCTGCGGTTGCGGGTGTGGGAGCGCATCGGTGCCGACCTGAGGCCATGCCACCTCGACAGGATCGCGACGCGAACCATCGGCTTCGATGAGCTTCCTGGGGCCTTCGAGGCCTACCTCAAGGGTGAGGTCATCGGCCGCACGGTGGTGCGCATCGGCGGTTGATCCCCTGCAGACCGGAGGTGTGGGGATCCGGCATCTGAAGCGTCATTCCTTTTAATAACGTAGTGGGAGGGTGAGCTTGGCCGCGCTGTCCCAGAGGCTGTGGCGCGAATTGGTCCGGCTGGTGCGGTTGAATACCGGCGCCGGCGATGAGGCCGAGGACCTGGTACAGGAGGCACTGGTGCGGCTGGCCGAATACTCCCGTGCCAATGAGATTGAAAATCCGCAGGGCTTCGTGCTGCGCACCGCACGCAATCTGGCTGTCTCGGCCTATCGCCGCGACGCCGTGCGCGAGCGCGCACATGCCGATCGCGCGGTGATCGAGCTGCTGGCCCGCACACCGCTCGCACAGGAAGAGGCGCTTGCCACCCGCCAGCGGCTGGAAACCATGGCGGACGCCATCGAGGCGCTGCCCGCCCGCGCGCGGGAAGTGTTCATCGCCAATCGCATTGAAGGATTGAGCTTCAGCCAGGTGGCACGCGAGTTGGGTATCTCCGTCAGCGCGGTGGAGAAGAACATGGCGCGGGCCATTGCGCAGCTGACACTCAAGGTGAAAGATTTTGGACGCATCGACAGGCAATAAGCTCGAGCGGCAGCCCGATGCAGCGGCTATCGCCGAGGCGGCGGTATGGCTGGCTCGACTGCGTTCCGAACGCCGCTCATCGCGGCTTGAGGCGCAGTTTCGCCGCTGGCTGGAGAAACGGCCGGCACACGCCGCCGCCTTTGAGGCCGTGAACGAGACCTGGGATCTGGCCGGCGGCGTCGTGCCGGCGCCGCGCCGGCGCGGTATCGGCCGATCCCCGCGCAGGCCGGCGCTGCTCGCGGCTGCAATGCTGCTGGCCGCCGTGGCCGGCGTGCTGCTGTGGAGCCTGCGTCCAGAGCCCATTCGCACGGCGGTAGGTGAGCAGCGCTCGCTCAAACTTGAGGATGGCACCGCCATTGTGATCAACACGGACACCCGGCTGCGAATGCGCTTCAGCGACAGTCGCCGTCTGGTACTGCTCGATCACGGCGAGGCATCCTTTGATGTTGCCGCCGACAGCCTGCGGCCGTTTGTCGTGCAGGCAGGAAACACGCGGGTGGTTGCCGTGGGTACGGAGTTCGATGTGCGCTGGACCGACGGCGCGCTCGCCGTCACGCTGAGCACCGGCAAGGTGCGAGTTCTCGCCGATCCTCGTTCAGGGGTGGGTCCACCACAGACCATCGAGTTGTTGCCCGGTCAGCGACTGGCGCGTCCAGCGCCCGGCGTGCCACCGCGAGTCGGCGAAGTCGATCTGGCCACTGCGCGCGCCTGGCAGCACGGCCAGGTCATTCTGCAGCGCACGCCGCTGGCCGAAGCCATCAGCGAAATGAACCGCTACAGTGAGCAGAAGCTGTCGATCGAGACGGGTGAGGCGGCACGGCTGACCATCAGCGGCGCGTTTCGCTCCGGAGATTCCTCCAAGTTCGCCCGGGCTATCGCCGATCTGTACGGGTTCGAAGTGCTGATGCGCCAGGATGGTCTGCATCTGCGCCGGCCGAGGTGAGGTGGTTGCGTACCACAAGCGTCATCTGAGCGACACGCCAGAAGCGTGCGCATACAGAACGCAATCGAGGGCGCCATGAATATCACTCGGCATCAATCAGCGACATCAGTTTTGTTCATCGCCGGACTGCTGGCCGCAGCACCGGGCGCCGGGTCTGGCGCCACGCCGCCCGCGGTCATCTCTGCGGAGCTGACTGAGCTGGATCTGCCGGCACAGCCGCTGGAAACTGCGCTGCGCGCGCTGGCGCAACAGGCCGGAGTGAACATCGTGTTCGAACCGGAAACCGTACGCGGACTGCGGGCGCGTGCGCTGCAGGGTCGCTTCAGTTCGCAGCAGGCCGTGGAGCGGCTGCTGCAGGAGTCGGGACTGGTGGCGGAAATCAATGCCGACCACACCATCATCATAAAAACCGCACGGCAGGCCGCCGCTGCAGCTGCAGCTACAACCGCCATTTCCGGCGACACAAACCAGTCTGCGTCGGCCGCAGATAACCCGATCCATCTGGCCCGCGTCGAAACCCGGGAATCCGTCAGTGCCGGGGCAGCGTCCGTGCAGAAAGAAAAACCGCAAACGCAGACCGACGGCAAGGGTATTCCGGAGATTCTGGTGCAGGGTCGACGCAGTTCCAATGCCGACATCCAGCGTACCGAGGACGATGTGCAGCCCTACGTGGTCTTCGATGCCGCCGCCATCGCCCGCTCCATGGCCGGGAGTGTCGAAGAATTCCTCAAGACCCGCCTGCCAATGAATACCGTCGCCAGCACCAACAACCTGGATGCCTTCAGCAACTCCGGCAATCAAAGCACCATCGACCTGCGCGGCCTCGGACCCGACCAGACCCTCATTCTGGTCAACGGCCGGCGCCTGCCCGGTGTGGCCGATACCTTCGCCAATGGTGCTTTCAATCAGCCCGATATCAACGGCATTCCGTTGGCTTCCATCGAGCGCATCGAGGTGCTTCCGTCCACCGCCTCGGGCATTTACGGCGGTGGTGCCACCGGCGGAGTGATCAACATCGTACTCAAGCAGGACTACTCCGGCATGGAGCTGCAGGCCACTTACGACAACACCTTTGACACCGATGTCGGACAGCGGCGCCTGGATGGTTATGCCGGCTTCAGTCTGGAAGGCGGGCGTACCAGCATCATGGTGTCCGGCAGCTATGCCGATGCCAATACGCTCACCGTCAGCGATCGGGACTTCGCCGTGCGCAGCCGCAACAAGCTGTTCGATAACAACTCCGCCATTGTGCTGACCGTCTCGCCGCCATTCGGCTATACCAGCAACATCCGCAGCAGCGACGGACAGAACCTCGTGCTGCTTGATGGCACGGCGCTTGATTCCATCATCACCCACGTGCCCGTGGGCTATGCCGGTCCGGCCAGCGATAACGGCGCCGCACTGGCAGCCAACTCCGGGCGTTACAACCTTGATCTGGCCGATGATTTCAACGGTTCGCGCCAGACGCTGATCAACGATCCGGTCATCGCCTCGGCGACGCTGAATGCCCGTCGCGAATTCAACAAACGACTGGAAGTCTTCGTCGACCTGTCTCACTACGGCAACAAGGGCCACCAGAACATCATCGGCTTTGGGACCTCGCTGAACCTGCCGGCAGGGGCTCCGGGCAATCCCTTTCTGAACGAAGTGGACGTCGCCATTCCCGTGATCGGCTTCGACTACGGCAGCGACTCCTGGGTCGACTCGACCACGGCGCGTGCCGCTGGCGGCGCCATCCTGCGTTTGCCGGCGCGTTGGACCGCCCAGGCCGAGTACAACTGGAGCCGCTCGCGCACCGAACGCCGGCGCACCACACCGTCGCTGACCAACCAGGGTGAGGCGGCGCTGGTGGATGGCACTGTCGATCTGTTTCGCGACCTGAACCGCTACCCGCTCGACCTGATGCAATATGCGCTGATGCCCTCGCCCAACCGCATCGACGGTCCGGCGGACACCACTCTGAAGAACATCTCGTTGCGGCTGGCGGGGCCGACCTTCAGGTTGCCCGGTGGTCCGCTGGTACTTTCGGCGTTGTTTGAAACCCGGGAGGAAGTCGCCGAGAACACATTCCGTGTCGACTACGAAGTCAACGACATGCGCCGGGTGCGCTTTGCACCGAGCCGCGATCAGAATGTCGACAGCCTGTACCTGGAAGCCCGCGTGCCACTGGTATCCGCTGGAAACGCCTTGCCGCTGGTGCATGAGCTTGAGCTGCAGGCTTCCGTGCGTCGCGACGAGTACGTTACCCGTACCGTGTCCAATGCAACCTTCACCGTACCCTCCCGCGATGGGCCCCTGCCTGCCAACATCGAACGGATTACCAATGAAGTGGAATCGACCGATTCCACCCTGGGTCTGCGCTACTCGCCGTTGCCGGGCCTGGCGTTGCGCGCGAGCTTCGGCACCGGCTTCCTGCCGCCGTCGATCTCACAGCTGTTCCCCACCGAAACCGAATTTGGCTTCACTTTCGGCAACGATCCAAAACGCGGCGGCGGCTTCTTCGCGGCCTTTCCCATTCCCACCCGTGGGGGCGGCAATCCCGATCTGCAGCCGGAGGAATCGGAAAGCTGGTCGGCGGGGGCGATCTTCACCCCGGCCTTCGCGCCGGGGTTGAGATTATCGGTGGACTACACCCGCATCGATAAGAGCAACGAGATCGTCATGTTGAGCAGGCAGAACATCCTCGACAACGAGGACCTGCTGCCCGGCAGGGTCACGCGCGAGGAACTCAGCGCCACCGACGCGGCCATGGGATTCACCGGTGGCAATATCATCGGCTTTGATTCCTCGCTGGCCAACCTCTCGCGCAGCCGGGTGGAAGCCTTCGATTTCCAGGTCGACTATCGCTGGAGCACGGCATGGGGCACATTCAGTGCGTACGCGCTGGCCACTTATCAGCCGCACTTTGAGCAGCAGATTCTGCCCACCTCGCCGGTGGTGAATGCGGCCGGATTCGGCGATGCGCCGCTTGAAGTGCGCGGCAATGGCGGCATCACCCTGGAGCGCGGTCCATGGACCGTGGGGTGGAGTACCCAGTATTACGGCACCTATCTGGCCTATCCGTCGTTCGCCGACACGGCGGCCATAGGCCGGGCGAAGCAGTCCAACGGGGGTTCGCGCTACATCCCCTCGCAGATCTACCATGACCTGTTCGCACGCTACCGCTTCGACGCCGACCTGCCCTTCGCACGCGGCTTCTTCGCCGACACCGAATGGATGGTGGGCATCATGAACGTGTTCGATACCCTGCCACCCATCCTCGGTGGCACGGCAGCGCGGCGCGGCTTCAGCTCATTCGGCGATCCGCGCCTGCGCCGCTACACAGTGTCGTTTCGCAAGAGCTTTTAGCCGAATCACCCGCATTCCGCGGCGCACCACCAGCCCGGCTCATCGTCAGGGCCAGATCGTATGAGCCTCGCCTGGCCTCAGGGTGCCCCGGCTCCGCTACAATGCGGCGCCGTTTTCCACTGGACTCATACTTCATGCCAGACGCCCCCGATTCCGCCGGCGCCCGCCTGTGGGCCGCCCTCGAGACTGAACGGCCACTGCAGGTGGCCGGCGCCATCAACGCCTACAGCGCCCTGCTTGCACAGCAGGCCGGCTTCCGCGCCCTGTACCTGTCGGGCGCCGGAGTGGCCAATGCCTCCTTCGGCCTGCCGGATCTGGGCATCACCAGCCTGAACGATGTGTGCGAGGACGCCCGGCGCATCACTTCGATTTGCCCGCTGCCCCTCCTTGTCGACGCCGACACCGGCTTCGGCGGCGCCTTCAACATGGCCCGCACGGTGCGGGACCTGACCCGCTCCGGCGTTGCAGGCATGCACATCGAGGATCAGGTCCAGGCCAAGCGTTGCGGCCACCGGCCGGGCAAGGCGCTGGTTTCAGCCGCTGAAATGACCGATCGCATCAAGGCCGCCGTCGACGCTCGCACCGACCCCCGCTTCGTCATCATGGCGCGCACCGACGCGCACGCCGTGGAAGGTCAGCAGGCCGCGGTCGACCGTGCCCTGGCCTATGTAGAAGCCGGCGCGGACATGATCTTCGCCGAGGCGCTCACCGCCCTGGACGAGTACCGCCAGTTCACCGCCGCGGTGAGAGTTCCGGTGCTGGCCAACATCACTGAATTCGGGAAAACACCTTTGTTCACCACCAGCGAACTGGGCGAGGCTGGCGTGCGCCTGGCGCTGTACCCGCTCTCCGCCTTCCGTGCCATGAGCAAGGCCGCGCAAGCGGTCTACGCTTCATTGCGCGAGAATGGCACGCAGAAGGGCGTGCTGGATGGCATGCAGACGCGGGCCGAACTGTACGATGTGCTCGGTTATCACGACTACGAGCGCAAACTCGACGAGCTGTTTTCATCTTCGGACACCAGGTAACAGAGGTGTTCGGTCGTTGGCTGGCGGAGAGTTATCCACATTTTGTGGGAATCCCCCCCTCAAAATGTGGATAACTCTC
>JAJFKF010000040.1 GCA_021773365.1 Gammaproteobacteria bacterium | reverse complement strand
GCGCTGTGGGGGCGGGGGGTTTTAACCACAGTTTATGGGGGGGTATACCCATAAACTGTGTATACCCCCCCCAGCCCCCTCTCCGAGATGAAGAGTTGTTCTATTGACGACGTTTGTAGTTGATTCCCGGCGCCGTTCCGGGGGCGGAAGTTATCCATAATTTGTGGGAATCCCCCCCCTCAAATTGTGGATAACTTCCGCCCCCGGAACGGCGCCCTCCACCACCGAGACGCCCCAAAATGCCCCTCTCCCACATCGATCCAAGCAATCACCCGACAATGGTAGACGTATCAAACAAGACCGCGACGCCGCGCACCGCCACCGCCCAGTCAACAGTCATGCTCCCTCAGAACGTCGCCCAGGCACTGACCGACAATGCCGGGCGCACACCCAAGGGGCCGGTGTTCGACACTGCCATCATCGCCGGTGTCATGGCCGCCAAGCGCACGCACGACCTCATCCCCTTCTGTCACCCGCTGGGCATCGAGAACTGCAAGATCAACATCGAGATGAGCGAACCGACCACTGTGCAGATCCGCTGCACTGTCAGCGTGCATCACAAGACCGGCGTGGAGATGGAGGCCCTGACCGGCGCCTCGGTGGCGGCATTGACCGTGTATGACATGTGCAAGGCGCTATCGCATGACATCGTGATCTCGGACATCAGGCTGCTGGAAAAGCGCGGCGGCAAGAGCGACAAATGAATCAAATGGACAAGAATGCGCCCCTGTTCGGCCTGGTACTCGCCGGCGGCGCCAGTACCCGCATGCAACGGGACAAGGCCGCCCTCGCCTATGCTGGCAAGCCGCAGCTGCTGCGCGCCTGCGAACTGCTGCAGGCGGTGTGCGCGCAAACGTTTATTTCCGTGCGCGCCGACCAGACAGACGATCCGGTTCGCGCCGCCCTGCCGCAGATCGTCGACCGTCCTGGAGGCCACGGGCCCATTGCCGGCATTCACGCGGCCCAGGCACAGCACCCGCAGGCCGCCTGGCTGATCCTCGCCTGCGACCTGCCCTACCTGGACGGCGAGACGCTGGCGCATCTGATTGCCCAGCGCGATCCTGTGCGCCTGGCTACCGCCTACCGCAGCAGCCACGACGGCATGCCCGAACCGCTGTGCGCCATCTATGAGCCGCATGGCCACGCGGCGCTCGTTGGTTATATCGAAGGTGGCGGACGCTGTCCGCGCAAATTCCTGATGGGCGCCGATGTCAGTTTGCTGGCGCAGCCGAAGCCACGCGCACTGGACAATATCAATACGGTCGCGGAATACGATGAGGCCACCCGTTCCTTCAGCGAGGCGGCGGCGGGCGAACGGAGTATCCAGGTGCGCTATCACGCCATCCTGCGCGAACAGGCCGGGCGCAGTGAGGAACATCTGAACACTGCGGCCGCGACGCCTGCGGCGCTGTTCGAGGAGCTACGTGCCCGGCACCCGTTCGCACTGGGGCGCGAGCAGCTGCGCGTGGCGGTGAATGCGGAGTTTGCCGAGTGGAGTGCGCCGCTGCGGGATGGCGATGTGGTGGTGTTCATTCCGCCGGTTGCGGGCGGGTAGGCGCGACATGCAGGGTTTGTTCCGCTTCTGTGACGTTGATTTCGACCCCGCAGCGCTGCGCGCCGAGCTCATCGATCCGGCCGCCGGCGGCTACGTCGCCTTTGAGGGCTGGGTGCGTAATCACAACGAAGGTCAGGCGGTCACGCGCCTGGAATACGAGGCCTATGCGGAGCTGGCGGTAAAGGAAGGCGAGCGCATTCTCGCGGAAGCCTCACAGCGCTTTCCGTTACTACGGGCCGCGTGCGTACACCGGCTCGGTGAGCTGGAGATTGGTGGCCTGGCAGTGTGGGTGGGCGTGAGTGCGGCGCATCGCGACGAGGCCTTCGCGGCCTGCCGCTACATCATCGACGAGGTCAAACACCGCGTACCGATCTGGAAGAAGGAGTACTACGTCAGCGGCGATTCGGGCTGGGTGAACTGTGAGCGTTGCGCTCACGGTACAACACCGGGCGCGGATCACCGGACACATCCGGTGCGGTGATCCGCGCACGGCGAGGCGAACTGCGCTGGATCAGCCTTCCGGCATCTCCGGCATCTCCGGCATCTCTTCCTTGGCTTTGTCGGCCATCTCATCGATCTTTTCGTCGGCGCCGACCTGCATCTCGTCGATGGTCTCATCGACGGACTCGCCCATGGATTCGCCCATGGACTGGGTGCTGTCCTTCATCTCGTCTACGGCCTCGTCCATGTGCTCGCCGGCCTTCTCCATCGGGCCTTCTTTCTCGCAGGCCGACAGACCCAGGGCCAGGACGGACGCGATGGCAGGAACAATCAATTTCTTCATTCTGCAACTCCCCTACAGTGCAATGGCTGTACAAATAATCAGGTATGCGGCGCTGCTCCCGGTCAGGGCCGGGTCTGGCCACTCCCCCTCACTACGTACTTATAACTCGTTAGCTGCTCGATGCCTACCGGTCCGCGGGCATGGAACTTGTCCGTCGAGATGCCAATTTCCGCGCCCATGCCGAATTGACCGCCATCGGCGAACTGCGTGGAAGCATTGTGCAGCACGATGGCGCTGTCGACCCCGGCCAGAAAGCGCCCGGCCGCGACCGGGTCATCGGTCACGATGGATTCGGTATGGGCGGAGCCGTACTTGCGGATGTGCTCCATGGCTGCCTCCACGCCATCCACCAGCCGCACGGCGATTACCGCGTCCAGGTACTCCGTATACCAGTCATCTTCGGCGGCCGGCAGCACCCGCGAATCCGCCTGCCGGGCGGCCTCGTCCCCCCGCACCTCACAGCCGGCTTCGAGAAGGGCGGTTAGCAACGGTCGCAGATGTGTGCCTTCGCAGCCGCGGTCCACCAGCAGGGTTTCGGCTGCGCCGCAGATGCCGGTGCGGCGCAGTTTGGCGTTCAGCACGATCTCACGGGCCATGTTCACATCCGCGCTGCGGTCGACATAGACGTGACAGTTACCCTGCAGATGTCCGATGACCGGCACGCGCGCATCGCGCTTTACCCGTTCAATGAGGCTGCGCCCGCCGCGCGGCACCAGCACATCAACAAACTCATCCATGGCCAGGAGACTGCCTACTGCGGCGCGATCGGCGGTGGGCACCAGTTGAATGCAGGCTGGCGGCAGCCCTGCCGACTCAAGTCCCTCCAGCAAACAGGCATGGATCGCCAGGCTGGAGCGCAATGCCTCTGATCCACCACGCAGGATGACGGCATTGCCTGATTTCAGGCATAGCGCACCGGCATCCGCCGTCACGTTGGGCCGGCTCTCGTAAACAATGCCGACTACGCCCAGCGGTACGCGCACGCTCTGGATCTGCAGACCGTTCGGACGGGTCCACTCCGCCAGCACCGTGCCGATGGGATCGGGCAAGGCGGCAATGTCTTCCATCCCGCCGGCCATCGCCTCGATGCGCGCCTCATCGAGCAGCAGGCGATCGAGCAGCGCCGTGGTGGTGTGTCCCGCGCGGGCGGCGGCCATGTCCTGCGAATTGGCAGTCAACACCGCGGCGCGGTGCTGGCGCAGGGCCGCAGCCGCGGCATGCAGCGCCTGGTTCTTTTGCGCTGTCGCTGCCTGCGCCAGCACGCGCGCGGCGACCACTGCCGCCCGACCCATTTCGGACATCATGTGGTCGATGGCCGCGATGTTTGTCTTTTCTGCGCTCATGGCGACGGCGGAGACTGCTGCTGGGCCGGGCGCGTCTGCTCCGGAAAGGGATCGGTCTGTGCCAGCCACACCAGGTCATCGCGGTGAATCATCTCGTCGCGACCGCGATACCCCAGGATGGTCTCGATCTCGGTACTCCTGCGCCCCATGATGCGCGCCGCATCGCGATCGGAGTAGGCGCAGATACCCTTGGCAATCTCCTTGCCGTCGGGCGCGAGCACGCTGACGGTATCGCCGCGCCCGAAGCGACCCACGGCCTTGACCACTCCGGCCGGCAGCAGGCTCTTGTGATTGGCCAGTGCGCTCATCGCGCCGGCATCGACGACCAGTGCGCCAGTGGGATGCAGCGTCGCGGCGATCCATTGTTTGCGCATGGTCAGCGGCGAGGCCTGAGGCACAAACCAGGTACAGCGTTCGCCGTCCTCCACCCGCTGCAGCGGGTTCTGTTCGCGACCGCTGCAGATGCACATGGCGCAACCGGCGCCGAGGGCGATGCGCGCAGCGGCTATCTTGGTGACCATGCCACCGGTACCCACGCCGGAGATGGCGCCACCGGCCATGGCCTCGATCTGCGGAGTGATCTGGAAGACCTTGCTGAGCAGCTCCGGCTTGCCGCTCTCGGCTGAATCTACGCGTGGATCGGCCGTATACAGGCCGTCGATGTCCGACAGCAGCACCAGGCAGTCGGCGCTGACGGTCTGCGCCACGCGCGCGGCCAGCCGGTCGTTGTCCCCATAGCGGATCTCCGCTGTTGCCACGGTGTCATTTTCGTTGATGACCGGCACCGCGCCCATTCGCAGCAGGCTGTTCAGCGTACTGCGGGCATTGAGATAGCGCCGCCGCTGCTCGGTGTCTTCGATGGTGAGCAGGACCTGCGCCACCGTGGCCCCGTGGCGTTCGAGCGTTTCCTTCCAGGCATGCGCCAGGCGGATCTGGCCAACGGCGGCGCTGGCCTGGCTCTCCTCCAGCCTGAGCTTTCCCGCGGGCAGGTTCAGCTGTCTGCGACCCAGGGCCACGGCGCCGGATGAGACCAGCAGCACTTCCTGCCCTCGCTGGCGCAACCGCAGCACATCCGTAGCCAGCGTTTCCAGCCAGGTGCGGTTGAGCCGGCCGGTGCCCTGGTCGACCAGGAGCGCTGAGCCGACCTTGATGACCACGCGACGGGCGCGGGTCAGGGCCTGGGCGGTCTCCTTTCGGTCGGCATCGGACATGGAGGTGAATATACAGGCACTAATGTCAGTAGAGGACAAACAGACTGTCGGGGTACCACGACAGCGGGAAGGAATCAGTGCAGCGGGCACTGCATCTGCATCAAGGGCAGCCGCCGGCTGTTGCCAGAGTCGGCGGCGGTAAACCCGCCTGGCGCATGGCGGCAAGTGTCGGAGCGCCCGAGCGCTTGGCAAGGCGCTGGCCACCCGGGGTCGTGAGCAGCGGATGGTGGTGATAGACGGGGGTCGACACCTCCAGCAACGCCTGCAACAGCCGGTGCAGATGGGTCGAGGCGAACAGGTCGCGGCCGCGGATGACGTGGGTGATGCCTTGCAGCGCATCATCATGGACGCAGGCAAGGTGATAGCTGGTGCCGACATCCTTGCGGGCGAGGATGGCATCGCCAAGCTGCTCGGGCCGGGCGCGAATCTCCACACCATCCTCCACGAAGGTCAGACCATCGAACTGCCCACCCAGCAGATCGCGACAACGCGCCAATGACAGGCGCCAGGCAAAGGGCTGGCCTGCAGCGAGGCGGGTTTGTTCCTCCTCTGCGCTCATGGCGGTGAGCGGACCCGGGTAAGGCGGGCCATCCGGTCCCTCGCCAGCCCGATGCGGAGCGCGTGCGATGTCTTCCATCACTTCGCGGCGGGTCTTGAAGCAGCGGTACATCACGCCACGGGCGATGAGACGTTCCAGGGCGGCCTGGTATTGCCCGAAATGATCGGACTGGCGACGCACCGGAGTAGGCCATTGCAGGCCCAGCCACGCCAGGTCCTCGTAGATGGCCTGCTCGTACTGTGGCCGGCAGCGCATGCGGTCGATATCCTCGATCCGCAGCAGGCACTGGCCACCGGCATCCCGCGCCGCCTGGAAAGCCCGCAAGGCGCTGCAGGCATGACCCGGGTGCAGCAGGCCCGTCGGCGAAGGTGCGAATCGTGTAATGAACGCGCTCATGTCACGCGGATCATAGCCTCGATGAGCGGTCGGGCGGGCCGGGCGGGCCGATGCGGGACGGCCGCAGCAGACTAAGTCAGGCGAATGTCGGCCGGGTCGTAGGTGAGCGACGGAAAGCGCAGCGGCAAGTGCTGCAGATGGTGCAGCAGGATCTGTGAAACGGCCAGGTTGCGAAACCATTTGTGTTCCGCCGGAATCACGTACCAGGGTGCCTGGGCGGTACTGCAGCGGTTCAGCATGGACTGGAAGGCGAGCTGGTAGGCCTTCCATTGGCGGCGTTTCTGCAGATCCTGCGGATCAAATTTCCATTGTTTGTGCGGCTTGTCCAGCCGCGCCTGAAAGCGTCGTTTCTGTTCGGCCTTGCCGATATGCAGAAAGAACTTCACCACCTGGATGCCGTTGTCGGCCAGCATGCGTTCAAAATCATTGATCTGGCCATAGCGGCGTTCGATCACGCTGACGGGCGCCAGCTGGTTCACGCGCGCCACCAGCACATCTTCATAGTGGGAGCGATTGAACACGGCGATTCCGCCGCGGCGCGGCGCGTGCTGGTGAATGCGCCACAGGTAATCATGCCGCAGTTCCTCGGTGCTCGGGGCCTTGAAGGATGTCACGCAACAGCCCTGAGGATTGAAGGCGCTGATCACATGCCGGATGGTGCCGTCCTTGCCACCGGCATCGATGGCCTGGAAGACCACCAGCATGCCGAACCGTCCGTCGGCGTACATCTTGTACTGCAGCTGCTCCAGCCGCTTGCGATTGCTCTTCAGTGCGCGTTCGGCTTCTTCCTCATCCCGGTCGAAGGTGCGCGCCGCCTTGCGGTCGGACAGACGTACGCGGGCGCGGGGCGCCACGCGCAGCTGCCGGATGAGATCGTCATGCACCGTGCCCGGGACCATGGGTCGAGGCTACAGATCTTCCATCGACTTTGCACATTCGTGGAGCGCGAATAGCGGCAGCGCGAAATCACGCCCGACACCGCCGGCCAGCCCGGGTGAGTACTGAGCCAGCGCCCCGGTACCGCAGGTCTGCGCCAGCGCGATCTCCGTTCAGACCGGGGTCCGGGGCCATCGGCCTTGGATCGCGCGCGCTCCCCGTTTACGATTGCCTGCCCGCGTGCAACATCCTAAACTGCACGCCGTCCCGGTGACAGGTGCCGGATGTCTTATTTCAGGGGTGCTTTGTGAGTAGAGATCACGATCCGGTTCCAGGCCAGTGGTACGAGGACCTGGAGGAAGAAGAGGTCTTCCACGTGGTAGGCGTGGATGAGGACTCCGAACTCATCGAACTCCAGTACGAGGACGGCGACGTGGAAGAGGTCGACCTTGAGACCTGGGCAGAGATGGACCTGGAAAAGACCAGCAAGCCAGAGGGCTGGACGGCCGATACCGCAGACGACGATGACGAAGATGATGACGACTGGGACGAGGACGAAGATGAGGATGACGACGAGGATGAGGATGATGATGACTGGGAAGACGACGACGATAAGGAACGTGACAGCTACTGACCGGCGTAGCTTCGCACCACCCCACCCCTGATCCCCCTACGATTCGGGACCCCCTGCGGGGCCAGTGCTCCGCCATGACTGATGCCACAGACAACTGGTTCCACGAACGCGAGTCGGCCTGGCTGTACCGCCGGGTAGCCGACGCCGAGCCCGATCCAGCCAAAAAAACCCTGTTCCGCTCACTGGCCGGGGCCGCCGAGCATCAGGCGTTGCACTGGGAAAGCACGCGCGGGCCCATGCCTCCCTTCAAGCCCTCGTTGCGCGCCCGCATCGTCGCCACGCTGGCAGACTGGCTCGAGCCACGCAACGTGAAGCCCGCCCTGGCTGCTCTGAAAATGCGGGGCCTGTCCATCTACGACGGATCGCACGTATCCGGGCATCCCATGCCCACCGCCGTCGAACAGATCGGCCGCCGGCATCGGCGCTTTTCCGGCGGCAATCTGCGCGCGGCGGTATTCGGCGTCAATGACGGCCTGGTATCCAACACCAGCCTGATTCTCGGCATTGCCGGCGCCGGCGCCAGCAGCGAATTCATCCTGATGAGCGGCATCGCCGGCCTGCTGGCCGGCGCGCTGTCCATGGCCGCCGGTGAATACGTATCGATGCGCTCGCAGCGCGAGATGTATGAGTACCAGATCGGCCTGGAGCGCGAGGAGCTGGAGGAATACCCGGAAGAGGAAGCCGAGGAACTGGCGCTGATCTACCAGGCCCGCGGGCTGGAACTGGAGCAGGCCCGCACCCTGGGCCGCCAGCTGCTGCAGGATCCCGAACACGCCCTGGACACTCTGGCGCGTGAAGAACTTGGTTTGAATCCCGATAATCTCGGCTCGCCCTGGGCCGCGGCAGGCTTTTCGTTCGCTGCCTTCGCCGCCGGTGCGCTGCTGCCGCTGCTGCCCCTTGTCCTGCTCCCGACCGCCACCGGCGCCCGCACCCTGGGACTGGTCATCGCGCTGAGCGCGCTGGCGCTGTTCGCCGCCGGCATGACCATCAGCCTGTTCACGGGCCGCAGCGCCTGGCGATCAGGTCTACGGATGGTGACCATCGGCGCGGCGGCCGGCGCGCTGACCTGGAGCATCGGCTGGCTGCTGGGCGTGGGCACGCCTTGAAATCCCTGAAATTCCCCTCAATCATTCTGCTGCATCCGAAATCAATGCCGCCTGGCGGCCAAGGTCATAGTCAATGAAACGTATCGCCCTGTTTTTAATGACGAATATCGCCATTCTGGCCGTACTCACCCTGGTCGTGAATGTCTTTGGCCTGGACATCTATCTGCAGCAGGGGGGCTGGAACGTCACCGGGCTGCTGATCTTCTCGGCGATCTTCGGTTTCGGCGGCTCCCTGATCTCGCTGGGCATCTCCAAGTGGATGGCCAAGCGCGCCATGGGCGTGAAGATCATCGAGCAGCCGCGCACCGCCATGGAGACCTGGCTGGTGAACACCGTCAAGCGCCACGCCGAACAGGCCGGCATCGGCATGCCCGAAGTGGGTATCTTTGACACGCCGGAAATGAATGCCTTCGCCACCGGCGCGCGTCGCGACCATGCGCTGGTGGCCGTGAGCACAGGCCTGCTGAACGGCATGTCACAGCAGGAAGCCGAGGCGGTCATCGGCCATGAGATCAGCCACGTAGCCAACGGCGACATGATCACCCTGACACTGATCCAGGGAGTGGTAAATACGTTTGTCATCTTCCTGGCACGCATCATCGGCACCGTGGTCGACAAGGTGGTACTGAAGAACGAGCACGGCCCCGGCATTGCCTACCTGATGACCGTCATCGTCGCCCAGATCGCGCTCGGCATTCTCGCCAGCACAATCGTCATGTGGTTCTCCCGGCGGCGCGAGTTCCGTGCCGACGCCGGCGGCGCGCACCTGGCAGGGACCTCCAGCATGGTCGGCGCCCTGGAGCGCCTGCAGTCGGAAATGCAGCGCCGTCATCCCGGCGGCCTGCCGGAGCAGATGCGCGCCTTCGGCATTTCGGGTGGGGCGCCAAAGGGCCTCAAGCGCCTGTTCATGAGCCATCCGCCGCTGGAACAACGTATCGCCGCACTCAAACAGATGCCGTAGTGGCGGCTGTGCCCGGCTCCCCCTTCCGGGGGAGTGGGGTAAGGTGCGGATCGGTTGCCTGCCTCCCGGAAACTCATGAAGAATGCGCCGCTTGAAGCACTGAAGGCACTTGTCGGACCGGCAGGCTATCTGGACGCCGGCCCCGACATGGACCTCTACCTCACCGACTTCCGGCGACTGCATCGCGGCCGCAGCCCGTTGGTCCTGTTGCCGGCGAACACCGGACAGGTCGCGCAGGTCGTGCGCATCTGCGCGCAGCACCGCATCGGCATTGTCCCTCAGGGCGGCAACACCGGTTACTGCGGCGGCGCGACGCCGGATGATAGCGGCACCCAGGTTATCCTCGCCCTGCAACGGCTCAACCGCATCCGCCAGATCGATCCCTTGGGCGATGCCATCACTGTTGAAGCAGGCTGCACGCTGGCCCAGGTCCGGCAGGCCGCCGAATCGGCCGACCGCCTCTTCCCGCTGAGTCTGGGTTCAGAAGGCACCTGCCAGATTGGCGGCAACGTGGCCACCAATGCCGGCGGCACGGCCGTCCTGCGCTACGGCATGATGCGCGCGCTGGTGCTGGGGCTGGAGGTGGTGCTGGCTGATGGCCGGGTCATCGAAGGCCTGAAACCCCTGCGCAAGGACAACAGCGGCTATCGCCTGCATGAACTGTTCATCGGCTCGGAAGGCACATTGGGCATCGTCACCGCCGCCTGCCTGAAACTCTTCCCCCGCCCGGTGGAGCGCGCCACCGCACTGGCGGCTGTTGCCGATCCCGCGGCGGCCGTGCAATTGCTGTCAGCGCTGCGCACCGCCGCCGGCGAACAACTCAGCACCTTCGAACTCATGCCGCGCCTGGCCGTGGAACTGACAAGCCGGCACATCCCGGGCGTGCGCGATCCGTTCTCCAGCGCATACGAGTGGTACGTACTGACCGAGCTGGCCGCGTCAAACAGCGGCAGCGGCAGCGGCATACAAACCACGCTGGAAGAGATACTCGCCGCGCATGCCACCGATGCCGTGGTGGCGACAAACCTGCAGCAACGCGAGGCCCTGTGGCGGATGCGCGAGACCGTACCGGAAGCCCAGCGACACGCCGGCGCCAGCATCAAACATGACATCGCCGTACCCATCAGCGTCATCGCCAGGTTCATCCGCGAGGCCGGTGACTGGGTGACGGCAAACGTACCTGACGGACAGCTCATCGCCTACGGTCATCTGGGCGATGGCAACCTGCATTTCAACATCCAGCAGCGCCCGGATACCGACGCCGCACAGTTTCTCGCGCGCGCGCCGCACATTCACCGCACCATCCACGATCTGGTGGCCGCATACGGCGGCACCTTCAGCGCCGAGCATGGCATCGGACAACTGAAGCTGGAGGACATGCGCCGTTACAAGAGCCCGACCGAGCTTGCGGTCATGCACGCGATGAAACAGGCGCTGGATCCGCAGGGCATTCTCAATCCGGGAAAGGTACTGCCTGCGGCCGGGACATGAACAGGACCTGAGCGCGCGCCAGAGCAGCACTGCGCAGCGCTGACTACCTACCAGCCGCGCCGGTCATCCTCGTCCTCGATCCGTTCCACCTTCCGGTATTCCTTCGGCGGCTTGCCCGCCGTACGGCGCAGCAGCATCAGCCCACCCGCCACGATGCCCAGCACTAGCAGAAACATGACCAGCGCGCGGAACATCGCTACTTCTCCCGCCGCTTTGCGCGGATCAGGCCTTCCTGCGCCGTGCTCGCCACCAGCTTGCCATCGCGGGTGAAGATGCTGCCGCGGGTAAAGCCGCGCGCGCCGGACGCGCTCGGGCTATCCAGCGCATACAGCAGCCACTCATCCGCCCGCACCGGCGCATGGAACCACATGGCGTGATCGATGCTGGCCATGCGGATGTTGGCGTTGAGCCAAGACATGGCGTGGGGAAGCAGTGTGGTATCCAGCAGGTGATAGTCGGAAACGTATGCCAGCAGCCGCCGATGCAAGGCCTCGCCGTCCGGTACGCGGTCAACCGTGCGGAACCAGATCTGTTTCATGGGCGGGCGCGCCGTGGGCGCCAGGTACTGTGGCGATTGCACCGGACGGAACTCGAAGGGCCGCTGATGAGAGGCGGGGCGGCGCAATCGCTCGGGCAGCTGATCGCGAACCTCGTCGATGTACTCGGTCAGATCGCGCAATTCCTCCGGCGGCGGCACCTCCGGCATGGCGATCTGGTGCTCCAGACCCTCCTGGTCAAGTTGAAATGAAGCGGCCATGTTGAAGATCTGCTCGCCGTGCTGAATAGCCGTAACCCGGCGGCTGGCGAAACTGGAACCATCGCGCGCGCGGTCGACGTGATAAACAATGGGCGCATTGAAATCGCCGGGCCGCAGGAAGTAGGCGTGCAGGGAATGCACTATGCGGTCCTCAACCGTGCTTGAAGCGGCGGTCAGTGCCTGCCCCAGCACCTGCCCGCCGAAGACCTGCGGACTGCCAATGTCGCGACTCTCGCCCCGGAACAGGTTCAGCTCCAGACGCTCCAGTTCGAGCAATCGCAAAAGGTCGGTGAGACGACGATCCATAGGCGCGAATTATGTCACGGTATTGACTTAAGTGCCTTGCCCCATTAGCCTTCTCCCCGCGCCGATTTGAGTAATCAGCTTGCGGGCGCCTTATAAATACCGCTAAAGCGAAGCAGAACCTGCTTGAGCTTTGGCGCAAGTGGGTTTTTTGTTGCATGTCACAATCATCATTGATCGTTCTCAAGTTCGGCAGTTCCGTGCTGCGCTCGCTGGCCGACCTGCCGGTGGCCGTGCATGAGATCTACGGAGAGCTGCGCGAGCATCGCCGCGTCATCGCCGTGGTCTCGGCCTTCGCCGGCGTCACCGATCGGCTGTTCACCGAAACCCGCAAGCCGGGGTTCAGTACCAACGAACACGATATTGCCGCCCATGTGGCGCAGGGCGAGACAGAGTCGGCCCAGGCGCTGGCGCAGGTGCTCGATGCCGCTGGGATTCCTGCGCGGGTGGCCGATCCGCGTGACTTCGCCTTCCACGCCCAGGGCGAGGCGCTCGATGCCGCCCCCTACGACCTGGACGCACAGAGCCTGCGCGCACAGTTGCGCGATGTTCCCGTGCTGGTGGTGCCCGGTTTTTACGCCACCGATGCCGAGGGACGGTCCGTGCTGCTGGGACGCGGCGGTTCGGACCTCACGGCGCTGTATCTGGCGCAACGTCTCGACGCCGCATGCCGCTTGGTCAAGGATGTGGACGGCATCTACGAACGCGATCCGGCGCAGGCACGCACATTGCCACCGCGTTTCGCGCAGGTGAGCTGGGAGCATGCGCTGCAGGTCGGTGGCCGGCTAGTACAGCCGCGCTCGCTCCGCTTCGCGCAGATGCATCACCAGACCTTCTCGGTGGGCTCCGCCGGCAATGTACAAACCACGGTGGTCGGGCCCGGTCCGGATACCTTCAAGACCCTGCCACATGACATTCCGCCCCTGCGCGTGGTGCTGCTGGGCCTGGGCACCGTCGGCCTGGGTGTCTACCGCTACCTCGCCCAGCGCCCGGACCTGTTCGATGTGCGGCGGATCGTGGTGCGCGATCCGAGCAAGCCGCGCCTGTGCGCCGAAGCGCTTTACTCGGTGGTACCGACAAACGATGGCGGAGAGACTCCCTTCGTGGTGCCGCGCGAACTGCTGTCCACCGATCTGAACGATGCACTCAACATACCGGCGGAGCTGGTCATCGAGGCCATCGGCGGCATTGAACCTGCGGGCGATATTGTTGAGGCGGCGTTGCGCGCCGGTCGCGCGGTCGTTACCGCCAACAAGGCGCTGATAGCAGCGCGCTGGCAGCAGCTGTCGCCCTATGCACTCGGCCCCGAACGACGATTACGCTTTTCCGCGGCTGTCGGCGGTTCGGTTCCGGTGCTGGAAGTCATCGAGACGCTGCTGCAGCGGCGCGAGCGCATTGCCGGCGTGCGCGGCGTCATCAACGGCACCTGCAACTTCATCCTCGACGCCATGGCCGCCGGCGCAAGCTATGCGGCGGCCGTTGCGGAGGCACAGGCCCGCGGCTTCGCGGAGGCCGATCCCTACAGTGACGTCAGTGGCGAGGACGCGGCCTTCAAGCTCGGCATCATCGACAGCATCAGCTCCGGCTCGAAACTGGCGTTGCAGAAGATAGACCGCGAAGGCATCGAGAACATCACCCCGGAGGACATTGCCGCAGCAGCGGGGCAAAGCCAGACCATCCGCCTGGTCGCCGGCGCTTCGCGTATTGATGACACCGCAAAATTGCAGCTTGCGGTCAAACCGCAGCCGCTGCCCAGGGAAGACTTCCTTGCTGGCGCGCGAAATGAAGAGAATCGTGTGGAAATTCTCACCGCCTCCGGTGAAAGCATTCGTTTGTCCGGCAAAGGCGCCGGCCGCTGGCCTACCGCCGTAGCAGTGCTGGGCGATGTCTACGCCCAGCTGCGCGACGCGCGCGCCCCCGCGCTCGACACCACCCAGGCCCGCACCGGCAACGACTGACCGGCAAACGTCAGCGCGTGGCCGCCACAGGCCTTGCGGATCAGTCCGGCACGCCCAGCCGCTTGTGCATCAGCGGACTGGTAGTGGTGTACTGCAGGAACTGCTTCTTCTCCGGGCTGATGTGACGCTGAATGGCAAATGCCGCCAGCGCCGCCTCGTG